>DATLFI010000396.1:0-46538 GCA_035524895.1 Thermoanaerobaculia bacterium | reverse complement strand
ACCTCGACGCCGCGCGCGCGGTACCACTGTTTCTCCACGCCGAGGCCGGAGGACGTGAAGGACTCCGCCACCATGCGCGCCGTTGCGTGGAGCGAGTGGGGCTTCCACGCGTGTCGTTCGCCGATCTGGTCGCAGAGTCGGCGGACGGTGCGCTCGAGCCGTTGCGCGCGCGGGGACACGCCAGGAGCGCGCGGGGACGCGCCAGGAGGCTCGTCGGGCGCTGGGACGGGAGCTGGGTGCGTCACCTGTGGTCTGGACCTTTCCGATCGCGTTGGGCTCCGATCCTATGCCGTCGCGCCTGGCCGCGCCGCACCTGGATGCGCATCGCCCGCAGAGAACGGGAGTAAGGGGGAACAGTCCGGCGGAAAATTCTTCCACCGTCGCACTACAGCGAAACGCTCACGATCCCTTTGCTGGCAAGGCGATCCGGGGTCGGCATCGATGTTGCTCTGATGAGGGTCGTGGCCGGACACGTAGTTCGGCCGGTACATCGACTCAGACCCCACAAGGAGCCTCCATGAACTGGGATCGAGCCAAAGGCAATTGGAAGCAGTTCCGCGGCAGCGTTCGGGAGCGTTGGGGCAAGCTCACCGACGACGACCTCGACGTCATCGCCGGCCAACGCGATCAGCTCGTGGGCAAGATCCAGGAGCGCTATGGCGTTGCCAAGGATCGAGCCGAGGACCAGCTCAGCGCGTGGGAGAAGGAGCGGGAGCGCAAGCGGGAGCACGAAGAGACGCCCGCCGTCCGTTGAGGCGTGTCGCGTCCGACCGGGGGAGTAGGAGTATCAGACCCCACCTGGGGTCCGAGCCCCCGGTGCCTTTCCCTATGCATCGAATTCCCTGTGCATCGAACGAGACCGCCCTCACACCAAGCGAACGAAAGGGAGATCAGGCGTATGAAGGCCAAGAATCTAGAAGAGCTCTTTGCCGAAGAGCTGAAGGACCTCTACGACGCGGAGCAGCAAATCCTCGAGGCGTTGCCGAAGGTCAGCGCTGCGGCGTCGTCGCGAGAGCTGAAGAAGGCCCTCGACGAGCACCAGAAGTTGACCCGCAAGCACGTCAGTCGACTGGAAGAAGTCTTCGAGCTGTGCGGCGTCGAGCCGGAGCGCAAGAAGTGCAAGGGGATGGCAGGCCTGCTCGCCGAGGGCGAGGGCGTCCTGAAGGCCGACATGCCATCCGAGATCAAGGACGCGGCGATCATCGCGGCGACACAGCGCGTCGAGCACTACGAGATGGCGGTCTACGGCAGCCTGCGCTCCTACGCCCAGGTCCTCGGTGATATCGAGTCCGCCCGGCTGCTGCAGTCGACGCTCGACGAGGAAGGCGACGCGGATCGCACGCTGACGCAGATCGCCGAGTTCTCGATCAATGCTCAGGCCGCGAGTCGCTCGAACGGGAAGAGAGAGGGCGTGGCGAGCCTGCGCTGAGGTCACAGGTGCCTGGCGGGAGGGGCAGCACTCTCGCCAGGCGACACCTCGGGCTGGGCGTTGGGCGACCTCAGGCAAAGGCTGAACGGAGAGGAAGGACGAGACCTATGGGTGTGTGCGCGTGCTGCGGCAACAGCTACGACAAGTCGTTCGACGTCGTCTTCGCGGGCGAGCGTTACGTGTTCGACAGCTTCGAGTGCGCGATTCACATGTTGGCGCCGACCTGCCAACATTGTGGATGCCGGATCATCGGGCATGGGCTCGAAGCGGACGGCGTGATGTACTGCTGCAGCCACTGCGCGGAGGCGTCGGGCGAGCAGCGGTTGCGCGATCGCGTCTGAGAGCGCGATTCAGGGCCGCACGTAGCGTACGGCAGGCTCGGGTTCGCGCGCGATCTGTTCCAGGTTCGCGGCGACCAGCCCGCCACGTTGGTAGAGGTACTCGACGTGCGCTCCGGCCTCTTCCAGCGCGAGCAGAACGTCGTAGCCGCGCACCCGATCGAAGAGCTCGCGGCTGATCTCGGCGATGGTGCGCGGCTCCTTGCAGAGGTCGAGCACTCGAGCGAGGCGTCGATCGTGCGACGCGCGGATCTCGTCGACACGGGTCGGGAGGTCTTCGATGGGCTCTTCGTGGCCGCCGAGCGCGACGCGAATGCCGCGCGCGGTCGCCGCCGAGCTGACCCGTTCGAGCGACTCGAAGTAGTGCGACAGGCCCGTGTGCAGCGTGATCGACTCCGGCGCCTGGTGCGGTGTGGTGCGTGCCAGCACGTGATCCGCGCACAACAGCACCTCGCCAGCGCGTAGGCATACCTGACCGGGACAGTGGCCGGGGGCGTGGATCACCTCCAGGTCGAGCGCGACCGTCACGCCGTCGGGGCCCTCGAAGGTCGGCTGCCGTCCCTCCTCGAGCAGGAACTCGGCTGGCAGGGACCGGAAGCGCGCCTTCGGCGCCAGGTACATCTGCATCAGACGCTCCTGTCGCTCCACCCCGACTCCGGCTCGCCGGAGGAAGACGGCTAGCTGTTTCGAGGCGACGATGACGCGCTCCTCGTAGTGGGAGAGCACGCGCCAGTCGAGGGGATGGATTCCCACGGGAGCGGGAGTCTTCTGCCGCACGAACTGCAGGCCGCCGAAATGGTCGATGTGGGCATGCGTGACCAGCACGCACGCGATGTCCTCGAGACGCACACGCAGGCCGAAGCTCGACTCGATCGATTGGAGGCCGTGCTCGAGCTGGCGGTTGCTGCCCTCGAACCCCGAGCCGGTATCGACCAGCACGAACCGTCCATCCTCCTCGATCACGTACACGTTGCCGTAGAAGCGCGGGAAGACCTCCAGGCAGAGCGCGTAGACGGTACGGCCGTCGCCGGTGTCGAAGCGTAGGGGGGAAGGGGTGGCGGTTCGCAAGATCAAAGATCAGAAGCTGACGACCAGCGCGTTCTCCCAGACCCGTTCGAGCGTGTTTCTGAGCGCCAGACTGCCGGCTTCGGCGTTGCCGCCGGTCTGCACGAAGCTGACTTCCGCCTGGTCGTACCAGCCCGGCTCGCGTTCGTCCTGCTGGGATTGGATGGGTGCGGCTAGCGCCAGGAAGGCTAGCGAAGCAAGGGTGAACGAGGTGGTCAGACGCTGCAACGATCGGCATCTCGAGCGCGGCAAGGAATCCTCCTGGTGTCGTGTCGGGCTGGGAGGATAGCGCGCCGGAGCGGTGCTACATTGCCACGATGACTCCCAGGAAGTGCCACCTCGGCGGCGTCGACTCTCGCTCGCGGCGCTGGCGACCCCGGTGGCTCCTGATGGCTGCGGCGGGCTCTCTGGTCGCGGTTCTCGCCGCCTGCAGCTCCCTGCGCTATGTCACGCAGACTGCCATCGGCGGCGTTGCGATCCTCTGCAAGCGCCAACCGATCGAGAAGGTCCTGCGTCGGGGTGGTGTGGACCACGAGAGACGGCGGCAGCTCGAGCTCGTGCTCGAGATCCGAGAGTTCGCGGTCCGCGAGCTCGGCCTGCCCGACAATCGCAGCTACCGATCGTACGTCGAGCTGGGCCGCGACGTTGTCACCTGGAACGTGACCGCGGCGCCCGAGCTTTCGGTCGAGCCGGTGACCTGGTGCTTTCCGATCGCCGGCTGCGTGTCGTACCGAGGGTACTTCGCGGAGCGCAGAGCCCGTGCCTTCGCGGAGCAGCTCCGGAGGCGGGGCTTGGACGTCACGATCAGCGGCGCTATCGCCTACTCGACGCTGGGTTGGTTCGCCGATCCAGTGCTCGACACGTTCTTCCGCTACCCTGACTGGCAGCTCGCAGGGCTCGTCTTCCACGAGCTGTCGCACCAGGTCGTGTACCTGCCTGGAGACACCACGTTCAACGAGTCTTTCGCCACGGCGGTCGAAGAGCTGGGGGTCGAGCGCTGGCTCGCGGCGCGTGCCGGCGACGACGAGGTGGCGGCGGCAGACGTCGCGCGCCGCGAGGAGCGTGTCTTCCTGGAGCGCCTGCTGCACACGCGCGCCTGCCTGGACGAGGTCTACCGCGGTGCGTTCAGCGAGGGCTCGAAGCGAGAGAGGAAGGCGATCCTGCTCGAGGACCTGCGTGCAGAGCTCGCGCTCTTGCGGGCGAGCGGCGAGCTGGGCGCGCGCTTCGACCCGTGGCTCCAGCGAGCCCCGAATAACGCCGATCTCGCAGCGGCTGCCGACTACGAGTCGCTGGTGCCGGCGTTCCGCCGTCTGTTCGAGCGAGCGGGAGGCTTCGACGAGCTCTATCGCGAGGTCCAGGAGCTCTCCCGACTCGAGACGGAGGAACGCGCGTCGCGACTCGAGTCCCTGAGTCCTCGCGAGCCCGCCGTCGGCAGGCCTTGCCCGTCGTCAGTCCAGGCCGCGGTACTACGCGGTGCTACCGGAGCCCGCGCTTCGCCAGGAACTGCACCGCGAGATCCGGGAAGTCGGTGAACAACCCATCGACCCGTAGCTCGACGTAGAAGCGTGCGAGCTCGGCATCGAAGGTCGGATATCCCTCGAGGCGGTCGGCGCGAAAGGTGTAGGGATGCACCAGCAGGCTACGAGCGTGAGCGCGCGCGACCAACTCGGGGTCGGCGACGACGCGGTCCTTCGATGGTCCGATGCCGTTCGCGAAGCGCGCGACCCGGTCGAGCCCCGCTTCGGTAGCGAGCGGGTCGTGCTCCTCGCCGCCGAAGAGCATGATCTGGGGAAGCTCGGAGCCGAGTGCGCGCAGGCGCTCTAGGGTCTCGAGTTCGAAGCATTGCACGAAGATCGTCGCGTCCCTTCCTTGATACCCGTGGCGGCGCACCAGCTCGAGGAACCGCTCCTCCATCGGCAAACCCTGTTGGCGATGCCAGGCCGGCGCCTTGAGCTCGGGATAGACCCCCACCCGGCGGCCGGTGGTCCGCTCGAGCCCGCGCACCATCTCGAGCAGCTCCTCGAAGGTCGGCACCACGAACCCAGGGGCGTCCTGGGGGAAACGATCCTCGAGGCGCTCGTGGGCGCGCAGGCTTCGGATTTCCTCGAGCGTGAAGTCCGCGGCGTACCAGCGACCATCCGCGCGCTTGCGCTCGGAGAACACCTGCTCGACGTCGGTCGTCGCCTCCAGATGGATGTCGTGGAGGCAGATGAACACGCCGTCCTTGGTGAGCACGAGATCCGGCTCGAGGTAGTCGGCACCCTGGCCGAAGGCCAGCGCGTAGGCGGGCAGCGTGTGCTCGGGCAGGTAGCCGCTGGCGCCGCGGTGGGCGATGACGATCGGTTCGGCGGGCATGGCGGGGCTCGCGGAGACGAGTGCAACGACTGTTGCCAGGGTGGGAATCCAATCGGAGAGCATCGGGCGGATTCTACCTGGCATGTGTGAAGGCCAGGATGTCTCTCGGCCGGCCGGCACAAAGTCGGAGTCGAGGAGCCGCTAGGATCCGCGGATGCGTTTCGTCGACCTCTCCCTGCCGATCCGGCCCGGGCCGCCGGGCCAGCCTCCGCACCAGGCGATCGGCCTCGAGTACTCGGGGCACGCCGAAGGCGCGCGTCAGATCGAGCAGCTCTTCGGCGTGCCGCTTGGTCTGTTGCGCGACGGCGAGGGCTGGGCGGTGGAGCGCTTCACCTCGCTCGGCACGCACAACAGCACCCACGTCGATGCGCCCTGGCACTACAACAGCGTCATCCAGGGCAGGCCGGCGCGCACCGTCGACGAGCTGCCGCTCGATTGGTTCTTCGCATCAGGTTTGGTGCTCGACATGACCGGCAAGGCGGAAGGCGAGCCGATGACCGCTGCCGACACCGAGCGCGAGCTCGCACGGATCGGCCACGAGCTGCGGCCCCTCGACATCGTGCTGGTGCGCACCGGCTGCGACCGGTTCGCTGGCGAGCCCGACTACATGTTCCGCGGCTGCGGCGTCACCGCCGAGGCTACGCGCTGGCTGCACGAGCGCGGTGTGCGAGTGATGGGCATCGACGCCTGGGGCTGGGACCAGCCGCTCGACCGGCAGGCGAAGGCAGCGCTGGCTCGCGGGGAACGCGGCATCTTCTGGGCCGCCCACCAGGCCGATCTCGAGTACTCCCAGATCGAACGGCTCGGCAACCTCGGCGCGCTGCCGGCGACCGGTTTCCGCGTCGCGTGCTTCCCGCTGCGCATCGAGCGCGGCAGCGCCGCGCCGGCGCGCGTGGTCGCTCTGGTCCAGGACTGACCGCGGCGGCTCAGCGCGACGGCGCAGGCGTGGCCGGGACCTTGTGGCGATGGACGGTGCAACGGCCGGAGTGAGATCTCCAGGCGCGATCCAGGGTGGGCTTCGACACGCCGAGAAGTGGCGGCACCTTCAGCCCGACCGATCCGCCCCAGCGTCGAGCAGCGTTACCAGCCCCTTCGGCGCGACCACGCGATAGGCCTCGACCACCAGGTCGGCCACGACGTCCCAGTCGACGGGCTCTTCGAGATCGAGATAGACGCCGAGCCAGCCCCGGTGGCCGACATAAGGCGGACGGAAGAAGCGCTTCGGGTCTGCGGCGATCAGGGCTTGCTGCGCGCCTTCTGGCGCAGCGCACACGAAGGCGACCCGGTCGTCGTGGTGGTGGTCCGCGTAGCTCACGAAGACCTTCTTGTCGCGCACGAACCACGTCGGCTCGCCGTGGCTCGGGCGCTCGCTGGTCTCCGGGAGCGCCAGACAGAGGCGTCGGAGTCGCGGCAGGGGGTCCTGGGAAGACATCGGCGGAGGCTCAGTCTTCCTCGGTTCCGGCCGAGAACGGGTAGCCCGGGTCGAGCTCCAACACCTCGCGCTCGGGTGGCGAGAGCGCGACGTTCTGGCGCGCGAGCCAGCGATCCTGCGGACTCGGACCCTGCACGCTGTCGCCGGGGCGCACCACCAGACCGCGCTCGAAGAGGTAGCAGCCGGTGCGCAGCAGCACCTCGCCGACCGCGTCGGGATCGAGCCCGCGGAAGTGGCACTGCAGGTCGATCAGGCCCAGCGCACCGAGACCGAGGGTGTCCATCACGTACTCCTCGTCGCCGGACTCGGTGTCGCGCGGGTCGACCCGGTAGAAGCGCACGTTGAGCCCGCCGGGAAGAGGCGCCTCGGGGTCGGCGCGGTGCGCGGCGACGATCTCCTCTGGGTCGACTAGCTGCTGGCTCGGCAGCCAGTGCACGGCCCGACTCGGCACGCATTGCAGGACGGCAGAGAGGACGTTGCGGAACGAAACGAGTCGTCGTTGGTAGTCCAGGGTGAGGAAGCGGTGGTCGGCGAGGAGCATGCGGTGGGGTGAGGCGTGCGCTCTCGCCGCCGCCTCCTCCCACCACCACGACTGCGCGATGGCGTCGTGCAGCGCCTCGTCGGTCGAGGCTTGCCACTGGTCCGGGGGCGTTGCGGACAGCCGCCACGACGGCGGCTCGCCGGCGTCACGCACGTCGCCGTGATACTCGAACGTGAGCGAATCGGTGGCGTCGCCGGCGGAGCGCGGGATCGCGCCCACAGCGAGCCGCAGCTCTCCGCGCGATGCGTGCTCCAGCGTCTCGGCCAGCCGCCGCTGCAAGTCTTGCGAGGCGAGCGCGACCGGTGCGGCGCAGAGCAGCTCGACGCCGTAGCTCTCGAGCAGCCCCGATGGGTTGAGGAGGACGGGCTCGGTCATTCGGGCAATCCTGTCACCGAGCTGTGACCACCTCTCCGATCGCCCGCTGAGCGACGGGCTCCTCCGGTACACTGCGACACGGTCTTGACCAACCTCCCTCCGACACACGCGCTGGTCGTCTCGGCCCACGCACATCGCCGCCGAGAGCACGCCCTCGATTGGCTGCGCGGGCGCGCGACTCGCTCGCCCCTGGTGCTGGCTCCGAACCGGGGGGCGGCCGACGATCTGGCGCTCGAGCTGGCTTCCGTGGGCGGTGGCCTCGGAGTCGAGCGGCTGACCACCGGACAGCTCGCTAGCGCCGTAGCGTCGGCCGTGCTCGCGGCCGAGGGTCGCGCTCCGCTGTCGGAAATCGGCGCCGAAGCGTTGGCGACTCTGTTGGCGGCGCGGGCGGCTGATGCGGGAGAGCTGCTCCACTTCGGCCCGGTCGCTCGGTTGCCCGGCTTTCCGCGCGCGCTCCGGCGCACGCTGCTCGAGTTGCGGGGTGAGGGCATCGAGGCACCGGCGCTCGCGGCACTCGACGAGGCGCCTGCCAGCGACCTGGGAGCTCTCCTGCGCGGCTACGAGCGCGAGCTCGAGCAGGGGGGCCTTGCCGACTACGCTGCGCTGCTGCGCGCCGCGGCAGCGCTGCTGCGCGAGCTCGCCGGCGGGGCCAGCGGCCCGAAGGTGGAGGCTGCGAGACGCTTCGCCGGGCGGCCGCACCTGTGGCTCGACCTCGACGTGTCGCGCCGCCTCGACGAGGAGCTGCTCGGCTCGTGCGCGGCGGTTGCCGGCGAGCTGCTGTGGACCGTATCGGCGCACGACGTCGAGACCCTCCGCGCGGCTCGAGCGATCCTCGGCACCGCGCCTCGAGATCTCGATCGCGACACCCCGGTGCGCGACCGGCTCGCGCGAGCGCAACGTTTCGTGTTCGCGAGTCGAGTGGAGGAGCAGGCGCCGCCGGTGGACTCGTCCGAGTCGTTTGACACCGACACCGCCGAGGTGGAGGCCGGCGAGGTCGTGTTCTTCACCGCCGGCGGCGAAGGGCAGGAGTGCGTGGAGATCGCGCGCCGCATCCGCGACCTCGCGGCCGAGGGAGTCCCGTTCGATCGCATCGCAGTCGCAGTTCGCCAGCCGGGCGCCTATCTCCCGCTGCTCGAAGACGCCCTGGGTCGCGCGCGCATCCCCGCGGCGTTCGCGCGTGGTTCGATTCGCCCCGACCCGGCAGGACGGGCCTTCCTGGCGCTCCTGGCGTGCGCCGCCGAGGGCCTGTCGGCGAGCCGCTTCGCGGAGTACCTCTCACTGGGGCAGATCCCACAGCTCGACGCCGAGTTGCAGCCGGTGTGGCGCGAGGTCCCGTGGGTCGAGCCCGAGGGCGACCAGTTCGTGCTGTCCACGCTCGAGAGCGCCGGCGAGCGTCGTGAGGAAAGTGCTCGCCCCGACGAGCACGATGTCCCGGAGACGCATGCCGCGGCGCACGGCCCGGAGGACACGGAAGACGCAGAGGACGCGGAGGCCGAAGGCCTCGCCGAAGACGCCGCCAGCCCGGCGCCGGCGGGCACGCTGCCGGTGCCGTTGCACTGGGAGCGGCTGCTGGTCGACGCGGCGGTGGTGGGCGGCGTGGATCGCTGGCGCCGGCGCCTCGACGGGCTCGCGCGCGAGCTCGAGCGCCGGGTGCGCGAGCTGGGCGACGAGGAGCGCCCGCGCCGCGCGGCGATCGAGCGCGACCTCTCGAGGCTGTCGATGCTCCGTCGCTTCGCGTTGCCGGTGATCGAGGAGCTCGCCGTGCTCCCCGCGGCGTCGCTGTGGGGAGAGTGGCTGGGCCACCTCGAATCACTGGCTGCCCGCACGCTGCGGCGGCCACACTCGGTCGCCAAGCTGCTCGCCGAGCTGCGGCCCATGGCGGCCGTGGGCCCGGTGACGCTGGGCGAGGTGCAACAGGCGCTGGGCGAGCGCCTGGCCACGCTGCAGCAGCCGCCGCCGCGGCGTCGCTGGGGCAAGGTCCTGGTGTGCACTGTTGCGGACCTGCGCGGGCGCAGCTTCGACGCCGTGTTCGTGCCCGGTCTCGCCGAGGGCGTGTTTCCGCGACGCGCGAGCGAGGATCCGCTGTTGCTCGACGAGCTCCGCAGGAAGCTGGCGCGCGCGGACTCGTCGGGCCGAGCGCTGCAGACCCAGGACGATCGGGTACGCCAGGAGCGCGGGCTGCTGCACGTGGCGGTGAGCGCCGCGCGCCGCCGTCTGTACGCGTCGTACCCGCGGGTCGACGTGTTGCAGGGGCGCGTGCGCGTGCCGTCGTTCTATGCGCTCGACCTGCTGCGCGCCGCTCGTGGCAGTCTGCCGAGTCGCGCGGAGCTCGAGGAAGAAGCGCGCGATGCCAGCGCCTCGCCGATCGGTTGGCCGGCTCCGTTCGTGCCCGAGCGCGGCATCGACGATGCGGAGTACGACCTGTCCCTGCTGCGACCGCTGCTGCACGCCCCGGAGGAAGAGGTGCGCGGCCAAGGTCGGTTCTTGCTCTCGGTCAGCGAGCCGCTCGCGCGCTCGCTGCGGTCGCGCGCGCGGCGGTGGCGCTCGTCCTGGAGCTACGCCGACGGCCTGGTGCTAGAGCCGGGCAAGCCCGAGGAGGGTGGCGAGCACGAGGGGGAGGCTGCCGAGCTGCTGTCGCGGCACCGGCTGTCCGAACGGTCCTTCTCGGCGACCGCGCTCCAGAACTTCGCGGCGTGCCCGTACCGCTTCGCGCTCCAGGCGGTGCACCGGCTGCGCCCACGCGTCGCGGTCGCGGGCTTCGAGCAGCTCGACCCGCTCACCCGCGGCAGCATCTTCCACGAGGTGCAGTACGAGCTGCTGACGACACTGCGCGAGGAGGCGCTGTTGCCGGTCACCTCGGAGAACCTGGAGCGCGCGATCTCGCGCTGCGATGCGGTGCTCACGACGGTGGCGGAGCGGGTCGAGGAGGACCTGGCGCCCGCGATCCGTCGCGTATGGCTGCAAGAGGTCGACGACCTGCGTTCGGACCTGCGCGGCTGGCTGCAGCGCGTGGCGGAGGACGAAGGGTCGTGGCGACCTCTCCACTTCGAGCTGGCGTTCGGCATGCCGCACGGCCAGGAGCGCGACCCCGCGAGCCGCGACGAGCCGGTGCGAGTGCTCGACCGCCTCAGCCTGAGAGGGGCCATCGACCTGGTCGAGGAGGATCGCGCCGGCGGCCGGCTGCGCGTCACCGACCACAAGACCGGTCGCGCGCGGGCGGAGCGCGGTCTGGTCGTGGGCAAGGGCGAGGTGCTGCAGCCGCTGCTCTATGCGCTCGCTGCCGAGCAGGCGCTGCCGGGTCCCGAGCGCTCGGTGTCCGCCGGACGTCTGTTCTACTGCACCCAGCGCGGCGGCTACGAGGCCGTGGAGGTCGAGCTCGGGACGGCCGGTCGCTCCGCAGTCCTCGAGGTGGTCGAGGCCGTCGACGAGGCGATCGCCGACGGGCGGTTGCCGGCGGCGCCGCGCGAGGGAGCCTGCATGTGGTGCGACTACCGGCTGGTCTGCGGCCCTTACGAAGAGCAGCGCGTCGCGCGCAAGCGCGGTGACGCGCTCGCCCGGCTGGAGCGAATCCGGAGCATGCGGTGACGGTGCTGCAGTTTCCGAGTGGCGGTCGGGCGCGCCGCGACGCGGAGCGGGACGACGAGTCGGCGCGCGAGCGCATCCGCACCTCACTCGAAGAGAGCCTGCTGGTCGAGGCCGCCGCCGGCACCGGCAAGACCACGGTGCTGGTCGAACGGCTGGTGGCGGTTCTGGCGCAGGGGCACGCGACGGTCGACCGCGTGGTGGCGGTGACCTTCACGCGCAAGGCGGCGGGCGAGCTCAAGCTGCGGCTGCGCCACAAGCTCGACGAGGAGCTGGGCAAGGCTGCGGACGAGCAGACGAGCGACCGGCTCGCGAACGCGATCGCGCGTCTCGAGGAGGCGCGGGTCGGCACCATCCACTCGTTCTGCGCCGAGATCCTGCGCGAGCGACCGGTGGAGGCGGGGGTCGATCCAGCGTTCAGCGAGGTCGCGGACGACGAGGCGCCGCGCATCTACCGTCAGGCGTTCGATCGTTTCATCCAGGAGCGGCTCGAGGAAATGACGCCGGGGCTCAAGCGTGCGCTCGCGCGGTTGTCGCAGGGCGGCGGATTTTGGGAAGGCAGCCCGCTCGACCGGTTGCGCGGGGCCGGCTGGGACCTGGTGGAGTGGCGCGACTTCCCGACGCCCTGGGAGCGGCGGCCGTTCGATCGCGAGGGTACGCTCGAGGCCGTCGCGGAGCGGGTGAGACGGCTGGGCGACCTGGCCCGCCGCGGCAAGCCGGGTGACCAGCTACGGCGATCGCTCGAGCCGGTGATGCTCGCGGCGTTGTGGCTCGAGCGTAGCGAGCAGGCGCGCGGCGAGGCGCCGCGCGACGACGATGCGCTCGAGGCGAGGCTGATCGAGCTGCGTCGCGAGATGCGCAAGCCGTGGCGCAACAAGAAAGGTTCGGGCGCCACCTTCGCGGCGGACCTGCCGCGCGAGCAGGTGCTGCGCGAGCGCGACGGCCTGATTGCCGCGCTCGACGTGCTGCGGCGCGACGCCGACGCGGACCTCGCCGCGCTGCTCGCAGCCGAGCTGCGCGGCGCCACCGAGCGTTACGAGGAGCTCAAGCGCAGCCTCGGCAAGCTCGACTTCCAGGACTTGCTGATCAAGACCCGCGACCTGTTGCAGCGCGACGCTTCGGTGCGCCGTCACCTCCAGGGCCGATTCACGCACCTGTTCGTCGACGAGTTCCAGGACACCGATCCGCTGCAGGCGGAGATCCTGCTGCTGCTGGCGGCGGAGGAGGATGTGCTGGGCGAGGATGCTCCAGGGCAGGCCCTCACCCCCGACCTTCCTGCCGTCGGCGCCAACGTCCCGCGAGCGAAGCAGCCCCTCGCCTGGCTCGACGCGCCGGTGGTGCCCGGCAAGCTGTTCCTGGTCGGCGACCCCAAGCAATCCATCTACCGGTTTCGCCGTGCCGACATCGAGCTCTACCAGCTCGTCAAGGAGCGCCTGACGGCGCGCGGCGTGGCGGCTCTGGAGCTCAACCGCAGCTTTCGATCGATCGCGCCGATCCAGCACTTCGTCAATCGCGCCTTCGCGCCGCGGATGAAGCGCGACCCGCTCGCGGCCTCACCCGAGTACATCCCGCTCACCCAGCACCGCGACCCGATCGGCGACCAGCCGGCGGTGGTGGCGCTGCCGGTGCCCGCGCCGTACGGGATGTACCGAGTCGCCATCGAACGGATCGAAGCGTCTCTGCCCGATGCCACAGCCGCCTGGATCGACTGGCTGCTGCACGAGAGCGGCTGGAAGGTCCAGGACGCACTCGACAAGGAAAAGCTGGTCGACGTGGAGGCGCGCCATGTGTGCCTGCTGTTCCGCCGCTACATGTCGTGGCGAGGCTGGCGCCAGGAGGACATGACGCGGGCTTATACGCGCGCGCTCGAGGCACGCGGCATCGACCACTTGCTCATCGGCGCGCGCACCTTCCATCACCGCGAGGAGGTCGAGACCCTGCGCGCGGCGCTCACCGCGGTGGAGTGGCCCGACGACGAGCTGGCGGTGTTCGCGACGCTGCGCGGCTCGTTGTTCGCGCTGCGCGACGACACGCTGCTGCGCTTTGGCCAGGCGTATGGCTTCCACCCGCTTCGCTTCCGGTCGAAGGCATCCAGCGAGACAGGCGGACCTACAGGCGTGCCTACAGGCGGCAATGGCGAGCTCGCGGCGCTCGACCCCGGCCTGAAGGCGGTCGGCGAGGCGCTCGACCTGCTCGCGCGGCTGCACCGCCGGCGCAACCACCGCGCGATCGTCGAGACGCTCTCGGAGCTGCTCGAGCACACCCGGGCGCACGCCGGGTTCGCGTTGCGTCCTGCCGGGCACCAGGTGCTGGGCAACGTGGAGCGGGTGCTCGACCTGGCGCGCGCCTACGAGATCGGCGGTGGCCGGTCGTTCCGCGGCTTCGTCGAGCTGCTCGAGGAGGAGGCCGAAAAGGCCGCGACCGCGCAGGCGCCGCTGGTCGAAGAGGGCGCCGAGGGTGTGCGGCTCATGACCGTGCACAACGCCAAGGGGCTCGAGTTTCCCGTGGTGGTGCTGGCGGACATGACCGGGCAGCTCGCGGGCTCCGAGCCCAGTCTCAGCGTGGATGCCGAGCGCGGTCTGTGCGCGCAGCGGCTGCTCGGCTGGTCACCCCACGAGCTGCTCGAGCGCGCCGACATCGAGCTCGCGCGCGACCGCGCCGAGGGGGTGCGTGTGGCCTACGTCGCCGCGACCCGCGCGCGCGACCTGCTGGTGGTGCCGGTGGTCGGCGACGAGAAGCGCACGGGGTGGCTCGAGCCGCTCAACGACGCGGTGTACCCGGCGGCCGACGGCTGGCGCCGCAGCGACCCCGCTCCCGGCTGTCCGGCGATGGGCCCCAAGTCCGTGCTCGAGCGTCCAGTCGATCACGACGGCAAGTTGGAGAGCTCTGTGATGCCGGGGCTGCACCGGTTCTCGGCGGCCGGCCGCGAGGATCCCGACGGTCCCTACGGCGGCTACGAGGTCGTTTGGTGGGACCCGGCGCTCCTCGAGCTACGCCGCGAGCCGAGCTTCGGTCTGCGCCAAGAGGCCATCTTGACCGAGGACACCGGCGGCGAGGTGGCGCTCGCGAACCGCAATCGCTACGAGCGCTGGCGGGTCGAGCAGAGGGAGATCCGCGCCCGCGGCAGGGAACCGAGCCGGGTCGTCGTTCTGGTGACCGAGCTGGACGAGGGCCCGCCCGGCGGCCTGCGCGAGGTCGAGACGGTAGCTCTCGAGCGCGATGCGTCGCGGCCGAGCGGTCGGCGCTTCGGCACACTGGTGCACACCGTGCTCCAGCTCGTCGCCCTCGATGCGTCCGAGGCCGCGGTGCGCGAGATGGCGGCGTTGCAGGCGCGCGTGCTGGAGGCCGACGACCGCGAGGTCGCGGCCTGTGCGCGCGCGGTGAGCGCCGCCCTCGCGCACCCGCTGCTGCGTCGCGCCGCCGCCGCTGCAGGCACAGAGCGCGAGCTGCCGCTGCTGCTGCCGCTGGAAGATGGCCGCGTGGTCGAGGGCACCATCGACCTGGTGATTCCTGCGGGGGACAGCGAATCGGCCGTGGTGGTCGACTTCAAGACCGACGTCGATCCTGGCCCGCGGCTCGACGCCTACGTGCGGCAGGTGTCGTGGTATCTGTGGGCGCTGGAGCGGGGGCGCGGGGTGGCGGCGAGGGGAGTGTTGCTTCTCCTCTGACCGGCCATGACGCAGCGCGATGTCGGGGCTTGCCGTGGTGGGGCGATGGCTGCGTCTCGCCAACCGGGATGCTGACCTCGCTCAGGCGTCCACGATCTCGAACACCGCGTCGACCTCGACCGGCACGTCGAACGGCAGCACGTTGGTGCCCACCGCGGTGCGCGCGTGGCGACCGCGCTCGCCGAGCACCGCGACCAGCAGGTCCGAGGCGCCGTTCATCACCTCGGGCTGGCGGTGGAAGTCGGCGGGACAGTTCACGAAGCCTCCGATCTTGAGGCACCGGACACGATCCAGGTCGCCGGCCGCGGCGCGCACCTGAGAGAGGATGTTGATCGCGCACAGACGCGCCGCCGCCTTGCCCTGCTCGATGTCGTAGACGTCGCCGACCTTGCCCTGGAAGACGAGCTTGCCGTCTCGTACCGGCACCTGGCCGGCGACGAAGATCTGCCGCCCCGAAATGGTGTAGGGGATGTAGTTGGCGGCGGGGGCCGCGGGCTCGGGCAGCTCGATGCCGAGGTCTCTGAGGCGTGCTTCGACGGTGTCGGCCATGCAAGGTCCTCGAGGGGCGCCGGAGGTTCGAGTTGCGAGAATCGCGCCGCCTTCAGGAGCGGACGACCGTCCAGTCCCGATCGGCGCGCTCCTCGTCGAGCTCGCGCATCAGCAGCGCGAGGCTGATCACGGGTCTCCGGGGTGGCGGCTCCTTGGACGGGCTGGCGGGACGCGTGACGATGCCGCGGCGTGCGAGCTCGTCGAGCGCGGCGTCGACGACACCGCGACGACGATCACCGCGTGAAGGTTCTGCTGCCATGGGCTCATTGTCTCCGGAACGCGTCGTCTTGCGCAAACCGGCGGAGACCGAGCCTCGACGGATCGTCCTACAATGCCCGCCACCATGAAGAGCCCCCTCTCGGACATCGTCGGCCCGGCGTCCCAGTTCTACGTCTCCCAGCGGCTGCGGCTGCACTACCTCGACTGGGGCAACGAGGACGCGCCGCTGCTCGTGCTGGTCCACGGCGGCCGCGACCACGCACACAACTGGGACTGGGTGGCGCGCGAGCTGCGGCACGAGTACCACATCGTCGCGCCGGACCTGCGCGGGCACGGCGACAGCGCGTGGGCGATCGGCGGGATGTACGCGATCTCGGACTTCGTGCTGGACATCGCGCAGCTCCTGCAGGCGCTCGACCGTTTCCCGGTCAAGATCGTCGCGCACTCGCTCGGCGGCATGGTGTCGTTGCAGTACGCCGGTGCCTACCCGGAACGCGTGAGCAAGCTGCTGGCGATCGAGGGGCTCGGTCCGTCGCCGAAGATGCTGGCCGAGATGCGCGGCGTCGCCGCCGACGAGCGCATGCGACGCTGGATCCACGAGATGAAGGACCTCGCGTCGCGCGCACCCCGCCGCTACCCTTCGGTCGAGGCGGCGATGGGGCGGATGCAGGAGGTCAACTCGTTCCTCTCGGCGGAGCAGGCGCGGCACCTGACCATCCACGGCGTCGCGCGCAACGAGGACGGCACGTACTCCTGGAAGTTCGACAACTACGTGCGCGCCAACGCGCCGCTGCGTTTCGACGAGGACGAGGTGCGGCTGTTTTGGAGCCGCATCCACTGCCCGACGCTGCTCTGCCGCGGCACCGAGAGCTGGGCCAGCGACCCGGTGGTCGACGGCCGGATCGGGGCGTTCCAGGACGCCCGGCTGCGAAACTTCGAGGGTGCCGGGCATTGGGTCCACCACGACCGTCTCGAGGAGTTCCTCGAGGTCGTGCGGGCTTTCCTGGCGGAATAGCGGCCGCCGCTGAGCTGGCCCACCTGGTCGGCGTGCCGCGGTCCCCGCGACCGGCCCCCGAAGCGATACCCTTAGGACGGGAGGGTGCCCGTAGCGGGGCGCGCCGCCCGTTGGATCCAATGGCCCGACCGCACCGAGTCCCTGCCCTCCGAGGAGCGCATCCATGACCCTCACCGAGACGAAAGCTCCAGGTTCCGCGCCCGTCCCCTCGACCGACTTCGATCGCGGCGACTACAAGCTGATGCGCGAGTCGCTGCGCCGCATCATCGACACCGAGATCAACCCGTTCGTCGACGAGTGGGAGGAGGCGCAGCAGTACCCTGCGCACAAGGTGTTCAAGGCGCTCGGCGACGGCGGTTTCCTCGGGCTGACCAAGCCGGAGCGCTACGGCGGCCTGGGGCTCGACTACAGCTACGGCGTGATGATGGCCGAAGAGCTGGGCCACATCGACTGCGGAGCGGTGCCGATGTCTATCGGCGTGCAGACCGACATGGCTACGCCCGCGCTGTCGCGCTTCGGCAGCGACGAGCTGTGTCGCGAGTGGCTCGCGCCCTCGATCGCCGGCGACCTGGTCGGCTGCATCGGCGTCAGCGAGGAGGGTGCAGGCTCCGACGTCGCGTCGATCAAGACCTTCGCGCGCAAGGACGGCGGAGACTACGTGATCCGCGGCGGCAAGATGTGGATCACCAACGGCATGCAGGGCGACTGGATGTGCTGCCTCACGAACACCAGCGAGGAGGACGGCCCGCACCGCAACAAGACGCTGATCGTCGTTCCGCTCGACGCCAAAGGGGTCGAGCGCTCGCGCAAGCTGCACAAGCTCGGCATGTGGGCCTCCGACACGGCGCAGCTCTTCTTGGACGACGTGCGCGTGCCGCAGCGCTACCGCATCGGCGAGGAGGGCGAGGGCTTCCGGTACCAGATGATGCAGTTCCAGGAGGAGCGGCTGTGGTCGGCCGCCTCCGGGCTGGTGCGGCTCGAGCGCCTGATCCGCGCCACCGCCGACTACGCGCGCCAGCGCGAGGTCTTCGGACGCCCATTGCTCGACAACCAGGTGGTGCACTTCCGCCTCGCCGAGCTGCAGACCGAGCTCGAGGCGTTGCGCGCGCTGGTCTATCGGGCTACCGAGAAGTACGTCGGCGGCGAGGACGTCACCTACCTCGCGTCGATGGCGAAGCTCAAGGGCGGCCGGCTCGGTCGCGAGATCGCCGACTCCTGCCTGCAGTACTGGGGCGGCCAGGGCTACATGTGGGAGTCGATGCCCTCGCGCGTGCTGCGCGACGTGCGACTGTGGTCGATCGGCGGCGGCGCCGACGAGGTGATGCTGCAGATCCTCTGCAAGCTGATGGGGATCGGGCCCGAGGGGCGGCGCTGACCTCGCTTCGCGCTCAGGCCAACGAGCGCCCGATTTCGACGCGAATCCTCTCGATCAACGCTTGCGCTGCTTCCAGCTCCTCGCGAACGCCGGCCTCGTCGATCACGAAGCTGCGGCTGTAGTCGGCTTCCTCCCGGTACTTTTGCAATCGCGTCACGAGCCGGGAGGTGGCTGCCTCGAAGCGCGCAGCGCGGAGCTCCTCGTCGGCGAGCGCGAGCTCCTCGGCACTCGCGGCGCGACGGCCTCCCTCGGTCACAGCGGGATGCCCTCGTTCTCGATGTCGCGCACCAGCGCCCGCTCCTGCTCCCGCCACAACTCGTACTTCGCACGGTCGAATACGGTAGGCATCAGGCTGATGGCGAAGCCCGACTCCTGCTCGACATCGATCGCCAGCTCGATCGCCTCGCGTTTGGTCGGCCAGTCGAGACGGTCGAAAACCACTGCGACGTCGATGTCGGAATGCTCGTGGGCGCCGCCTTTGGCAAAGGATCCGAAGAGGCGGATCGAGAGCACGCGCTCGCCGAATCGTTCGCGCAGCTTCGCGGCGAACTGCTCGGTCATCTGCCGCACCAGAGGGGATGCCGGCCGTACACGATCCTGCGTCCAGGGCGAGGCCGGAGCGTTCATGGAGCGATTCTATGGCTCCGCGACTCCGCGGCCCGGTAGCGCTAGTAGTCTCGCGCTCGATGGACGCCGCACCGCCGACCGACAGAAAGGGCCAACCTATGACACCCGCCCCCTTCCGCGTTCCCGGGGCGACTCGCCACTTCGCGACCATCGCTGCGGCTCTGGCGCTAGCAACAGCGCTCCCCGCCGCCGCGTCCAACGCCCCCGCCGAAGACGTGCCCGACCCGCGCCCCCGCTTCACCCTGTCGACGACAGAGGAGTTCGATCCGTCCTCGATCGCCGCTTACGCCGGCGTGCACGACGCGATCTACGCCTACATCGACGCGCACCAGGCGCAGCACCTCGCGCACTTACAGCGCTGGCTGCGCCAGCCGTCGATCAGCGCGCAGAGCGTCGGCATCGCCGAGATGGCCGAGATGCTGCGCACCGACCTCGAGAAGCTGGGCTTCCAGGAGGCCGAGGTGGTGCCGACGTCCGGCCATCCGGGGGTGTGGGGCTTCTACGACGCCGCCGCACCGAAGACGCTGCTGGTCTACATGATGTACGACGTGCAGCCGGTCGAGCCCGAGGACTGGCGCTCGCCGCCGTTCGACGCGGCGATCGTCGAGCACGATCTCGGCAAGGTGCTGATGGCGCGTGGCGCGACCAACCAGAAGGGCCCCCAGCGCGCCTTCCTCAACGCCATCGAGTCGATTCTCGCGGTCGAAGGCAAGCTGCCGGTCAACCTGATGGTGCTCGCCGAGGGCGAGGAAGAGCTCGGCTCGCCGCACTACCCTGAGCTGGTGGACCGCTACGAGGCGCGGCTGCGCACCGCCGACGGTGTGTTCTTCCCGTTCAACTCGCAGGGCGCTAGCGGCGACATCTCGATGAGCCTCGGCGTGAAGGGGATCCTGTATTTCGAGCTCGAGGCGCGGGGCGGTGCTTGGGGTGGTCCGAAGGCCGCCGAGATCCACGGCTCGTTCAAGTCGCTGGTCGACTCGCCGACCTGGCGTCTGGTGCAGGCGCTGGCGAGCCTGACCAGCCGCGACGGCAACACCATCCTGGTCGACGGCTACTACGACGGCATCCGCGCTCCGACCCCGGAGGAGGAGCGGCTGATCAACGGCGTGGCGCGCACTTGGAACGGCAAGGCCATGCGCAGCTTCATGCAGGTCGACCGCTGGGTCGACGATCTCGACGGCGCCGAAGCGGTGCTGCGCCATCTCTACGACGTGACGCTCAACATCGACGGGCTGTGGAGCGGGTACACCGGCGAAGGGGTCAAGACCATCCTGCCCCACGTCGCGACCGCCAAAGTCGACTCCCGCCTGCCGCCCGGGCTCGACCCCGACGAGCAGCTCGCCAAGATCCGCCGCCACCTCGACAGTCATGGCTACGCCGACCTGGTGCTGCGCAAGCTGTCGGCCTACCCGGCGGCGCAGACCTCGATCGACTCGCCGCTGGTGCGCTCCGCCATCGCGGTGTTCCAGAAGTGGGGCAAGGTGCGGGAGGTGTGGCCGCGGCTCGCCGGCAGCGCGCCGTTCTACCAGTTCACCGACCGCCTCGGCCTGCCGCTCGTCTTCAACGGTCTCGGCCACGGCTCGGGCGCGCACGCGCCGAACGAGTACATGGTGGTCGAGCCCAAGCCAGGCACCGGCATCGCGGGGCTGGCTGAGATCGAGAAGGGCTACGTCGACCTGCTGTTCGCGCTGGCCGGACGCTGACGAAGCCGGCGCCGCCGTGCGGCAGCCCGCTACAATCGCTGGTCCGTCCGGCGCCATGTGCCTGCGCCGGGACCCCTCCGCACGCCATCCCGGGAGATTCTCGTCTTGCCTCAGATTACCTATATCGAGCCCGGCGGCACGCGCCGGACTGTCGACGTTCCGCTCGGCTACTCGGTCATGGAAGGAGCCTTGAAGCACCGCATCGACGGCATCATCGCAGCGTGCGGGGGCTGCTGCTCCTGTAGCACGTGCCACGTGCACGTCGAGGAAGACTGGCTGGAACGCGTCGGGCCTCCACACGACGCCGAGCGCGACACGCTCGAGTTCGCGATCGATGCCGATCGCCGCAGCCGCCTGAGCTGCCAGATCGAAGTCACCGAAGCGCTCGACGGGCTGGTCGTGCACGTCGCCGACGAGCAGGCCTGAGGCGCTGCGCGTCTACCGCGCGCGCGACGACGGTTCGTCGTTGGTCGACGTGTACCGCCGGCACCGTCATTCGGACGCTCGTGGTGCGAGGGGTCGTCGACGGATAGCGTCCAAGGTGTCGCGCCTCATGCCAGCGGAGGAATGCGTGATAGGTCATGCTCGGCGTCGATGGGACGCCAAGCCAACGTCTGCCTCGCGATCCTCCTGCTGCTGGCGCTGGGGTCGTGCGCGTCGCCGTACCGCGGGCTGTGGCGGGGCACGTTCGACGGCACCGTGTCCGGCACGGTGGAGATGGAGATCGGCTGGCGCGGGACGGATGTGCGCGGGGAGATGCGAGGACAGACTCGCGATGGTCAGCCGTTCGAGGCCAAGCTTAGCGGCTCGCTAGCGTGGGACCGGATCCAGACGACGTTTCGCGGCGTCTCCCAGAGCGGGATGGGCCTGCCACTGACATTCGAAGGCGAGATGGCTGGGAGCCTGCTCGAGGGTCGTGGCGAGGGCGAGTGGGCGGCGAGCCTGATGGCCGGCCGGATGCCGATGTCGGGGACGTGGCGCATCGAGCAGGTGGAGGGCGATTAGTCCTCCGCCTTCGCGCTCATGAAGAACCCCATCATCATCTCGGCGTCGGAGGGCTGTCCGAAGCGCACGGTCTCGGTGGCGTCGAAGCCGTACCTGGCGCCTTTCTCGGCGGAGTTCTCGTACCAGGCGGTGAACTCGACCCGCGTGCCCTCGGGGATGCGCTTGAGGTCCTTGTAGTAGTACACCGTCTGCCACGCGAAGTCATAGGCCGGGACCTCCAGCAGCACTTCCCGCGTGCCGTCGGGGTAGAACGCCTCGAACTTCGCCGCCTTGCCGCGCATGTGCATGTGCGGCATCAGAGCGATGACATCGATGTCGTGCTGGGCGACCTGGGCGATCGGCCCGAGCTGGTAGCCATCCGCGCCGGGCGGGATCGCGAAGTCGAACTTCATCAGCGGTCGTAGCCCGCCGTTGAGGTCCTTGAGCGGTCCGGGCACGGACTTGAAGCCGATCGAGCTGCGGTCCCACACCGCGGTGCCGGCGCCGGGCTCCTTGTGGTAGTGGATGTCGAAGGTGACGCGCGCGCCCTTCTTGAGCAGGAAGCCGTAGCCCTCCGGATACGAGTTGGCCTCGCTGCCCGACGACACGCCGCCCATGTATCGGCCGGCGCCCTGCGGGGCGATCTCGTCGTCCTTGGGAAACTCCGGCGGCGGCGGCAGGGTGCCGTCGGGGCCGGGCTCGAGCACGTGCAGGTTGAAGTGGTGGATGATGTCGCTGTCCGGCTGGCACTGGAACGCGACGACCCAGGCGTCCTCGGGCAGGATGTCCTCGGTGAGCACGACAGAGAACGCGGCATAGAGATCGCGCACGTCGTCGGTCACGAGATACGGCTCCGGCATCTGCACCACCAGGTCCGGCTCGCCGATCACCCAGCCGCCGCTCGCCTCGAAGGTGCGCGGCGGCGGCGCGTCGGCGAGGTCCCCGGCCGGTGCGCCGGCCTCGGCCCAGCGCACCAGCGTCGCGATCTCGGCATCGGCCAGCACGCGCTCGTTCCTGAACACCCCGTTGTGGCGCGGTGCGGCATCCCACGGCGGCATCTCGCGGCTCTGGACCTGCTTGGCGATCGACTTCGCCCACGGCCGCGCCTCGTCGTAGCTCACCAGCGACATCGGCGCCCGCATGCCGCCGTAGTTACTGCCCGCCGGGCGGTGGCAGTCCTGGCAATGACTCTGGAGCAGGGGCGCGACGTCGCGGTGGAAGGTGGGCTGTGCGCCGCTGGTGTCGTTGGGCGCGCCGGTTGCGAACGCGATACCGGCGATCACCAAGCCGAGCGCGGCCAGCGGAAGGAGCCGCGAGACTGGGGAGGTCTGATGCATGCGGTGTCTCCTGCGGCGGGTCGGACTTCGCGGGATGCTTAGCGATTGTATCTGGCGCACGAAGTCGCCGGATGAACCCTTGACGCCTTCGGTAATCCACGATCCTCGGGCGTGGCGGCTGCCGCTACCATGGTCGGTATGCGTCGCGGTCTGCCCCCACTCCACGGTCCCGCTCTCTCGGTCGCCAAGCGAATTGCGAGCATTCTCGTCGTCGCCGCCCTGGGCGGTGGTGCTTGGATGCCAGCGGCGGCGCAGGCCGCGCGCTTTGTGTCTCCCGCAGCGGGCGAGATCGTCGCGGGGCACACGGATGTCACCCACGTCCTTGCGGTCGAGCTGCTGCCGGCGGTGGCGAATGCCGCCGGCCTGCCGGAGCGCGGCCTGTCGTCCGCGGACTTCGTCGTGCTCGACGACGGCGAGCCGGCGCAAATCACCACGTTTGCCGAGGACTCGACACCGCTGTCGGTCGCGCTGCTGGTGGATCGTAGCGTCAGCATGACCGAGCGGCTCGAGGGGGTGCGCGAGAGCGCAGGACGCTTCCTCGAGAGTTTGGCGCCGGTCGACCGCGTCGCGGTGTGGGCCTTCGACCTCGGTTGGACGCAGATCGCGCCCTGGCAGGCACCGGGACCGGCAGCGATCCAGGCCCTGCGCGCACTCGAGGCACGCGGTAGCACCTCGCTCTACGACTCGGTCGCGGCGGTGCTCGACGACATGCGCGGCGCGCCGGGTCGGCGGATGCTGGTGCTGCTCTCCGACGGTCGCGACGTTCGCTCGACCCATCGCCTCGGCGACCTGCTCGAGCGAGCGCGTGTGTCCGACACGGCGATCTACGCGATCTCGACGGTCCCGACGACCGCGTCCGCGCCGCGCGAGGACCTCGCCCTGCTGGCGCGCGAAAGCGGCGGCCGCTACTTCGAGGCGCATGGTCGCAGGGACCTCGACCGTGCCCTGGCCAGCGTGCTGGAGGAGGCTCGCTCCCGCTACGCCCTCACTTTCGCCCCGGCCTCGCTGCGACCGGGGGAGCACCAGGTCACCGTGCTGGTTCGCGGCGGCGAGCTCGAGGTCCGTCACCGTCGCAGCTTCGTGCTGGCGTCGCGTTAGCGCCGCAGCCGTGCGATCAGGCTCGAGGTGTCCCAGCGTCCGCCGCCCATCGCCTCGACCTCGGCGTAGAGCTGGTCGACCAGAGCGGCGACCGGCAGCGTTGCGCCGTTGCGCCGGGCTTCCTCGAGCGCAATGCCGAGGTCCTTGCGCATCCACTGCACGGCGAAGCCGAAGTCGAAGCGTCCCTCGATCATGGTCTCGGCGCGGTTGTCCATCTGCCACGACTGGGCGGCGCCGCGCGAGATCGCAGCGACCACCTGTCGCGGGTCGAGGCCGGCGCGTTCGGCGAAATGCAGGCCTTCGGCGAGCCCTTCGACCAGCCCGGCGATGCAGAGCTGGTTGACCATCTTGGTGAGCTGGCCCGAGCCAGCGGGCCCGAGGTGGGTGACCGCCTTGGCGTACGCGCCGAGAACTGGTCGCGCGTGGTCGAATGTCCCTGCGTCGCCGCCGCACATGATGGTGAGCGCGCCGTTCTCGGCGCCTGCCTGGCCGCCCGAGACAGGCGCGTCGAGGAATCGCAGGCCGCGCTCGGTGCAGGCTGCGTCGAGCTCGCGGGCGAGCTTGGCCGACGCGGTGGTGTGGTCGACCAGGGTTGCGCCCGTGGTCATGCCTACGAGCGCGCCGTGCTCGCCGTGGGTGACCGCGCGCACGTCGTCGTCGTTGCCGACGCAGACGAACACGACCTCGGCGCCCACGACAGCGGCCGCAGGCGTTCGCTCGGCCCGCGCTCCGAGCTCGCGATGCTCGGCCACGAAGCGCTCGGCTCGGGTCGCGGTGCGGTTGTAGACCGTGACGCTGTGCCCCGCTCGGGCGAGGTGGCCCGCCATCGGGTAGCCCATCACGCCGAGGCCGAGGAAGGCCACGTCGTGTCCCGTCGTGTTCCCGCTCATGCTCTCCTCCGGAGCCGAGCAGGATAGCGGAGCGGCGCGGGGCAGGCCCGCTAGCGCTCCCTCCGAGCCTGCCGCCGCCGCCGCCTACGTGGCAACCTCCAGGGTCACGCTTTGCTGCAGCTCGATGGCGAGCAGGGTGCCGGCCTCGAGCACCAGCGGCTTGCCGCGGGTCTTCACTGCCGCCGCGGTGCCGGCGAGACCGCCAACGATGGCGCCAATGACATCGCCGTCGCCGTCGTCGATCGCCTCGCCGAGGATGGCGCCGCCGATGGTCGAGCCGCCGATGATCGCCGCGTCCTTGCCGGCCTGGCTCTTGCCGACCCGCGTCAGGGCGGCGGAGATCGGCTGCGAGCCGGAGTCCGTGTGCAGCTCCCGAAAGTCGAGGGTCAGGCGCGCGCGCCCGCCTACGCCGCGCGGCGGCCGCGCTTCGGTCAACGTGCCGCGAACCATGGCGCCGGCGGGCACAGCGACCACGTCGCCGATCCGCACGTCCGTATTCACACGCGCGTGGAACGGCTCGCCCGGTTGGCTCGTGTGGCTCGAGAGAGTGTCGAGCAGCTCGATCTCGAGTTGGGTGCCGGACGGCACCTCGACACGTTGCGGCTCGCGAGCGAGCAACCTGGAGAGGATCGACGGAGACTCGGGCTCAAGGTCGGCTTCGCGGACAACTCCGGTCGCTTCGGCCACCTCGTCCGGAAGCAGGTCGGCCTCGCCTTGGCGCCCGCAGGCCGCGCCGGCGAGCAGGAGTGCGCTCATCAGTGCGGACATCGGGGCGACGGCCGCCGACCGGGATCGGAGTCCAGTTCTGAGTGTCTTGGAGTGCAACATTTTCCTCTCCTTGCGGAGCGATTTTCCGCTCGAAGTGCCGTCGGCTTCCCGCATCGTCACGAGCCAGGAGCCGCGGGGCGCTTTTGGTCCTACCGTGCAGAAAGGGTGCCAGATCAGCCCAGATCAGCGGGCCGGCGAAGAACCGCTGGCGCCGGTTGCCGACGGGACCGCCATCGCGCCGGGCCCTGTGGCAGGCTCCGCCTCAGATGAAGGGGAGGCGACTCACCCGATCGTTCTTTCGGCGCGACCCGCTCGAGCTCGCGCCGCTCCTGCTCCACAAGGTGCTGGTCCACGGCGAGTGCGCCGGGCGCATCGTCGAGGTCGAGGCCTACCGCGAGGACGACGAGGCCAGCCACTCGTATCGGGGGCGGACCGCACGAAACAGCACGATGTTCGGTGGCCCGGGCCTGCTCTACGTCTACTTCAGCTACGGCATGCACTGGTGCGCGAACGTGGTGTGCGGCGAGGACGGATCAGGCGCGGCTGTGCTGCTGCGGGCGCTCGAGCCGGTTGCCGGCGTCGAGCTCATGCGCGGACGCCGGCCCGCGGCTCGCGCCGAGCGCGACCTGTGCTCGGGACCGGGCAAGCTCACGCGCGCGCTCGCTCTCGGCCGGGCGCACGACGGCTGCGACCTGGCTCGCGGCGGCGGCCCGTTCCTGCTCGACGACGGCGCACCGCCTCCGACGCGACCGGGTCGCAGCCCGCGCATCGGCATCTCGAAGGCGGTCGAGCGGCCCTGGCGGTTCTTCGTCGAGGGCAGTCCCTTCGTATCGCGCGGCCCCTTCATCCTCGTATGCTCAGGCGAAGATGACAACCGGGAACCGTAGCGAGCCTCAGCTTCCGTCCCGCAACCGGCCAGCGGCGGAGACCGCCATCGACCCGGTCTGCGGCATGACCGTCGACCCGGCGAAGGCCCGCTTCCATTCCGAGTACCGCGACGAGACGATCTACTTCTGCGCGGAGCGGTGCAAGACGCGCTTCGACGCCGACCCCGAGAGCTTCCTCGGAGCAAAGCGCGGGGCCGCGCCCGCAGCAGGTACCGCCGACGCGCCCGCGGGCACGAAGTGGATCTGCCCGATGGACCCGGAGGTGGAGAGCGACCGGCCTGGCGTCTGCCCGAAGTGCGGCATGGCGCTCGAGCCGGACATGCCGTCGGTGCCGGCGACGCGCACCGAGTGGACCTGCCCGATGCACCCGGAGATCGTGCGCGAGGAGCCTGGGAGCTGCCCAATCTGCGGCATGGCTCTCGAGCCCCGCACCGTGCAGGTCGAGGAGGCGCCGAACCCCGAGTACGTCGACATGAAGCGGCGCTTGTGGATCTCGACGCCGCTCGCACTGGCGACGCTCGTGATCGCGATGGGCGAGATGATCCCGGGCGATCCCCTGGGCCGGTGGCTCTCGCCGCAACTTCGGATCTGGCTGCAGCTCGCGCTCGCTACGCCGGTCGCGACCTGGGCGGCTTGGCCGTTCTACCAGCGCGCGTTCCGGTCGGTGGTGAACCGCAGCCTCAACATGTTCACGCTGATCGGTCTCGGCGTCGGGGTCGCTTACGGCTACAGCCTGTTCGCGGCGTTCTTCCCGGGTTTGCTGCCCCCCACGATGCGCCACGGCGGTCACGGCGGTACCGTGCCCGTCTACTTCGAGGCCGCCGCGGTGATCACCGCTCTCGTGCTGCTGGGCCAGGTGCTCGAGCTGCGGGCGCGCGGCGAGACCTCGGCGGCGCTGCGCAAGCTGCTCGGCCTGGCCGCGAAGACCGCGCGACGGATCGAGGACGACGGCGCGGAGCGCGACGTGCCGCTTTCGGAGGTGCGGGCCGGCGATCTCCTGCGCGTGCGTCCCGGCGAGAAGGTCCCGGTCGACGGCGTGGTGGTCGAAGGGACGAGCACGATCGACGAGTCGATGGTGTCGGGTGAGCCGATCCCGGTCGAGAAGTCGGCGGGCGACCGCGTCGTCGGTGCGACCGTCAATGGCACCGGCGGGTTCGTGATGCGCGCCGAGAAGGTCGGCGCGGAGACGTTGCTCTCGCGCATCGTGGCGATGGTCGCCGAGGCGCAGCGCAGCCGCGCGCCGATCCAGAGACTCGCGGACCAGGTGTCGGCGTGGTTCGTGCTCGCGGTGCTCGCGATCGCAGCGCTGACCTTCACGCTGTGGTGGGCGATCGGCCCGGAGCCCAGGCTCGCGCACGGTCTGGTCAATGCGGTTGCCGTACTGATCATCGCGTGCCCGTGCGCGCTCGGCCTGGCGACGCCGATGTCGATCATGGTCGCTTCCGGCCGCGGCGCCTCGATGGGCGTGCTGTTCCGCAACGCCGAGGCGATCGAGCATCTCCGGCAGGTCGACACCCTGGTGGTCGACAAGACCGGCACGTTGACCGAGGGCAAGCCGAAGCTCGTCGACGTCGTACCGGTCGAGGGCGGCAACGCCGACGAGCTGCTGGCGACAGCCGCCGCGGTCGAGCGGGGCAGCGAGCACCCGCTCGCGGCGTCGATCATCGCCGGCGCCGAGTCGCGTGGGCTCGAGATCCCAAAGGCCGAGGCGTTCGAGTCGGCCACCGGACGCGGCGTCGCCGCGACCGTGTCGGGCCGGCGCGTGGTGCTCGGCAACCGCCTCATGCTCGAGGAGGAGGGGGTCGAGCCGGGAGCGCTCGCCGAGATCGCCGAACGCTTGCGCGAGGAAGGCAAGACCGCGGTGTTCGTGGCGGCCGACGGGCGCGCGCTCGGCGTGGTGGCGGTCGCGGACCCGATCAAGGAGACGACGGCCGATGCGATCCGGGCGTTGCGCGCCGACGGCGTGCGGATCGTCATGCTGACGGGCGACGCGCGTCGGACCGCCGAGGCGGTCGCGAAAGAGCTCGGCCTCGACGAGGTGCTCGCCGAGGTCCAGCCCGACCAGAAGGCCGATGTGGTCGCGCGGCTCCAAGGCGAGGGGCGGTTCGTCGCCATGGCCGGCGACGGCATCAACGACGCACCCGCGCTCGCCCGCGCGCAGGTCGGCATCGCCATGGGCAGCGGCACCGACATCGCGATGGAGTCGGCCGGCGTTACCCTGGTCAAGGGCGACCTCGCCGGCATCGTGCGCGCTCGCCGGCTCTCGCGCGCGACCATGAGGAACATCCGCCAGAACCTGTTCTGGGCCTTCGCCTACAACGCCGCCGGTGTCCCGATCGCCGCCGGCGTGCTCTACCCGTGGACCGGCTGGCTGCTGTCGCCGATGCTCGCCGCCGCCGCGATGAGCTTCAGCTCCGTCACCGTCATCGCCAACGCCCTCCGCCTGCGCCGCGCCGAGCTGTGATTTCTCTGGCCGTCTGAAGCGGCCGGGCCCCGTCCCGGAAGCGCGCGCGGAGCGCGCGCGTGCCGTCGCAGCGCGATGTTGCACTATGCGAATGCGGGATGCTGACTGTGCAAGGTGCGCGTTTTGGAAGAGCCGTGAGGTGGCTCTTCACCCCGGCATCTCGGGCACCGTCACCCCGAGGTTCTTGGCGAGGAACGCCCACTGGTCGGCGATCTCCTCGATGCGCATCCAGGTCGGCTTGCCGGCGCCGTGGCCGGCGCGCGTCTCGACGCGGACCAGGATCGGGTTCGCGCAGCCCTGAGCGCGCTGCAGCTCGGCGCCGAACTTGAAGCTGTGCCACGGCACCACGCGATCGTCGTGGTCGGCGGTGGTGACCAGCGTCGGCGGGTAGCAAGTGTCTTCCTTCACGTTGTGGAGCGGCGAGTACGCGACCTGGGCACGGAAGTCTTCCTCGTTCTCCGACAGCCCGTAGTCGATCGCCCAGTTGCGCGCGTTGGCGCTCGCGGTGTGGTAGCGCAGCATGTCGAGCACGCCGACCGCGGGCAGGGCGGCGCCGAAGAGCTCGGGGCGCTGGGTGATCGCCGCGCCGACCAGGAGGCCGCCGTTGCTGCCGCCTTGGATCGCGAGACGCTCCGGCTTGGTCCAGCGGTTCGCGATCAGCCACTCGGCCGCGGCGATGAAGTCGTCGAACACGTTCTGCTTCTTGCTCTTGGTGCCCGCGAGGTGCCAGTCCTCGCCGTACTCGCCGCCGCCGCGCAGGTTGGCGAGCGCGAACACGCCGCCCATCTCGAGCCACACCGCGCGCGTGACGCTGAACGCCGGCGTCTGCGAGATGTTGAAGCCGCCGTAGCCATAGAGCAGGGTCGGCTGCTCGCCGTTGCGCTCGAGCCCCTTGCGGTAGGTCAGGAACATCGGTATTCGGGTGCCGTCTTTGCTCTCGTAGAACACCTGCTCGGTGGTGAGAGTGTCGAGGTCCACGCCGACATTCGACTGCTTCCACAGCATCGACTCGCCGGTCTTCACGTCGTAGTGATAGACGCTCGACGGCACGGTGAAGCTGGTGAACGTGTAGAACGTCTCCGTGTCGTCGAGCTTGCCGCCGAAGCCGAAGACCGAGCCGATGCCCGGTAGCTCGACCTCGCGCACCACCTCGCCATCGAGCCCGTGTACCCGCACCAGCGAGCGCGCGTCGTGCAAGTACTCGGCGACCAGGTGCCCGCCGACCAGCGACGCCGACTGCATCGCGTCCTCGGTCTCCGGGAGCACGGGTCGCTGCTCTGCGGGCTGGCCGAGAGCGATCGCGATCACCCGGCCCTTGGGCGCGTCGAGGTCGGTCTGGAAGTAGAAGGTGTCGCCGTCGTTGCCGAGGAAGCCCCACTGCGCGTCGAACTCGTCGAGCAGCGGTGTGATCGGGCTTCCCGGCCGATCGAGCCTGCGGTAGTGCACCGCGTTCTCACGCACACCTTCCTTGTTCACAGAGACGACCAGGAAGCGGCCGTCGTCGGTGACGAAGGCATAGGGATTCTGCCGCGGCGTGCCCGGGATCCCGTACACCAGCTCGTCGGCGCCCTGCTCGGTGCGCAGCCGATGGAAGTACACCTTCACCGCCTGCTGGTCGTCGCCCTTGCCGTCGGCACCTTCCGGGTAGCGCGAGTAGTAGAAGCCCGAGCCGTCGTGTGCCCACGAGGCCTGCGTGAACTTGGTGTGCCGTAGCACGTCCGGGAGATCCTCGCCGGTCGCGATGTCGCGGACGTGCCAGGTGTCCCAGTCGGAGCCGCCGTCGGACTTCGCGTAGGCGAGCCACTTCGCGTCGGGGCTGATCGAGAACGTGGCGAGCGACACCGTGCCGTCGTCGCTGAAGCCGTTGGGGTCGAGCAGGACCCGCGCCGGCTGGTCGAGAGAGTCGGCGACGTAGAGCACGTCCTGGTTCTGCAGCCCGTCGTTGCGGCTGTAGAAGTACCTGCCGCCCTCCTTGAAGGGCTGCCCGTAGCGCTCGTGGTTCCACAGCTCGGTGAGGCGCTCGATCAGCCACTCCCGCTGCGGGACCGCCTCGAGGTAGGGGAACGAGATGTCGTTCTGCGCCTTCACCCAGGCCGCGGTCTCCGGCGAGTCGAGGCCCTCGAACCAGCGGTAGGGGTCGGCCACCTGAGTGCCGAAGTAGTCGTCGACCTGGTCGCCGCGGCGGGTCTCGGGATAGGTGAGGGCGACCGTGTCCTCCTCAGCGGGACCGGGGTCGCAGGCGGTGAGCGTGGCGCAGGTGGCCGCAGCGACGGCCGCGGCAGCGAGCGGGCGCGAAGGACGACGAGGGGAGAGCGTATTTCGACGCATGGGGAGTCTCCGAGGCGGGCGACGAAGGGTGCGAACGGCGACTGCCGCCCGCGAGAGTGCGGAGGCTCATTATAGGTGCGCCAGCCGAGGAGCCGCAGTCCGAGTACGAGCTCGGAGCCCGGCGTCCCTGCCCGACGCATCGCAGGGAAACCCCGGCGGCTCCCGTCGCATAGCCCTTTGCGTCGGCATCGACGCTTATGCCGACAACCCTCTCGCGGGCTGTCGCAACGACGCGCGCGCCTGGGGCGCCGCGCTCGAGCGCCTCGGATTCTCGGTCGACTACCTGTTCGACCAGCAGGCGACGCGTCTGGTGCGCGACGATCCCTGGGGCTAGCGCGAGACCTTCGTGCGCGCGTTCCGGCGCTACGGCGTGACCGTGCAGGGCGTGCCCGATCTCAGCGAGCACGCGCTTCGCCGCATCGGCCCCGATGGCAGCTTGAGGTTCGACCTCGTCGCGGAGATCACCCAACGCCGCAAGCTGCGCTCCGGCCCTTGGGTCTACGGTGGGACGACCGTGATCTTCGACTCTCGAGGGCGCGTGCGCTACGCCATCAGCAAGAACGTCGCCAGCGAACGTCGCGAGGAGGATCTGCTCGCGACGCTGCAGCGCAACGATCTCACTCGTGCTAGCCGAGGAGATCATCGACCTCGACGCGCAGCATCCTGGTCCCTACTCGCTCGAGTGAGCCCACGGGCGCTCCGGCGGCGGGCTCACCGGGGGAGGAGCGCGGCGCTGCGGTTCGGCCACGGTCGAGCGGCTCCGCACTCAGCGCTCGAGCCGCCCTCGGATCCAGCTCGCCGCCTCCCCCGCCAGCAGTCGTTCGATGTCGCACGCCCTGTGTCCGCTGCTCTTCGGGACGCGGAAGGAGTGGTCCGCACCGTCCGACACGAAGAGCGTTGCGCGCTCGCCGAGCGGCGCGAGCACCGGGCGCAGCAGCGCGAGGTCGCAGAGACCGTCGCGAGTGCCCTGCAGGAACAGCATCGGCTGCGCGACGGCGGACAGGTGCTCGGCGCGCTCGATCCCGGGACGCTTCGGCGGGTGCAGCGGGAACGCGAACAGCACGATCCCGCGCACCGCGGGCACCAGGCCGCGCGCGGCGGCCTGGGTGGTCATGCGACCGCCCATCGAGCGCCCGCCGGCGAAAAGGGCGAGCTCGGGAAACCGTCGAGCGCCGAACGCGACCGCGCGCCGCACCGTGGCGTGGAGCACCGCCGGCGGGTCGGGGCGGCGGCTGCCCGCGGTGACGTAGGGGAACTGGTACCGCAGCACCGCGACTCCCCGCTCGGCCAGCAAGCCCGACAGTCGCGCTAGGTGGGGATGGTCCATGCCCGCGCCGGCGCCGTGGGCGAGGAGCAGCAGCGCCGCCGGGTCAGCGCCGCGCTGCCACAGCGCCGGGATGGGGGCGTGCGCGTCGGCGTCGCTGCCTGTCATCTCGATCGCCTCGACCGCGGGCACGCGTCGCTCCGCGGTCGGCTCAGGCAAACGCCGTCGCGGGGATGCGCGGTCGCAGGCCGAACTGCTCGGCCGCGAGGTTGGCGACGTCGTCGGCGAGCGCCAGCGCCGAGGTGGCTGCCGGGGAGGGCGCGTTGAGCACGTGGAGCGAGCGGGTGCCCCGCTCGATGACGAAGTCGTCGACCAGCGTGCCGTCACGACCCAGCGCCTGCGCGCGGATGCCGCAGCCGCCCGGAACGAGGTCGCGCGCCTCGATCGAAGGCACGAAGCGGCGGAGCTCGCGCGCGAACCGGCGCGGGCTACCCCCGCGCAGCAGCTCGCGCCCGCCGATGCGCCAGGTGCGCGCGGCCATCCGCCAGAAGCCTGGCCAGCTGAGCGACGACCAGGCGTCGCGCAAGTCGACGGCGCGGCGACGGTAGCCGCTGCGGTCGAGCGACAGCACCGCGTTGGGTCCCGCCTCGACCGAGCCGTCGACACGTCGGGTCAGGTGCACGCCGAGGAACGGGAACTGGGGATCGGGAACCGGATAGATGAGGTTGCGCACGAGATCGCGCCGATCCTCCCGGAGCTCCAGGTAGTCGCCACGGAACGGCACGATGCGAACGCTGGGGCGCACCCCACACAGCTCGGCCACGCGATCGGATTGCAGGCCGGCGCAGTTGACCAGGAAGGCGGCGGACACTTCGCGGCTGCCGATGTCGGCGAACACGCCGCGCTCGGTCGTTCGCACGGCGCGCACCCGCGATCCGAGGAACAGCTCGACCCCCAGCTCCTGCGCCTCGTGTCCGATGGCGCGAGCGGCCGCGACGAAGTCGGCGATTCCGGTCTCGGCTACCCGCAGCGCGGCGAGGCCCACGGCGTGCGGCTCGTGCTCGACGATGCCGGCGGCGTCCAGCCGCACCAGCCCCTGGAGCCCGTTCGCGATCCCGCGCTGTTCCAGCTCGTCCAGGCGCGGGAGCTCGGCCTCGGTGGTGGCGATCACGAGCTTGCCGCAGACCGCGTGCGCGATGTCGTGGCGTCCGCAGAACGCGACCAGCCTGCGCCGCCCCTCGACGCAGTTGCGAGCGCGTCGCGAGCCCGGGCGGTAGTACAGCCCGGAGTGCAGCACCCCGCTGTTGTGACCGGTCTGGTGCGCGGCCAGCCTCGACTCCGCCTCGAGCAAGGCCACGCGGCAGCGAAAGCGGCGCGCGAGCGCGCGCGCGGTGGCGAGGCCCACGATACCGCCACCGACGCAGAGCACGTCGAACGGCCGCAGGCCGGTGCTCATGGCTCGGTCCGCCCGCGGCCCGGCGCGTCTTCCGCCACGACCTCTGCTGGTGCCGGCGCGGGCGCGCCAGACCCGGTGGGCGCAGCCGCCGGGTAGGTGCCGATGATCCGCAGCTCGCTGGTGAACGGCTCGATCGCTGCCAGAGCGGCGGCCACTTGGTGGGAAGCGGCATGTCCCTCGACGTCGAGGTAGAAGCGGTACTCCCAAGGCTTGGCGGGGATCGGTCGCGACTCGAGCTTCGTGAGGTTGACCCCGCGATCGGAGAACTGGCGCAGCACCTCGCCGAGATCGCCGGGGCGGTGGCCGGTGGCCAGCAGCAGCGAGGTCTTGCAGCGGATGTCCGGCTGACACGCGTCGGCCTCGAGCGCGATCTCGAAGAAGCGTGTGTAGTTGAGCGCTGCGGTCTGGATACCGTACGCCATCACCTCCAGCCCGAACACCTCTGCCGCCGACTCGCTCGCGATCGCAGCCACCGTTGGGTCGTTGCCCTCGCTCACGCGGCGCGCGGCCCCCGCGGTGTCGAACTCGGTCTGGGCGCGGGCGTGCGGCAGCTCTTGGCTGAGGAAGCGCTCGCACTGCGCCAGAGCCTGCGGGTGGGAGAGCACCAGCCGCAGCGACTCCCGGCGCGCGCCCGGCAGTCCGAGCAGGCAGTGCGAAACCGCGGTGACCACCTCGGCGTTGATCTTCAAGTCACCCTCGGCGAGCAGGTCGTAGGTCTCGTTGATGCTGCCGGCGGTGCTGTTCTCGATCGGCAGCAGCGCGTAGTCGTTGCTGCCGTCGCGCACCGAATCGGCGGCGCGCCGGAATGTCTCGTAGCCGTTGAGCACCACGCCGCCCTTGCGGCCCGCGTAGCGGCGCTGCGCGGTCAGGTGGCTGAACGAGCCCTCGACCCCCTGGTAGGCCACGCGCAGCGGGGTGTCTGCGAGGTTCTTCAGATGCGACTGCTGGTGGGAGATCGAGATCTCCAGGATCAGCCGGTACAGGTGCTCGATCTGGTGCGGGTCGAGCTCGAGCTCGGTCGCCAGGTGTCGCGCGCGCTGGATGACCTGCTCGTGGCGCACGCGATCGCGAAACGGCGCCGCAGCCTGGATCTTCGCGGTGGCTACCCGCTCTGCGAGACGCATCCGCTCCTTGAGACAGTCGAGCAACCGCCGGTCGAGCTGCTCGATCTCGTCGCGCAGCGCCGCCAGGTCGGGTGGGTGGTGCGCCTGGCTCATGGAGGATGGAGCCTGTCTCGAGACGTTTCGAACCTTAGGGGGAAGTTGGAAGCGCGAGCTCCGCCGGAAGCCGGCAACTATAGCCCGGGCCGGCGATTCGGGTACCGCAAGGCACGGGAGCGGATAGGATCGGCCAAGGGTCCAATCCGCAACCGGCCTAGCGACTGGCGAACCGCCTTTGGCCATCAGAACGGAGCTGCGCGACGGCAATCAGGTCGAGGTCGTAGGCGACGACTTCGCGGAGGTCGTTCGGGTCTTCTCGCCGAGCATCTCTCGCGTGGGGGTGTTCCTCGAGACCGACCTGTGGCTACCCAGCGGCAGCGCGGTGCGGTTCCGGCTCGGGCTCGCGGACGGTTTTTCGCTGGTTCACGCGGTCGGCGAGGTGGCGTGGCGGCGTCCACCGAGCGCGGGACCTCCGGGCCTCGCCATCCGCTTCGAGCACATCGTGGACGGTGACGCGCTGATCGAGCGGATCGTCGACCAGCACCAGCTCGAGGGCGGACAGCCATTCCAGCTCTCCCAGGATCCTGCTTCTCCAAACCCCGAAGCGGTCCGGGCTCTGCCCACGCCCCTGCCGGCTACACGGCAGGACAGGGTGTCAGGCCCGAAGTCCGATGGCGTGGACGATGGGGTGACGCAACGGATCAGTGGTCCCGAGATTCTCGAGACGCTCGATGATCGCAATGCTCCGAAGCTGGCACCGGGATTGGATCGCGCCGGTGGCCAGGGCGCCGACGTCGGTGTCCGCCTCTCCCGCGAGGTCATCGAGGCGCTGGGTGGCGAGGAGGAGCAAGCGCCTTCGGTCGAGCCTGCCTCGGTCGAACCGGAGTCGCCGGACCCGCTCCTCGACCAGTCGGTCTCGGACCTGCGCTCGCTTCTCGGGGACGCGGGAGCGCGGCCCGACGTCCTCACGTCGACCGTTTCAGGACCGCCATCGCGGATTCCTCTCGGAGCGCTGCGGCGCCGTCCGGGTGGCGGTTTCGAGTCCCCCGACGTTCCGGCCGCCACGGTGAAGCGTCCGGCGGCGAGGGCGTCCGGGGCCGAAGCCGCAGGATCTCGAGGGGGTGCCCGCACGGACGGACCCGACGATCTCCGCTTCGACGAGGCAAGGGAGGCCTCGCTTCCCGACCGTCGCAGAGGCAGGGGGGACATCTTCGACGCGCCGCTCACGGGGCGCCTCGGGGAAGAGAGTGGGGCCGAGCCCGCAGGCACCTCCTCGGGACAGCTCCACGTCGACGATCCGGATGCGCTCGGTGGGGGCGCCCCAGCGGACGAGGACGAGAGTGACGAGAGGTCGGTCTCGGCGCCAGCCACCGATCCGCTGATCAGCGCTTCGTGGCTGCTGGACCGCTGGGATCGCATTGCCGGTGAGGCGTCCGGCCCGCCCTCCGAAGATCCCGAGCTGGTGCGTGCCGACTCCCTGCGCGCTGACTCCGTGCGCGGGGGTGGCGCGGCGCGCGCGCGGGGAGCCGCGGGGTTCCCGCTCGTGCCGCTCCTGGTGCTAGCGGTGACCGTGGTTGCGGTCTACCTCGCCCTGCAACGGTGGTACCTCGACCGTCCCCAGCCCGCGCCGGCCCCCGCCGTGCCCGACACCGGCGAAGTGATCGAGGGCGCGTCCAGCGAACCGGAAGTCCAGTTCGCGGGTGCCGGTCGCAGCCTGGCCGAGATCGTCGCCAGTCCCGCGGCCAGCGCCCCGCGCGTAGAGGTCGCGGACGGTGCCCTCGATGGGCCACCCGCTGGTGTCCTGCAGCGGGTGACATGGGACCTGACACCCGGTGAGACGCGGATCCTGATCGAGGCCGATGGCGCTTTCGACCTCGAGTCGATCCGCCACGTTCGGCTTTCGGAGGGGACCCCCCGCGAGCTGCTCCGGGTGGCCGGGATCCTTCGTCCCTTGGACCCGCCGCGCTATCGGATCGGCTCGCCGCAGGTCGCAGCGGTGCGGTTCGGCTTCCACCAGCAGGGAAACTCTCGCGAGGCTCACCTGGTGGTCGACCTCACCGACGCGACGGCTCGGCTGCGGCTCGTGCGACTCGCGCCAAGACGGATGGTGTTGGTGGTCGCCGGGAATCCGCGGTGAGCGGCGGTGAGACGGCGGGCCGCGGCCTGAGGTGGCTCGCTGCCGGCGCGTTCTGCGCCGCCGTCGCGGTCGCCGCAGGGGCGTTCGGCGCGCACGGTCTCGCCGAGCGTCTCGACGCGCGTGGCCTCGAGCTGTGGGAGATCGCGGCACGCTACTTGATGTACGGCGGGCTCGCGCTCGGGCTACTCGGCTTGGCCGCCCCGCGCGGTGGACGCGACCGCTGGCTCGACGTGGCGGGCTGTGCGCTCCTGTCGGGCTCGTTGCTGTTCTCGAGCACCGTCGCTGGGCTCGCGCTGGGCGGCCCGCGGTGGCTCGGCGCGGTCACCCCGCTGGGGGGCACGGCGACGATCGTCGGGCTCGCGCTGCTGGGAGCTCGCGCTTGGGCGTGGGCGCGCGCGAATCGATAGCACGGCGGCGGCGACCGACGATCCAGTAGCATCGGCCTCCGAGGAAATCGGGACGTTTCCCACGGCCCGTCCCAGGCCACCGCTGGTGCGGGCGGCCGTCATACCCCGGCGATCCGACAAACATGTCCGGAGCGGCCGGCACGGTCGCTTCAGGGCCCGAGCCTGCCCCGGAACCAGGAGATTCCCGCATGCCGAACGGCATCGTTTCCGTACCACGCCCGCAGAACGAGCCGCTGCGTGACTACGAGCCCGGCTCCCCGGAGCGTGCGACGCTCGAGCAGCGTCTCGAGTCGATGCTGCGCGAGCGCATCGAAATCCCCGCGATCATCGGCGGCAAGGAGGTGCGCACTGGCCGAACGGTGCCCGTGGTCTGTCCCCACGAGCACGGCCACGTCCTCGCCGACCTCCACCTGTGCGGGCCCGACGAGGTGCGCCAGGCGCTCGAAGCCGCGCGTGGCGCGTGGCGCGAATGGTCGGAGATGCGCTTCGTCGAGCGCGCCGCGATCTTCCTCAAGGCGGCCGACCTGCTCGCCGGCCCGTGGCGCGACACCGTCAATGCCGCCACCATGCTCGGCCAGTCGAAGACCTGCAACCAGGCCGAGATCGACGCCGCCGCCGAGCTGGTCGACTTCTGGCGCTTCAACCCGTACTACGCCGAATGGCTGTACGAGTACCAGCCCAACTCCGAGCCGGGCACCTGGAACGTGCTCGACTACCGGCCGCTCGAAGGCTTCGTGCTCGCGGTAACGCCGTTCAACTTCACCTCGATCGGGGGCAACCTGCCGACCTCGCCGGCGCTCATGGGCAACGTCGTGCTGTGGAAGCCGGCGACCACCTCGGCGCTTTCGAACTACTACGTGATGAAGGTGCTGCAGGACGCCGGGCTGCCGCCGGGTGTCGTCAACTTCGTGCCGGCCCGCGGGCCCGATGTCGGCGACGTGGCGTTTGCCAGCCCCGAGCTCGCCGGCCTGCACTTCACGGGCTCGACGCCCACCTTCCAGGCCATGTGGCGTAGCGTGAGCGAGAACCTCGGGTGTTACCGCAACTACCCGCGCTTGGTTGGCGAGACCGGCGGCAAGGATTTCGTGCTCGCGCACGCGTCGGCCGATGTCGAGGCGTTGGCCGTCGCCCTGCTGCGCGGCCCTTTCGAGTACCAGGGGCAGAAGTGCTCGGCGGCGTCGCGCGCCTACGTGCCCAGCTCGCTGTGGCCGCGCCTGCGCGAGCTGCTCGCCGGAATGATCGGCGAAGTGCGCATGGGATCGCCGGTCGACTTCGGCAACTTCGTGTGCGCCGTGATCGACAAGAAGGCCTACGCCAGCATCCGCGGCTACGTCGAGGAGGCGAAGCGCGTGAGCGGCTACGAGCTGATCGCCGGCGGCGGCTGTGACGACCGCGAGGGCTACTTCATCGAGCCGACGTTGTTTCGTAGCGACGATCCCAAGTCGCGCCTGATGTCGGAGGAGATTTTCGGTCCGGTGCTGACGGTCTTCGTCTATGACGATGCCAAGCTCGACGAGACGCTCGAGCTGTGCGACACCACCAGCCCCTACGCGCTGACCGGCGCGGTCTTCGCGCAGGACCGCCGCGTCGTCGGTCGCATCCGCGAGCGCCTCCGCCACGCCGCCGGCAACTTCTACATCAACGACAAGCCCACCGGCGCCGTAGTCGATCAGCAACCCTTCGGCGGTGGTCGCGCCTCGGGCACCAACGACAAGGCCGGGTCGCCCTTCAACCTGTTGCGTTGGACCTCGCTGCGCACCATAAAGGAGACGTTCGTGCCGGCGCGCGACTGGCGCTACCCGTACCTGGGCTAGTAGCGCGCCCCGCTCCCGCGAGGCTCGCTACCTCCCGACGCGCTGCTGCACCGCCGGCAGACGGCCGTCGTTCGTGACCAGCGAGGTCTTGCGTGGCAGCTCGCTCGCCATCTGCCGAGCCTCGGCGATGCGCGCCTCGGTGAGCGGGTGCGAGGAGAACAACGAGGCGACGGCGTTCGGCCGGCGCTTGCGCTGCTCGAGCAGCGTCTCGAAGATCCCCACCATCCCGCGCGGGTCGTAGCCGGCCTGATACATGGTGCGCATGCCGAGCCGATCGGCCTCGCGCTCCGCGTCGCGCGAGAACTTCGCCAGCGCGCCGCCGGCGAGGATCTCGGCGGCGAGACGCTCGTGGGTCTTGGCGTCCTCTCCCAGCAACAGGCTCGCGAGCATGCTGGCGCCGTACGCGCGGGTGAGGTTCTCGGTGCCGTGTCGCGACACCCCGTGCGAGATCTCGTGCGCCATCACCGCCGCGAGCTCCGAGGCGTTCCCGGCGGCCGCGATCAGCCCGGTGTGCACGTACACGTGGCCCCCGGGCATGTTGAAGGCGTTGATCGCCGGGTCCTCGATGACGTGGAACTCCCAGGGCAGGTGCCCGAGCTCGGTGTGGCGCACCAGGCGCTGTCCCATCGAGCTCACGTAGTCGTTGACGGCGCGGTCGCGCGACAGGCGGACCTGCTTCGCGACGTCCTGCGCGAGCTGCTGCCCGAGCTGCCACTCCTGCTCCAGCGAGAGGAGGTTGAATCCTCCGCCGCCTCCGAGCGTCGCGCAGGCCTGGGACAGTGTGCAGACGAGCGCCAGAGCCGCCATTCCCGCAAGGCGCCAGCGAACAGACGCTCGTCGAGGAATCCGGAACCAGGAAACGTGGGTGTGTTGCATGGTGCACCTCCGAACGAAAACGGTGCTGCTTTTCGCAGCCACATACGTACCGGGTCAATACCGGGTCGATGCAACACGGATGCCACCCACGCCGTTCGACGGCGCGCACGGCGAAAGACGCGCGGCAGCGGGCGCGTGCGCCGTTTCGGGCCCGCTAGAAGCCCGGCGCGTCGATCTCGAACACCACGAAGCGTCCGTCCTGCGACGAGTACACCCGGCGCAGGTGCCGCGGGTCCTGCATCAGCTCGGCGAGGCTCCGCGGATAGGGGACCTGCGGGCCGCCCGCGTCGACGAGAACGTGGCTGACGCCGAGCTCGAGCAATCGTAGTCGCGCCGCGGCCGGGGAGTCGACGGGTCCGAAGACGGCGCCGATCTGCGAGGCCTCGAAGAAGCTGTCGGCGAGGTACTCGCGCTCCACGAAGAAGCCGCGGTTGGTGCGCAGCAGCAGCAGCTTCGCGTTCGCGGGGAGCTCTTCGTCGATCCAGCGATAGACGGGGTGGCGCACCTTCTCGTGGAGCTGCGCGCCGTGGGTGACGTAGTCGCGCACGAGGCGCGGCGTCTGCTCGAGGTACACGGCGGCGCTGCGCACCAGCAGGAACGCGAGCGCGACCGCGCCCACCGCGGCCAGTGCGCCGCGCACCGACCGCAGCCGCGCGGGCAGCATCCACAGCGCGCGGGTGATGCCGCGCGCGGCGGCGGCGGCGAGCAGCGGCAGCACCGGGATCAGGAAGCGCATCTGCTGCGCGGTCGCCGCCCACAGCACGAAGAAGATGCCGGCCATCGCGAGCAGCCGCCGCGCGCGCGCGTCGCGCCACGCGCCGATCGCGGCCGCGGGCACGAGCACGATCCACGCCGCATGCAGGCGACCGTCGAAGCGCGCGTAGCCGAAGTCGCCGTCGAGCGCCACGCGGATCGGCAGCAGCAGGTAGTCGAGCGGCTCGCGACCCATGCCGATCGAGCGCTGCCAGCGCCCGAAGCGCTCGCTGAGCACGGCGTTCCACCCGGGGCCACCGAAGAGGTCGTGTAGGAACGGGTAGACCGGGTTGCCGGTGAGCAGCCAGCTCTTGGCGACCCAGGGCAGGGCGAGCACGGCGGCGGGGATGCCGAGCAGGAGCACGCTGGCGAGAGCGCCAGGGAGGACCGGCGCGCTCGCGCGCCGTTCGCGCCCCTGGTCGTAGAGCACCATCGCGACCAGCGGGACCGCGCCGAGGAGGCCGTTGGGCTTGAGCGACGCCATGGCGCCGCAACACAGGCCGACCAGCAGCAGTCCCTGCCGCGCGGGCAGCACCCCGGAGCGCAGGCGTTCGACCAGCAACGCGCCGAGGGCGAGGAAGAACGCCTGCGCGAGGTCGACGTAGGCGACGCGGATCTCGAACAGCACCACCGGGTTGAGGAGCACCAGCGTGGCGGCGAGGAGCGCGGCGGCAGCCGGGGCTCCGCGCCGCGGCACCGCCGGCGGCAGGTCGGTGGCAGCGAGCAGGCCCGCGACCGCGAGCGCGAGCACGCCGAACGCGAAGTGGAGCTGGCTCGCGAGCACGCGGTCCGCTGCCGCCATCGCCGCCGCGAACATCAGCTCCAAGCCGAGCGGCCAGTTCGAGTACACGCTCCACGGTACGCGGTAGAAGCCGCCGTGCTCGAGGTAGAGCCGCGGCAGCGTCAGGTGGTAGACGTCGGCGTCGGTGGCGACGTCGGGGCGGAGCGCGTGCAGCCAGAGACCGGCGAGCACGACCGCGAGCGCGGCGCCGAGCACGAGAACGGCGAGCTGCTCGAGGGTGAGCTCGGATCGCGGTCCAGCCGAGCCGTCGGCGGTGGGTGGCGGGAGCGCTGGTGCGCGGTCGGCGCGCCGGACGGCGGGGGTTGCGCGCACGAGGACGAAGGCGCCGACCAGCGCCAGCACCGCGAGCGACGGAACCACCACCGGCGGGCGCAGCAGCCGCAGCGAGGCGAGCACGAAGAGCAGCACCATCCACGACACCGAGCCCAAAGCGAAGCGCACCAGCCAGCGCTCGACCGTGGGTGCCAGCGCGAGCGCGGCTCCTGCGCGCGGCGCGCGGTCGAGGGCTCGCTCGAGCGGCGCGCCGCCGACCGCGATTGCCGCGACCAGCAGCAGGAGAGCCGGCGGACCGAGGAAGGGATGGAGCATCCTGTGGCCGCGAACGATACGGGAGTCGCGACGGCGGGGTCGCGGGCGCCTCGTGCGCCTCGTGCGCCGCGGCGCCCGGCGACCGGCCAGAGCGGTCGCGGAGCAGCCCTCAGCCCGAGCTCGACCGCAGCCGGCGCACGGCGTCCATCATTGCCTCGACGCTGGTGTACTTGAGGCGGCACTTGCCGAGCGCCTCGCCACGAGCGACCTCGTCGCGGTCGAGGTTCTGCCAGTCGGCGAAGCTGACGTAGTCGACGCCGCGCTCGCGCAGGAGTGCTGGCACCGCCTCGAGATCGGGCGCCGCGTCGTCCGCCGAGCCGGCTGCTCGCGCATCCTCGACCATCTTCGCAACGGTGGCTTCCGAATCCGCGCTGTTGGTGCCGATGAGCCCGCTCGGGCCGCGCTTGGCCCAACCGACCGCGTAGAGACCTGGCAGCGGAGCGCCGCTGGCGGGGTCGACGACGCGACCCTCGACGTTGGGCAGGACACCGCGGCGTTCGTCGAAGGGCACGCCCGGGAGCGGCTGGCCGCGGTAGCCGACCGCCTTGAACAGCAGGTCGACCGCCAGCTCTTCGAAGTGGCCGGTGCCGCGGGGGCGAGGCGTGCCATCGGGGTCGGGAACGAGCTCGTTGTGCTCGACCCGCACGGCGCGCAGGCGCCCCTCGTCGTCGCCGAGCAGCTCGACGGGAGAGACCAGGAAGCGGACCACCACGCGGCGCGTCGACCCCTTGGCGGGACGCGCGCTCGCCTCGGTGAGGTAGTCGACGTTCTTGCGCGCCGAGGGAGCCGCTTGCTCGAGCCATCTCCGGCTGGCCTCGTCGAGCTCGACCTCCGAAGGCGCGACGACCAGCTCGGCGTGCTCGAGCGACCCGATCTCCTTGATCTCCGGCGGCGAGAACGCCGCCTCCGCCGGCCCGCGCCGGCCGAGGAGGACGATCTCCTCGACGCGCGAGCGGCGCAGCTCGGCGAGCGACTCCTCGGTGATGTCGGTGGGGTGGAGGGCGTCCGGCTCTTCGGCCAGGATGCGGGTGACGTCCATGGCGACATTGCCGTTGCCGACCACCGCTACCCGCCGAGCGCGGACGAGGTCGAACGAGCGGTCCTGGAAGTCGGGGTGGCCGTTGTACCAGCCCACGAACTCGGTCGCCGAGTGCACGCCGGCCAGGTCTTCGCCCGGGATGCCGAGGCGGCGATCGCTCTCGTTGCCGACAGCCAGCACGACCTGGTGGTAGTGGCGCCGCAGCTCGTCGAGGCCGAGGTCGCGACCGACGGCGACGTTGCCGAAGAAGCGGAAGCCCGGGATCTCCGCGGTCTTGTTGTAGACGCGGATGACGTTCTTGATCTTCTGATGATCCGGCGCGACGCCGCCGCGGACGAGGCCGAATGGCGTCGGCAGGCGGTCGAAGAGGTCGACCGTGACCGCCAGGCCGGACTTGAACAGCGAGGCGATGGCGTAGAAGCCGCTGGGTCCGGAGCCGACCACGGCGACGCGCAGCGGGCGCTCGGGGCTGCCGAGGGGATGTTGCATACGAAGCGCTCTCCTGCCCGCGGCAGCCCGCGGCGGTGGGTTCGCGGTCGGCGCGTATCATAGCGACCGCTCCGGACATTGACGCGCGCCGCCCATCGAGTGAGGAGACCGTGGTGACAGATTTCGTGCGGGTCGCGGCCGAGCCCCTCCGCGGATGGGTGGCCGCTCTGTTCGCGGCCCTCGGCATGCCCGAGGACGACTCCGCCGTTTCCGCCGACGCGCTGGTCACCTCGGACCTGCTCGGCGTGTCGTCGCACGGGGTGTCGAACTACATCGAGCTGATCTACGCGCCGGGTCTGCGCCGCGGCACCATCAACCCCAGGCCCAACGTGCGCGTGGTGCGCGAGAACGCGAGCGTGGCGTTGGTCGACGGCGACGGCGGCATGGGTCACGTGGTCGGCGCCCAGGCGATGCGCATCGCCATCGACAAGGCGCGCGCTACCGGCATCGGCGTGGTGACGGTGCGCGGCAGCCGGCACTACGGCATGGCCGGCTACTACCCGCTGCTCGCGCTCGAGCACGACCTGATCGGCGCCTCGCTCACCAACGCCGACGCGCTGGTGCTGCCGACGTTCGGGCGCGACGCGCGGCTCGGCACCAACCCGATCGCCGCCGCGGTGCCGGCGGGCGAGGAACCGCCGTTCCTGCTCGACATGGCGACCTCGACCGTGCCGCTCGGCAAGATCATGCTCGCGATGCGCGCCGGCGCGCCGATCCCGCTCGGCTGGGCGGCCGACCGCGAGGGTCGTCCGACCACCGACGCGCGCGCCGCGTTCGAGGCGCTGCGGCTGCTGCCACTCGGCGGCAGCTACCAGCAGGGCAGCCACAAGGGCTATGGGCTCGCGGCGCTGGTCGACATCCTGTGCGGCGCGCTCTCGGGCTCGATCCAGGGCGACCACGGCGGCGTCGGCAACGAGGTGGGGCATTTCTTCGCCGCGCTCGACCCCGCGGTCGTGTTGCCGATCGAGGACTTCAAGGCCGCGATGGACCGCTTCCTGCGCCGCCTGCGCGAGACGCCGCCGGTAGACGCCGCCGAGCCCGTGATCTACGCCGGTTGGCAGGAGCACCTCGCCCGGCAGGAGCGCGAGCGCGACGGCATCCCGCTCCACCCCAAGGTGCTCGACTACCTGCGGCGGTTGAGCGGGGAGCTGGGCGTGGCCGAGCCGCCCTACTGGTAAGACTCGTACTCGACGCGATCCCGGGAGGAGCCATGGCCGGAACCAGGACTGAACGCGCCGGACCCGTCACCACCGTCCTCCTCGACCGCCGCGAGGTGCGCAACGCGGTCGACCCCGCGACCGCCGCCGAGCTGGCCCAGGCGTTCCGCGCCTTCGAGGCCGACGACGAGGCGAGGGCGGCAGTGTTCTGCGGCGATCACGGCACCTTCTGCGCGGGCGCCGACCTCGAGGCAGTGGCGCGTCGCGAACGCGAGCTCCCGCCGGACGCGCCCTACGAAGGTGACGGGCCGATGGGTCCCACGCGCCTGGTGCTGAGCAAGCCGGTGGTCGCGGCGATCGCCGGTCACGCCGTCGCCGGCGGGCTCGAGCTCGCGCTGTGGTGTGACCTGCGCGTGGTCGAGGAGGACGCCGTGCTCGGCGTCTTCAACCGTCGCTTCGGCGTGCCGCTGATCGACGGCGGCACGGTGCGGCTGGCGCGCCTGATCGGTTTGTCGCACGCGCTCGACCTGATCCTCACCGGGCGCCCGGTCAACGCCGAGGAAGCGCTGGTGATGGGGCTCGCGAACCGCATCGTCGGGAAGGGCGAGGCGCGCGCCGAGGCCGAGAGGATCGCGCTCGAGCTGTCGCGCTTCCCGCAACGCGGCCTGCTCGCCGATCGCGCCTCGGCGTACCGCTCGTTCGATCTGCCGTTCGACGCCGCGATGTCAGCCGAGTTCCGTGCCGGGATCGACGCCCTCGAGGAGGGCGTCGAGGGCGCTCGGCGGTTCGTTGCGGGGGAGGGGCGGGGCGGGCGGTTCGCCTGACCTCTTGGGTCCGCCACGGGCAGCTAGCGGCCCCCCGGCGTCGCCTGCAGGAAGAACGGCGCCGAGCGCACCATCACCCGCTGGCTCGGGTCCTGCGGGTGCACGTACATGCCGTGCTCCGGGTGCTTGTTCCATCCGGTCGAGGCCTCGAGCTCGGCGATCGGGTTGAGCAGGAAGCGCCGCTGGCTCTCGTTCCACTCCGCAGGCCCGCCGAGCGAGAGCTGCACGTCGTTGCTTTGCACGATGTTGTCCACGGCGGTGGCGATGAGGTGGACCTCGTTGCGCCCCTGTTGCAGCAGGTCGTTGATCACGAGCTGGCGTCCCTCGAGCAGGAACGAGGTGAGCGGGCGTCCGTTGACCACCGCGGTGCCGACCAGCGGCGTGTTCCAGCCGCTGTACTCGGGTCCTCCCTGGAGCACGTAGTCGCCCGCCTTGAGCGCGCGCCCCTCGTGCGCCAGCCCGGCGTAGTAGAGGTGGTAGGTGGTCGAGACTTGCTTGGGGTCGGGCTGGAGCGGATGCGTGTAGACGCCGTCCTCGAGCTTCCAGTCGCTGTCGTTGCGGAAGGTCCACAGCACCGGGTTCATGACCTTGGTGCCCCGCTGGTCATCTTGGGCCGGGCCGACGCGGAAGATCAGCCCGTTGTCGCTGGAGGCGGGCTCCTGGGGCGTGGTCACCAGGGTGATGGTGTTCCAGCCCGGGCGCAGGTACTGGGCGACCGGCTGGAAGGTGTCGGAGGTGAAGAT
>DATLFI010000395.1:0-16425 GCA_035524895.1 Thermoanaerobaculia bacterium | reverse complement strand
AAGCGACGCTGGAGCGAGTACTTCTTCTCCCTGGTCACCGACCGCGATGCGGTGCCGACCACCCGCACCCTCGGGCTCGCGCCCTTGCTGCTGCGGCGCTTCGAATCGACCGTCCGCGAGATCAACCAGGCGAGCCGACGTCTCTATCGCCGCCAGGCTCTCGGCCGCAGCATCGGGTCGCTGCTCTTCCTCCTCGCGGTCGGCGTGATGCTGCTGGCAGTGCTGCAGCGGGGCCGTGCCGGCGAGCTCGCGGCCGGCCCGCTCGCTGCATACGCGTTCGCAGCCCTGCGCCTGCGCCGCGAGGCCGACGCCCTGTCCCAGAGCCTGTCCGAGCTCATGGAAGGCGCGCTGCAGGTAGCGTTCCTGCCCGAGCTGTTGCGCACCGTGCCGGCAGTCAGTGACGCGCCGGAGGCGGCGCGCCCTCTGATCCGGGGCCGCATCGAGGTCGACCAGGTGACCTTCCACTATCCCGGTTCCGATCGCCCGGCTGTGGACCGCGTGTCGCTGCGCCTCGAGCCCGGCGAGACCGTGGCGCTGGTGGGCCACAACGGCTCCGGCAAGACCACCCTGGCCAAGCTGATCGCGCGGCTCTACGACCCGACGGCAGGCCGAGTGCTGGTCGACGGCAGGGACCTCAAGGAGCTGTCGCTCGAGCACTGGCACCAGCACCTCGGGCTCGTGGTAGAGCACCCACTGGCCTTCGAGGGCTCCGCCCACGAGAACCTCGCCTTCGGGGACTGGCGGCGCATGCTCGACGACCGTCAGGCCGTGGTCGGGGCCGCCGACCGCGCCCGCGTGCGCGAGCTGATCGAGAGTCTCCCCCAGGGCTTCGACACCCTGCTCGGCCGCGGCTTCGGCCAGGTGTCGCTGTCCACAGGTCAGTGGCAGCGGCTCGCCGTCGCGCGGGTACTCGCGCGTCGACCAGCGGTGCTGATCCTCGACGAGCCGACCGCCAACCTCGACGTCTTCGCCGAGCTAGAGCTGTTCTCGGCGCTGCGCGAGGTCGCGGCAGGCACCACGACGGTCTTCATCTCCCATCGCTTCTCCACCGTGCAGATGGCGGATCGCATCCTGGTGCTCGAAGCGGGGCGGCTCGTGGAGCAGGGCAGCCACCGGGAGCTACTGCGTGCCGGCGGTCTCTACGCCTCGCTGTTTCGGCTCCACGGCGCGGCACTGGGGACGGAGTCCCCCGACCCGGTGCTGGGGTGAGCTTCCTCGATGCCTCTGGATCCTGCTCGTGATCTTCATCCTGGACGCGCGGGACCCGGGCACCGTGCTCGACTGGCTGGGCGGCGAGCGTGGCCGGCCGATCGCTGACCGGGTGCGGGTGGTCACCTACCAGGAGCTGCTGCGCACGTCCTGGCTGTCCGCCGAGACCTGCATCTTCGGCGACCTCGAGACCCTGTCGCCGTCGCTGCGCCGGGTCGCGGCGAGCGCTTGGGACGCGGCGGGCGATGCCGGAGTGCGGCGGCTCAACGATCCGCGGCGGGTGCCGGGACGCTACGAGCTGCTCCGCCGCCTTCATGCCCTCGGCCGTAGCGACTTCAGCGCCTACCGGCTCGACGAGCTGCCCGCGCCCCTGCGCTACCCGGTGTTCGTGCGTCGCGAGCAGGAGCACGACGGAGCGCTCACTGGCCTCTTGGCAGACGAGAGCGAGCTGGGGCAGGCGCTGCGCAGCTTGGCATGGCCGCGCACCCGCCACCGATCCGACGACCTGCTGGTGGTCGAGTACTGTGACTCCTCCACCCCCGAGGGCCTCTACCTCAGGCTCTCCGCTCTCCGCATCGGCGAGGCCATCGTGCCGCGCTACTACACCTTCTCGAGCGACTGGGTGGTCAAGGCCGACCGCCGCCGAGTGGACGAAGCGATCGCCGCGCTCGAGTACCGCTACGTGACGACGAACCCCGACCGCGGGTGGATCCACGAGACCTTCGACGTGGCGGAGGTCGACTACGGCCGCCTCGACTACGGCATCGCGTCGGGGCGGCGTCAGGCATGGGAAATCAACACCAACCCGTCTCTCGGCAGGCGGGTCCGCTCGTCGCCGAGATCGATGGAGCTGACTCCCGACCAACGAGCCCTACTCGAGCCGGGAATCCGCCACGCCCACGCGGCGGTTCGCTCGGCGTTGGTAGAGCTCGACGCCACCAGCCGGCCGGCCCAGAGGTTCACGCTCCGCATCCCGCCAGCGGTCCGTTGGCGCCATCACGCGGAGCAACTCCTGCGACTGGCCGACAAGGCACGGCGCGCGGCGGGTGCTGCGACCGTGGGAGCCGCGTTGCGTCGCTTCGAATCCCGCGTTGCAACGGTGTAGCTCTCCGGCGCCACCGCTCAGTCCACCCCTCAGTCGCCGACCATGGCCACCGACACACCCAGCCCCGCGAGCAACTTCCCCGCCCAACGCTGGCTGACCGCCGGCACGCTCGTCGGTCTCGCCGCTGGCTTGGTCCTCGGCGCGTGGCTCCACCGGCGGCCCGACACCGACCCCGCATGGCTGCCTGTCGTCGAGGCGATCGGCACGGCGTTCCTGCGGCTGATGAGGATGGCGGTGCTGCCCCTCGTTTTCTGCCTGGTGGTTTCCGCGATCGCGGCAGGAAGGCGGGGCGCCGGGGTCGCAGGTGCTCGGGTACTCGCGGCATTCGCGCTGCTGCTGGGCCTGGCTGGCCTGGTTGCGGTCACGCTCACGCCACCCCTGCTGCGACTCGTGCCGAGCCATAGCTTGGTCGCGTCGGAATCTCTCACCATGCGGCACGACGCCGAAGCGGGCGCCGCAGGAGCGGAGGAACGATCCTCCGACCTCGATCCGCTCTCCGCGCGGATTCCCGACAACCCGTTCCGGGCGGCCGCCGAAGGCAACCTGGGTCACCTCATCGTCTTCGCGGCGCTGCTCGGCTTCGCCGTGACTCACCTGGAGGAGCGCCGTCGGGACCTGATGCTGGACTTGTTCCGGGCCGGGACCGACGCCATGCTGTGGCTGGTCTCCCGAGTCCTTCTGGTCGCACCGCTTGCGGTGTTCGCGCTGGCGCTCCAGGCCGGCCGGGTGCGAGGCCTCGCCGTCGCGGGCACGTTGCTCCACTTCCTGGTGATCACGGCGCTGGTGCTCGTGGTTTTCACGGTGGCGCTCTATCCGATCGGCGCCTGGGCGGCGCGCACCAGTCTCCGCGCCTACGCCGCGGCGCTGGCGCCGCCGCAGGCGATCGGCCTCAGCACGCGTTCTTCTCTCGCCGCGATTCCTTCGGTCCTCGATTCGGCAGTGAGCCGGCTGCGCCTACCGCTGCAGCAGGCGGCGCTCGCGGTCTCGTTGAGCGGCGTCGCGTTCAAGCCCCACGGCCCGGTCTCCAACACCGCGCAGCTCTTGTTTCTGGCGCACGTGTACGGCATCGATCTGGGGCCAGGCGACATCGCGCTGTTCTTGGTCACGGCCATCCTGTTGAGCTCCACGGCGGTCGGGCTGCCGAACCACGGCGGCGGCGGCGGACGCACCCTGCCTGCCTACCTCGCCGCCGGCATCCCCGCAGACGGCTACTTCCTGACTCGCTCGGTCGAGGGGCTCGTCGACTACTTCAAGACGCTGGCCAACGTCTCGGGTCACCTCACGGCAACCGCGCTGAGCGCTCGGCCGCTGGCGACACCCGCCCCGGCAGGGCTCGCCGGCGAGGAAGCGCCGCCCACGTGACGCGACCGCTCTGGTTCCTGGTCGACCGCCGCGACCCCGGCACTCTTCGCGACTGGCTGGCGAACGAGGGGCGCGCGGTGGCCGGCTCGGTCGCCGTGCTCACCTATCAGGAGCTGCTCCGCCGGCCGGTGGTCGCGGCAGGCGTCTGCGTGTTCTGCGACTTCGATTGCCTCACCTCGGCGCTGCGACCCATCGTTCGCGAGGCATGGGTCCAGCTCGAGAGCGCGGGGGTCCGTCTGCTCAACGACCCTCGCCGCGCGCTCGATCGACGCCAGCTCCTGGAGCGGCTCGCGTCGCTCGGGCGCAACGATTTCCGCGCTTTCCCGGTCGACGGCGTGCCGGCCGACGTACGCTTCCCGGTGTTCGTGCGCCGCCAGAGCGAGCACGACGGGCCCCAAACATCGCTGCTGCATGACCGCGAATCATTGTGCGAGGCAATCCAGGGCCTCACCTGGCCGTTCGGACCCCATCGCCGCGCGGACCTGCTGGTGGTGGAGTTCTGCAACACCTCGGTCGACGGCGGACCCCACTCCAAGTACGCGGCGACGCGGGTCGGCGAGCGGTTGCTCAACCGGCACATCATGTTCTCGAACCACTGGTCGGTGAAGCACTCGGGCGTGTTGATCGATGCCGAAATGATGGCGTTGGAACGCAGGTACCTCGCCAGCAACCCGTACCGCGAGTGGGTCCTCGAGACCTTCGAGCTTGCCGGCGTGGACTACGGCCGGCTCGACTTCGGAATCTGCGACGGCCGGCCCCAGGCCTTCGAGATCAACACCAACCCGACGATGGGCCCGCGCCCCGGCACCGATCCGGAGGGACTGGCACTCGAGCGGGCACGCCAAGGATCACGATGGACCTTCCATCAACGTTTCTACGCGGAGGCGCGCCACGCCCTACGCGCCCTGGCACGCTCGAGGCCGGTGCGTCGCGTGGAGCTTCGCTTCGCGCCGATGGCCAGCACTCGCTATCGCCTCGAGCGCCTCCGGCACTTCGGCAGCGCCGCCTGGCGGCTCGGCTGGTCCGCCACTCTGCGGCATCGTCGCCCTGCCTCCCGCTAGCGCGCCCCGCCCCGGAACCGTCGCGGCAAACACTGTGGTAGAACAGAGGTTCCTGCTGCTACCGCTCGCCCATGAGCTCTCCCGACTGCACCCACCGGTTCGCCGCCCAGGCACCACCTCGGGCCGAGCCCCATCGGGGCTCGCGTTGCCCTTCGAGCCGCCGCCGATGAAGCTGAGCGGCCAGCACCTCTTCGACGTCGATCGCGATCGCCTGTGGCAGGCGCTGCTCGATCCGGAGGTGCTCGCAAAGACCCTTCCGGGCACCCAGAAGCTGGAGCGGATCGGTGAGAACGAGTACCGCGGCTCACTCCTGGTCAAGGTCGGCCCGGTCCAGGGAGCGTTCGACGGCGGAGTGAAGCTGTTCGACCTCGACCCGCCGCACGGCTACCGCATGGAGATCGAGGGGCGCGGAGCGCCTGGCTTCCTCAAGGGCATCGGCCGGCTCGAGCTCGAGGCGCGAGGAGCCCAGACCAACCTGCGCTACGAGATCGACGCCCAAGTGGGTGGTCGCGTGGCAGCGGTCGGCCAGCGCCTGATCGAGAGCTCTGCGAAGGTGATCACTCGCCAGGGGCTGGAAGGTCTCGAGCGGCAGCTCGCCGTCTCGACCGGAGCCAGCCCGGCTGCGCCTTCGGCTCCGCCGGACAACCGCATCACGACTCCCGCCGTAGACCTCGCACGCGCCGCGGCGCCGGTTGCGGCTGCGCCGCCCAGCCAGACACGGCTCGCTGGGGAGGTGGTCCAGGGAGTATTCGACGACCTGGTGCCCACGCGATCACGATGGCCGCTGGTCCTCGCGGCCCTGTTCGCGGTGGTGGCAGTCGTGGCGATCCTCCTCCGCACCTGCGGCGCCTCCTGATCCCAGATCCCAGAATCGACTACCGGCGATCCGTCGCCGATCGACGTTCGACGAAAGCGAGAGGGTCCCTGAGATGAAACACAAGATCGAGCTCGAGGTAAACGGCCAGAAGGTCGAGCGGGAGGTGGAGCCGCGGCTCCTGCTGGTGCACTTCCTGCGCGAGGACCTCGGTCTCACGGGCACCAACGTCGGCTGCGAGACGAGTATCTGTGGCGCCTGCACGGTGCTGATCGACGGCAAGGCGGTCAAGTCATGCTCGCAGCTCGCCCTGCAGGCCGACGGCACGAAGGTCACGACCATCGAGGGACTCGCGCAGGGATCGCAGCTCCACCCGATCCAGGAGGCGTTCTGGGAGAAGCACGGCCTGCAGTGCGGGTACTGCACGCCCGGAATGATCCTGTCGGCGGCCTACCTGCTGTCCCATTCGCCAAGGCCGAGCAAGGACGAGATCCGGCACGCGCTCAAGGGCAACCTGTGTCGCTGTACCGGCTATCACAACATCGTCGAAGCGATAGAGCACGCGTCGCACAAGATGTCGTCGGCGACGTCCTGAGGTGGAGCGCAAGATCATGGCCAAGGTACTCGGCACCTCGATCAAGCGGCGGGAGGACCCAGCCCTCGTCACCGGCCGCGGCAAGTACACCGACGACATCAAGCTGGAGCGCATGGCTCACGCGGCGATCGTGCGCAGCCCCTACGCGCACGCCAAGATCCGCGGCATCGACACCACCGCCGCCTTGGCCGCCCCGGGCGTGCTCGCGGCCTACACCGCCGCCGATGTCGCCAAGGCCGGCTTGCCAGGCATGATCCCGGTGGGCTGGCTCCTGCCCGATCTCAAGACGCCGGCGCATCCGATGCTGGCCATCGACACCGTGCGTCACGTCGGAGACGCGGTGGCGGTCGTGGTCGCCGAGAACCGCTACCTGGCGCGCGACGCCGCCGACCTCGTCGCGGTCGACTACGACCCGCTCGGCGCTGCGGTCGACCCCAAGGGGGCGACCGCGGCTGGCGCTCCGCAGGTGCACCCCGAGGCTCCCGGCAACATCGCCTTCGACTGGGAGCTCGGCGATCGCGCCAAGACCGACGCGGCGTTCGCGAAGCCAGCGCACCACGTCGTGGTCGACCTGCGCAACAACCGGCTCATCCCTCACGCCATCGAGCCGCGCTCGGCGCTGGCCAGCTTCGACTCGAGCAAGGGCGAGCTGACGCTTACCCTGACGACGCAGAACCCGCACGTGCACCGGCTGCTGATGTGCCTCGCGTCGATCGGCCTGCCCGAGACCAAGGTGCGGGTGATCGCGCCCGAGGTCGGCGGCGGTTTCGGCAGCAAGATCCACCACTACGCCGACGAGGCGATCACCTCGTTCTGCTCGATGCAGCTCGACCGGCCCGTCAAGTGGACCGCGACGCGCACCGAGACCAACGCCACCGACGCCCACGGCCGTGATCACGTGAGCAAGGCCGAGCTGGCGCTCGACGCCGCTGGCCGGATCCTCGGGCTGCGCGTGCACACCTACGCCAACCTGGGCGCCTACCTGTCGACCTTTGGCCCATCCGTGCCGACGTACCTCTATGGCACCCTGCTGTCCGGCCAGTACGCCATCCCGGCGATCCACTGCCAGGTGCTCGGCGTGTTCACCCACACCACGCCGGTCGACGCGGTGCGCGGCGCGGGCCGGCCGGAGGCCACCTACGTGGTCGAACGGCTGCTCCACCTCGCGGCCGACCAGCTCGGCATCGACCAGGCCGAGCTGCGACGCCGCAACTTCATCCCCCCGGACGCGTTCCCGTTCCAGACCGAGGTGGCGCTGCAATACGACAGCGGTAACTACGAGCCCGCGCTCGATCGAGCTCTCGAGATGGTCGGCTACCAGGCGCTGCGCGCGGATCAGGCGAAACGCCGCTCCTCGGGCGGCAAGCAGATCGGCCTCGGACTGTCGAGCTACATCGAGGCCTGCGGCCTCGCGCCGTCGAAGGTGGTTGGCTCGCTCGGCGCCCAGGCGGGGCTGTGGGAAAGCGCCGACGTGCGCGTGCAGCCGACCGGCGGCGTGACCGTGTACACCGGATCGTCGCCGCACGGTCAGGGACACGAGACCACGTTCTCGCAGATCGTCGCAGACAAGCTCGGCGTGCCGATGGACCAGGTGCAGATCATCCACGGCGACACCGGCCAGGTGCAGTTCGGCATGGGCACCTACGGCAGCCGCAGCGCGGCGGTCGGCGGCAGCGCCATCGCGCGCTCGGCCGACAAGATCATCGAGAAGGGCAAGCGCATCGCCGCGCACCTGCTCGAGGCCGCGGCCGAGGACATCGAGCTCGCCGACGGCAAGTTCAGCGTCAAGGGCTCGCCGGACAAGGGCGTCGGCTGGGGCGACGTGGCGCTCCAGGCCTACCTCGCGCACAACTTCCCCGAGGACCTCGAGCCCGGGCTGCAGGCCGTGACGTTCTACGACCCGGCCAACTTCACGTATCCCTTCGGCACCCACATCGCGGTGGTGGAGATCGACCCAGAGATCGGCCAGGTGAAACTCCTGCGCTACGTCGCGGTCGACGATGTCGGCAACGTCATCAACCCGATGATCGTCGACGGGCAGATCCACGGCGGGCTGGCGCAGGGCATCGGCCAGGCGCTGTGGGAGAACGCGGTCTACGACGAGACCGGCCAGCTCGTGACAGCGTCGCTGATGGACTACGCGCTGCCGCGAGCCCACAACCTGGTGGCCTTCGAGCTCGATCGCACGGTCACGCCATGCCCGCACAATCCGCTGGGCGTCAAAGGCGTGGGCGAAGCCGGAGCGATCGCCTCGCCCGTGGCCGTCGTCAACGCCGTGATGGATGCGCTGTCGCCCTGGGGCATCCGCCACGTCGACATGCCGCTCTCCGCCGAGAAGGTCTGGCGCGCCATCCGCGAGGCGGAGGCGAAGAGGGCTGCGGCGTAGACGCCGCAACCAGTTCCCTGCCGCGAGAACACCCACGAGCCCCGATCGCGCCTTACACAATCCCTGTCAGGAGACGCTTTATGTATCCCGCGCCGTTCGATTATGTCCGAGCCACTTCGCTCGACGACGCGCTGCGGCTGCTCGACGAGAGCAGCGACGCCAAGCTCATCGCCGGCGGCCACAGCCTCCTGCCGATGATGAAGCTTCGTCTGGCACAGCCAGCCAAGCTCATCGACATCGGGCAACTGCCGCTGCGCGGGGTGGCCTTCACCGGGGATGCGGTGCGCATTGGCGCGCTCACCACGCACGCGGAGCTCGCGTCCTCGAGAGAGCTGCTGCAGCACTGCCCGCTGGTCGCCGAGGCTGCCTCGGTCATCGGCGACCCGCAGGTGCGCAACCGCGGCACTCTCGGCGGCAACATCGCCCACGCCGACCCAGGCTCCGACCTGCCCGCCGCACTCGTCGCACTCGGCGCCACGATCCGACTGCGCGCTCGCAAGGGTGAGAGGACGGTGGCCGCCAAGGACTTCTTCGTCGACCTGCTCACCACCGACCTCCAGCCGGGCGAGGTGATCACGGCGGTCGACGTCCCCAAGGCGGCGGCCGGGACCGGCAGCGCGTACCTCAAGTTCGAGCACCCCGCCTCCGGCTACGCGGTCGTCGGCGCCGCCGCCTGGGTCAGGGTTTCTGGAGGAAAGTGCGCCGCTGCGGGGCTCGCCTTCAACGGCGTCACCGCCACACCGCTCGTCTCGGAAGCGGCACTCGCGCAGATCATCGGTAGCGACCTCTCGGACGCCACCCTCGCCGAGGCGGCCGCCAAGATCGAGGCAGTCGATCCGTTGGGCGACGTCTACGCGAGCGGCGACTATCGCGTGCACCTCGCGCGGGTCTACGCGCAGCGCGCGGTGGCGAAGGCGCGCGAGCGCGCGGTCGAGTAGCACGGTCGCGCCTCACTCGCTCATCGAGCTAACCCATCGGGATCTCGGTGCTGACATCCGAGGCTGTGGCCAGTCGGAACGCGCCGGTCGTCTCTGGCCCTGGGCGGTGCGTCGCAGCAACCATGCCTGAAACGGCTCGGCGACGGCGCGTCGCTGCCTGGGCGAGCACCCGCGCGGCGATCGCGGGTCGCCACAGGCGCGACTCCGGCGCCATCAGGTTCCACACCTCGAGGAATGCCTGGTGCACTCCAGGCACTTCGCTCGACGCCAGCTCGAGCTCGCGCCGGTACCAGCTCCGCAGCGCAGACGCCTGCGTTCGGCGAGCACCGGCAGCCCGCGCCACCTGCGCCGCACCACCCGACATGCGCCAGGGCAGGTCGAAGATGCGCGCGGCCCGAGCGAAGTACTCCCCCGCGAACGCCGAGCTCGCCACCGCGCGGTTGCGGAACGCGCGCCGCACCAGCAGCGAGGACAGCGCCTCGACCTGCAGAGCGGCCACCGCCATCCCTTGCGCGTACGCGGGGTCGAGCCGACCCAGCGCGTCGCCGATGGCGAGCAGCCCCGCGGGGACCCGCGGCAGCCTCTCGTAGCGGCGGCGGAACTGGTACGGAATCGCGTAACGCTCGAGATCGCTCACCAGGATGGCGTTGCCCAGGGCCGCAGCGATCTTGCCGCTGCTGAGCGACCGCGCGAAGGCGGTGAAGCCGTCGAGCTCGGCCGGAGCGTGGTCGCCACGGTAGCCGTGCAGTGCCACCTGCCAATACACCGCATCGAGCGCGACCACCATGCCGCCGCGAGAAGCACGCCGTCTATCCGGAGGAAGCAACAGAGCCTGCCAGTCGGGTGGCGTGCGGGCACGTCGGCGAAACAGTCCAGTGGTGTAGCAGAGGCCGATCTCCGCCCGCTCCTCGACCGGGGCCCCGTAGCGTGGGCCGCGAGCTGGCGCGCCAGCATCGAGCCGCAACCGGTAGCGTCGACCACCAGGTCGGCCGAGAGTCGAGCGGGTCCCTGGCCAGGGAGGCGCGCCCACACCCCGTCGACTCTGTCGCCCTCCGGCGCAAAGCTCAGGTCGACTGCCGTGGCTTGCCAGCCCAAACGCACGTTCGGCAACGCCGTCACGCGCTGGCGAATTCGCTCTTCCAACACCGGACGCGTCTGCACCAGGGTGCGGATCGAGCTCGGAAATCGCGCCTTCCAGACACCACGCTGCCGCCAACGCACATCCTGGGCGAGGTCTACTTCAGACGCTCCATCGCGCTGGGCCTCCGCCCCGAGGCCGGGGAAGAGCTGCTCGAGCACGCGGTATCCGGCCTGGAGGAGCAGGTGGGGATGGTGTCCCTGGTGTTCCTCGACCGATACCGGTGCGGCACCTCACTCCCCGGGGCGAGCGAGCCGCGCGACGCGAGGCTTCGCTCCCCTCGGCGCATCGCGCCGAGACCCCGGACCGTGCCCGGCCACTTCCCGGAAGGCATCGTCTGCCTTCACACTGGATTACGTCAGCGGAGGCAGCAGTGCGCCATAGCTGGGGCCGAGCGGCTCTACCGGCTCTACCAAGCGATGCCGTAGTCGTCGCCGTGGTCGCTGGCGCCGCCCCACATCGTGCCGTGCTCGCGGTCGAACCAGATCGCGGTGATCGGGCCCGAGGTCTTGCGCGCGGTCTCGACGCGGTAGCCGAGCTTGCGCAGCTCGGCTACCACCCACTCGGGAGTGTCGTCGCGAGCCAGCAGCCGCCCCGGCTCGGAGCGGTGGTCGCCGAAGCTCGACTGCATCTGGAAGCTGGCGATGTTCGCGGCCTCCGACGCCTGCTGGACGTTCATCCCGAACTCCACGACGTTGAGGAAGAACTGCAACAGGTTCTGGTCCTGCGAGTCGCCACCCTGCACCGAGAACGCGAGGTAGGGCTTGCCGTCGCGCAGCGCCAGCGACGGGGTCAGCGTGACGCGCGGTCGCTTCCCCGGCTCGATCACGTTGAACGGGTTCATGCCTGGATCGAGCACGAACGACTGCGCACGCTGCGAGAGGCCGATCCCGGTGCGTCCCGCGATGTACGCCGGAACCCACGCGCCGCTCGGCGTGATCGAGACCACCCAGCCCGCCGCGTCGGCCGCCTGGATCGAGGTCGTGCCGGCATAGAACGCTTCGTCTGGTGTCATCTGCGGGCCGGTCCCCACCGACGATTGCTGGAAGCCCGCCTCGCCCTCGGCATCGCTGGTCGGCGGCACCGGCCGCCACTTCTGGAGCAGGTCGAGATATGGGTTCTCGCTGCCCTGGAACGGATAAGGATCGCCGGGTCGGATGTCGAGGCGGTTGCGCGACCAGTCGATCAGCCCGGCGCGCTGCTTCGCGTAGTCCTTCGACAGCAGGCCGGCGATCGGCTCCTCGGGCGGGAAGTACGGGTCGCCGTAGTAGAAGTCGCGGTCGGCGAAGGCGAGGTTCATCGCCTGATAGACCGCGTGCAGGTAGCGCGCGCTGTTGTAGCCCATCTCGCGCAGCGGGTGCTCGCGGTCGACGTGCTCGAGGACATTGAGCGCCTGGAGCATCGCAGGGCCCTGCGTCCAGTGCGTGAGCTTGTAGACCTCGATGCCCTTGTACTCGGTCTTCACCGGCTCCTCGATGTGGACCCTCCAGCTCGCCAGGTCCTCCACCGTGATCAACCCGCCGCCTTCCTGCGTGCCGCGCACCAGCTCCTGGGCGATGTCGCCGCGGTAGAAGCGGTCGTAAGCCGCCTGGATCGCGGACTTGCGCTCGGCGCCGCCGCGCAGCGCCGAGCGCTCCGCCTCGACCAGCTTCTGGAGAGTCGCCAGCAGGTCGGGCTGGCGGAAGATCTCGCCCGGGTACGGCGCGGCGCGCTGGGTGTCGTCGCTCTCGTCGAGGTGCGGCAAGAAGACCGCGCGCGAGGACGGCCACTCCGCGATGCGCTTGCGCTGCCGCTCCATGTTGTCGGCCTGCGATGCCTCGATCGGATAGCCGTCGGCCATCTGGATCGCGGGCGCGAGCACCTGCTCCAGGCTCATGGTGCCGAGCTCGGCGAGCATCACCATCAGCCCACCTGGCGTCCCCGGGGTCACCGCCGCGAGCGGGCCGTACTCCGGCGGATAGCGCATGCCCTGCTCGCGGTAGTAGTCGGCCGTGGCCCCCGTGGGCGCGACGCCGAGCGCGTTGATCCCCTTGACCTTGCCGTCGCGCGGATCGAAGACCAGCGCCTGCGTCTCGCCGCCCCAGCCCAGCGTGTCCCACATCGTCGACGTGGCTGCGAGCATCGCGCACGCCGCGTCGACGGCATTGCCGCCCTGCAGGAACATCATCGCTCCCGCGGTCGCGGCGAGTGGTTTCCCGGTGACCGCCACCCAGTGCTGCCCGTGGAGCACCGGCTTGTCGGTGGGGAGCGCAAGAACTGCTTGCGCAGCGGTGCGTTGGGCGGAGGCGCTGCCGGCGAGGAGAATGACCGCAAACGTGGTGGCGACGACGCGGCGGCGGATGGTCGAGCTCATGGCGTGGCTCCGGAAGCTGGAGGGGACGGAATGACCTCTCACTGTACCGGGTCGGGCCGGTTCCCTTCAGCCCCCACGCGTGCACGAGATCGAGAACGTTGTCCCGTTGCGTGGCGAGCGCGAAATCCACCGCGTCGCGCCGCACGCGGTCGAGCAGCGCGTAGTAGGCGGCGCGGTTCTGCTTGAAGTACAGGCTCAGGTACAGGAGCGGCTCGCCCAGCACGCGCGCGTGGCAGAGCAGGAAGGTGATGAGCAGCCGTCCCACGTCCGTTGCCGTCGAGAAACGGGTGGATGGTCTCGAACTGGACATGGGCGAGCCCAGCGCGCACCAGCACCGGCAAGCCGTCGTCCACAGCGTGCAGGAAGCGCTCGAGCGCTCCCATGCAGTCGGGCACGGCCGTGTGGGGCGGCGGGACGAACGTGGCGTTGCTCGGGCGGCTGCCGCCGATCCAGTTCTGCGAGCGCCGGAACTCGCCGGGGTCCTTGCCGCTGCCACGCCCGCGCGAGAGCAGCACGCCGTGGATCTCACGGATCAGCCGGTTCGAGAGCGGGAACCCCTCGCGCAGCCGCGCGAGGCCGTGGTCCAGTGCGGCGACGTAGTTGGAGACCTCGACCACGTCGTCGAGCGCTACGCCGGGCGCTTCGTCCAGCTCGAAGAGCAGCAGGTCCGAGAGCGAAGACTGCGTCCCCTCGATCTGTGAAGAGAGCACCGCCTCCTTGCGGACGTAGGTGTAGAGAAAGAGAGACTTGTCCGGCAGCAGCGTCGCGACGCCGTCGAGCCGTCCGAGGGCGAGCACCGCCGCCTCGAGCGCACGCTGGAGATCGCCCTCGAAGGTCAGGGGAGGGAGGGGCGGCAGCGGCGCCGGGACGAAGGCGCGCACCGACTCTCCGCCAGCGGTGGTCACCTCGTAGCGGCCGGTCTCCCCGCGCCTCATGCCAGTCCCGTCTCCTTCCGGTTCAGCATCCCAGTTCAGCATCGCTGGATAGCGACGCCGGCTATTCATACTTTGGCAGGCAAGTCTAAACAAGTGGGCGAGGCTGCCTCCACCGCTGTCTTTCGCGCCGGAGTGACGGATGCGCCGGGGGGAGCAGCGCTGCCTCTGCTGGCGCCCCGTCGGGGCAGCGAGTGGGGCCGTATGATGGCGGGACGCGACCCACAGGAGGTGCCCATGCGCGCGCCATCTCACCAACAGCCTTCCCGAACCGCCTTCTTGGTGGCGCGGCGAGCACTGTCTCCCCTCCTCGGACATCGCCTCGCGCTCCGTCTCGCCCTGCTCGCCCTCCTCCTCTCTCCCTCCCTCCCAACCACCGCCGCCGAGGGCAAGCGGGAGCGCGAGCACATGGTGCCGATGCGTGACGGGGTGCGCCTCGCGACCGACGTACACGTTCCCGAAGGCGAAGGCCCGTTCCCGACCGTGCTCCAGCGGACGCCGTACAACAAGTCGGGCGTCACCGCGGCATACGCCTACAACGAGCGCGGCTACGCGCTCGTGGCGCAGGACCAGCGCGGGCGCTACCGCAGCGAGGGGACCTACGAGCCGCACATGAACGAGATCCACGACGGCTACGACACCGTGGAGTGGATCGCGGCGCAGCCCTGGTCGAACGGCAAGGTGGGCGTCTCCGGCGCCTCGGCGGTCGGCATCGCCGCCAACCTCGCCGCCGCCGCGAACCCGCCGCACCTCGTCGCCGCCTACGTGGTGGTGGCGCCGGAGAGCCTGTGGGAGGAGAGTCGCTTCATCGGCGGCGTGTTCAAGGAGGCCGATACCGGCAACTGGATGCGCGGCCAGGGCGTCGGCGACGACGTGGTCGCGGCCCTCCAGCGGCGGGTTCTGCTCGACGAGCGCTGGCAGAGCACCGACTTCTTCTTCCTGCGCCATCAGGTCGATATCCCGATCTACAACGTCGGTGGCTGGTACGACCTGTTCCTCAAGGGCACCGTGAACAACTTTCGCTACCTGCAGGACTGGGGCGCGCCCGGCGCGCGCGGTCGACAGAAGATCTGGATCGGCCCGATCGGCCACGGCGCGCTCTCCGGCGACCTGGTCTACCCCGACGGCGGCGACCGCGCCGATCGCACCGAGGAGCTGCGGTGGTTCGACTACTGGCTCCGTGGGATCGACAACGGCATCGCCAACCAGCCGACGGTGAGCTACTACATGATGGCCGCGGCGCGCCGGGGCTCTCCGCCGTCATCGGCCAATCGCTGGCTCCAGGCCGAGACCTGGCCGCCTCCCGGCAGCAGGCCCGTGCGGCTCTATCTCGCCGAAGGCGGCAACCTCTCCTGGGAAGCACCGCAGGCCGACGCATCGCGCACCGCATACCGCTTCGACCCCGCGAACCCGGTGCCCACCGTCGGCGGCCTCAACCTGACCATCGCCCGCGGACCGATGGACCAGCGCGCGATCCCAGAACGACCCGACTACCTCCGCTTCGAGAGCGCTCCCCTCGATCGCGACCTGGTGCTGGCCGGTGAGCTCTCGGCCGAGCTCTGGGTCTCGACCGACGGACCGGACACTGACTTCGCCGTCAAGCTCGTCGACGTCTACCCCGACGGCTACGAAGCGCTCGTCATCGACTCCATCCAGCGCGCGCGCTACCGCCAGGGCCGGCGCGCCGAGGACGTAGCGATGATGACGCCCGGCGAGCCGACGCATATCGTGATCGACCTCTGGCACACCGCCGTGACTTTCGAGCCCGGACACCGCATCGCCGTGCACGTCACCTCGAGCAACCACCCTCGCTTCGAGGTCAACCCCAACAACGGCACGGCGCCCGGAGATCGCGGCGCACCGCCGCGCGTCGCGACCAATCTCGTGTTCCACGAGCTGGAACATTCGTCGGCGTTGGTGCTGCCGGTGATGGACGACACCGCTCCCGGTTTGCCGGAGGTGGCCCGTCACCGATAAGGCGGGTAGCAGACGCCGCCCAGCAAGACGAGAGCGACGGCAACCAGGGTGCCGGTTCGAGAGGCCCTGGATTCCCCTGGCGACGTGCCTTCGCGCTGGTTCGACCGCTGTTTCAACCCGTCGCTCCGTATGCTCGTGGTCGTGGAGTGGTCGTGGTCGGGCCCGTGCGCTATGCCTGCGGGTCGGGTACGGCCGAGCGCCGAGCCGTAAGATGTCACGAGCCGGTTGGAGGAGACAGGTGAGGTCGAACCTCGCGAGAATCAGCCGGCGCGAGCTGGTGGCCGGGGCAGCGGTACTCGCGGCCGCCGCGTCGATGCCCGGCGCATCCAAGGGAGCGCAAACGATGCATGGACTGATCGGCAAGATGACGGCCGCCCCTGGCAAGCGAGACGAGCTGATCGGGATCCTGCTCGCCGGCGTCTCGGGCATGCCGGGCTGTCTGAGCTACGTGGTGGCGAAGGACACCACGGACGAGGACGCGCTCTGGATCACCGAGGTGTGGGACACCAAGGAGAGCCACGCCGCCTCGCTCTCGCTGCCTTCGGTGCGCGACGC
>DATLFI010000394.1:0-3438 GCA_035524895.1 Thermoanaerobaculia bacterium | reverse complement strand
CACCGACATTCGAGTCGGAGAACGGCCGAGCGCGCGCCAGCCGGTGTGGATTGCAGCGGGGGCGGAAGTGTCGGCCGCCAGACCGCGGAACCCGCGGTCCACGGGAGAGCTGTGCCCAGGACGGGCGGCTTTGCCCAAGGCGCAGGGGCACTCGGCGACGGTATCGGCACCGCACCACCAGTTTTCGACGGCAACGCGGAGAGCACGAAAATGAAGGAACCGACACTGCACGGCTACATTCTTGTCGCGACGGTGATGGCACTCACTCTCGTGAGCCCGGCGGCCTCGACCCAGGGAGCGGCCGAAGCCGCCGTCGAGGGCGGGACCGTGGTCAAGGCCGAGGTCACGGCGGAGGCGACGCCAGAGGCAACGCCAGAGATGCCAGAGATGCCAGAGATGCCAGAGATGCCAGAGATGGAGGTCGAGACCGGCGCGCAGCAGACCGAACCCCCAGGGCAGGAGGCTCCCGTGGAGGCACAGACCACAGCACCGGGAGATTGGAGCGGCAGCGTCTCGCTGCTCACCGACTACGCCTACCGCGGCGTCTCGCAGACCCTCGAGGAACCGGCTCTCCAGGGCGAGCTGCGCTGGACCCACGGGAGTGGGTTCTACGTCGCGGCCTGGGCCTCGAACGTCGACTTCATCCCGTCGGGCGGACCGGACGATGGCGCCGACCTCGAGATCGACTACCTGCTCGGATTCAGCCGCTCGATCGGCGAAGACATGAGTTGGGGCGCCGGGCTGACGTACTACACCTACCCCGGTACCGCGGACGGCATCGACTACGACTTCCTCGAGCTCAACCTGAGCTACGGCTACCGCTGGCTCACCTTCGGCCTCAACCTCTCGGACGACGTCATCGCCTCGGGCGAGACCGGGGTCGACTATGTGGTGTCCGGGGCGTTCCCGCTCGGCGGCAAGCTCACGCTCGGCGCCACGGTCGCCTATTGGGATCTCGACGACGCGCTCGGCGACGGCTACCTGCGCTGGGAAGCGCGCATCGCCCGCGAGTTCCGCGGTGTGGTGCTCTCGCTCGGCTACCACGATACCGACTCGGCCGGCGGGGGGCTCTTCGGCGAGAACGCGAGCGAGCGCCTGATCGTGGGGATCTCGCGGGCGTTCTGACGACGCTCGCCTCCGCGAGTGCGTTGGGAGCGCTGGAGCGTCGGGCTCGGCTGGCCGGGCCCGACGCAGCAGCTCAGTTCACGGCCTCGTCGAGCCGGCTCTCACGGAAGTCCGACAGTTTGAAAGGCACGGATTCGGGCTCCGACTTGGGCTCGAACTGGACCCATCCGTGGCGCAAGGCGAGCGAGATCGCTTCGGCTCGGCGATGCACCTTGAGCTTGCCGAGCACGTTGCGCAGGTGGTACTTGACGGTGTTCTCGCTCACCCCGAGCGCCTTCGAGAGCTGTCGATTCGCGGTCGCACCACGGACGAGCAGGCCCAGCAGGTCGCGCTCCCGTGGGGTCAGCGAGGGGGTGGCCGGAGCAGCCTCGGCGAGCGCCTCGGGCAACGGCGCGGACCGGACGCGCCGCAGTAGCTCGTGGAAGGTGTGGTCACCGCGCCGGGCGGCATCCGCGAGCAGAGCCACCAAGGCGCGCCCGCCGATCCGGCCCAGCACCAGGCGGCGCGTAGCGCTCGAGGTCGAGACCGAGAACAACCACGTGCCGGCTCCCGCGCGCAGGGCGGCGGCTCGCAGCGTCGGTTGCGCGTGGTAGAGCCGACCCAGCCATTGGTGGGCCTCTCCTTCGCCCAGTGGAACGTCCACCAGGATTGCCGCTGCGGGACTGGTCACCAGCTCGCGACACGCGTCCGGCAGGTTGGTGCTGGACCCCGCGAGCGCGAATCCCGCGCCGTCGAGCAGCATGCGTAGGGCGTCGCTCACCACGCCGTGGTCGCCGACCACGAAGATTCGTTGTGAGGACGAGTCATTCAGGGTTGCCATCGCTGTTCCTCCTGCGCCCGGGTGGACGCCTAAGGTCAGAGTAGGTCGCCCCGTTGGGTGGGAACAGGCGGAGTTGTACGGACCCAAGTCTCGGTTCCTGCGGATGTCGCGGGCGGCTCGACGTCCGCGAAGCGAACGCGCTCTCGAGAGCAGAAAGGCCTCCGCTGGTATCATCGGGAGGATCTCGATCCAGGGGGCGCAGGCTCCAATTTGCTCGATGCGACCGCGGTTGCGGCGCGAGGAGACGTACGGCAATGACAGATCAGATCTACGTCATGGTGGGGTCGCAGCAGGTCGGCCCGCTCACTGAGGCGGATGCCAAGGATCGCGCGGCCAAGGGGGAGATCGGTCCCGCGACCCTGCTCTGGCACCCCGGCCTCGAGCAGTGGCAGGCGGCCGGCGAAGCGATGCCCAGCCTGCTCGCGCCCGTTCCTGGTCCGGCGGAACCGGAGCTGTCGGCCAGCGAGCCGACACGCTTCATGGTGGCCGATCCGGTAGGAGTGGCCGCCGCGGCTCCCGCCAGCGAGGCTGTCTCGGGCGTGGTCCGCGAGGCTTCAGCGGACCGGTACCGGGCCGAGGTGGTGTCGACGGCGTCGGAGCCCGCCGCGCCGCAAGAGAAGAAGCCCGAGACCCGCCGATGGGAGAGTCACGGCACGGTCTTCGAGGTCATCTCCGGCGACTACCACCAGATGCCGAAGATCACCCTGCGCAACAACAGTTGCATCCTCGAAGCGGGCGCCATGCACTACATTCGGGGCCACATCGACATCCAGGTGCAGGCTTTCAGCGCTTCCGGGTTCGTCAAGAGCGCGCTGACCAAGGAGGCCACGCAGCGCCCGAAGTACACCGGCACCGGCGAGGTGTACCTCGAGCCAACGCTCGGCGAGGTCGACGTCCTGGAGCTGCAGAACGAGGAGTGGGTCCTCGACCGCGGGGCGTTTCTGGCCTCCGACAGCGGGGTGGAGCTGGGGATCTTCACCAACAAGGCGTGGGCAGGCCTGCTCAGCGGCGAGGGCATGTTCCAGACCAAGGTATCCGGGACCGGGAAGGTGTTCCTGCTGTCGGACGGCGTCTGCCAGCGGCTCGACCTGAACAACGACAGGCTGGTCGTCGACGGCACCTTCGCGGTGGCCCGCAGCGCCCAGCTCAAGTTCAGCGTAGAGAAGGCGACCAAGGGGCTGATCGGGTCGCTGCGCTCGGGTGAGGGGTTCGTGAACGTGATCCAGGGCACCGGCACCGTGCTGTTGGCGCCGATTCCCAACCGGTCCCAACGGTTGTTCAAGCAATTGGATCTATTTCGAGGCCAGCTCACCCAGAGACGACGGTAGCTCTACGCCCGGGGACCGGCCGGAGCTAGCAGCCCGTGGTGAAACCCGCGTGAGGCTGCGCGCGGGGATCTGCGGCCGCTGGCAAGGCGTGGCCGACGAACGCGATGCGGTGCCATCGTGCAGGAGGCCCAACGCAGTCGGGGTCACGAAACCCCCGCGCCCCAA
>DATLFI010000393.1:0-3894 GCA_035524895.1 Thermoanaerobaculia bacterium | reverse complement strand
CGAACGTCTCTGCGACGACGGCATCCAGGTCGCGTTCCGCAGGGGACGACTGAGGATCTCGCCGCACCTCTACAACACGGCGGAGGAGATCGACCGGCTGCTCGAGGTGCTCGACCGGGCGTGACCGCCGAGCAGGGGTCGTTGCGGCGCCTGAGATGCGACCATCGAGCCCGCGGCCGAATCCGATCGCCACGTCCAAGGGAGCTGGTGGCATCGGATCCTGTCGAGTGTCCGGTAGCATTCCCGCGTCCAGACTTCTTGGTGCAGGAGGGTCCGGCCGTTGGAGAGCCACCTGCCCGAGGCGCCGGCGGCGCTGGGGCGCTTCTTCGTGCGGGCGCTCGACCCCGAGCCGGAGCGCCGCCCGCCGACCGCCGCGGAGTTCTACAGCGAGTTGCTCGAGGCGATCGGCTCGTGGTCGCCCTCGGGATGAGCGCTTGCGGCTGCGCGGTTCTCCGTACGGTGAGTCGTCAGTCCACGAGGAGATCGCGCAATGCCCGGATCCGTTCGGCATTGGCGCCGAGATCGCTCTGCCCGACCCGGGACGTCGAGCGGACGTCGACCAGGGAGCCGGCGTCGCGCCCGGGGCGCACGCGGACCACGACGTCGTCGACGAAACGAAACAGCGGCGTGGTGTCGTAGGCCTCGACGCGGCCGTCCGGCTCGTCGACCGCCACCAGGGTCCAGCCGAGGCGTCGCGCGGCCTCCTCGACCTCGACGATCGCCTCGGCAGGCTCCAGATCGAGCTCGATGGTCGCGAGGTCGGGGTAGTGGCGTCGCTGGACCTCCGCCGTGTCGTCCGGGCCGTCGGGGTACGACAGATCGCGGCCGCGATTCTCGTCGATGGCGGCGAGCGCGACGAAGCTCGGAGGATGCGAGAGGTCGGTGCTGATGTCGTGGATCGGCGGGGCGCCGTCGGCGGGGGCGAGCAGGAAGAGAGCCGCGACCATCGCGAGGCCGAGGAGCGCCCCGGCCCAGGCCTGCGGCGCGCCGGTCCGATGCGCGGCAGGTCGCGTGCGCACGATGCCGATCACGCCACACACCAGCGCCAGGATTCCGCACAGCAGCAGCCCGACTCCCACCGCCAGCAGGAAGCCCGCGATCGGTGAGATCCAGGACCACCGCGCGGCGAGGACACCGAAGAGCGCGAGCACGAGACCGGCGAGCGCGATCAGCGGCGACGCGAGAGCGACGATCGAAGTCATGGTTCGCGCGCAAGGTATCACGGGCCGAGAACCCGACGGGTGTCGCGGGGTCACCTGGCGAGCTCCTCGGCCTTCGGCTCCTGCGACGTACTGCCAGGACCGTCTCGCCGCGCGAGGGATCCTCGGAGCACTCAGGACCTGCGGGTACCCACCAGCCGGGTGCCGGCGCGCCTTCGCCACGATCTTCCTGAGGAGTCCGGGCTAGAGTGCGCGGGTGTCGTTTCCCATCGTCCTCGCATGGGGCCTGCTCTTCGTCGTCGGCCTCGTCGCCGGGGCCCTCAACGTCATCGCCGGCGGCGGCTCGCTGCTCACCCTGCCGGTGCTGATCTTCCTGGGGGTGCCGGCGACGATCGCCAACGGCACCAACCGCGTCGCCATCCTGATGCAGAACCTGGCGGCGACCGAGGCCTTCCGGCGGCACCGGGTGCTCGACCCGCGGGCCCTGGTGTGGGCGGCGGCGCCGGCTACGGTCGGCGCCGGTCTCGGCACCTGGCTCGCGCTGCGCCTCGGAGACAGCTCGTTCCAGAAGGTGCTCGCCTGGGTGATGATCGCGGTCAGCCTCTGGACGCTGCTCGGACGCCGTCAGATGGAGCGATGGCGGAGCGGCGCGGGAGAGCGGCGGACCAGCCTGGCGGTGCTCGGCGCCGGCTTCTTCGTGGTCGGGATCTACGGCGGCTTCGTCCAGGCCGGCGTCGGCTTCCTGATCCTGGCCGCGACCTCGCTGGCGGGGCTCGACCTGGTGCGCGGGAACGCGGTGAAGGTGCTCTCGGTGCTGTGCTTCACGGTGGTCGCGCTGGCGATCTTCTGGTGGCAGGGGAAGGTGGTGTGGGGGCTCGGCCTTGCGCTCGGGCTCGGCAGCGCGGTCGGCGGGCTGGTCGGGGTGCGGCTCACCGTGCTGAAGGGCGACCGGTGGATCGAGCGGGTGGTTACGGTCACGGTGATCGTGTTCGCGATCCGACTTTGGATGACGGCGTGAGCGGTCCAGCATCCGCCACGGCGGCAGTGCTCACCTGCGCAGCGCTGTCCGAGGGAGCGCTCGCCGCGCTGTTCGGCCGGGTGGGCATCGACGTGGCGATGGTGGCTCCTCACGAGGACATCCCCGGCAGCCACTGGGGCGCGCCCGAGGCCGGCATCGGCCCCGGTCAGCTCTGGGTTCGTGCCGACACGCCGGTCCACTCGGCGCTCCACGAGGGGGCGCACCTGGTGTGCATGGGGGCAGAGCGACGGCGCGTCGCCGACACCGACGCGGGGGGCGACGAGCCCGAGGAGAACGCGGTTTGTTACCTCCAGATCCTGCTCGCGGACCTGCTGCCGGGGGTGGGGCGTGATCGGCTGATGCGCGACATGGACGCCTGGGGCTACAGCTTCCGGCTCGGCGCAAGCCGCGCCTGGTTCGAGCGCGATGCCGAGGATGCCCGCGCCTGGCTGAAAGATCACTGGGAGCCGCTGTCGCTGTCGCGCCTGCTCGGGTCGGGGGATTCGGTGGGAGATCGCGGGAGCTCCTGACGAGGCGCAATGCGCCGAGGCTCTGGCGGCTCGAGCGAGACCGCCTTTCGTCCGGGGGCGCCGACGCCCCGGCTGCGGCCGCCCTCGTGGCGCCGCCGGGACCCGGAGCTCGCGCCGGTGAGACGCGGATAGACTCTCCGGCGCACATGAGACTGGAGCTGACGGAACGGCAGCGCACGACGGTCGCCGCGGGCGTCACGACGCTCTCGGCGTTCGTGCTGCTGGTGGCGGTCGCCGGCATCCTATGGGCCATCGGCTCCTTCGTCTCGCGCTTCTCGAACGTCTTCCTGCCGCTGGGAGTCGCTGCGGTTCTGGCCCTGGTGGTGCGTCCCTTCTACGTCTGGCTGGCGCAGCGCATGCCGAAGGCGCTGGCGCTGATCATCGTCTTCCTCTCCTTCCTGATCCCGTTGGGCGGCTTCCTCTGGTTCTTCGGTGCGCTGGTCGTCGACCAGGTTGCGGGGCTGGTGCAGAGCGCTCCGCAGCTCTGGGAGCGCTTCCTGGTCTGGCTCGAGGAGCACTGGCCCTGGGGAGCCGAGGTGCTGCGCGGACGCGAGATCGGCGCCCGCCTGCGCGATGCCGTGCAGGGGCAGCAGGAGCGCCTGGTCGCCGGCCTGCAGACCGGCTTCGACGTCGTGTTGGTGATCCTGCGACAGGTCGGGTCCACGATCGGCCTGATCCTGAGCTGGGCGGTGCTGCCGGTCTACTTCGCGTTCTTCCTGATGAGCGATCCTCGCGCGCTGCTGCGGCCCGACAGCCTGCTGCCCTTCCTGAAGAAAGACACCCGCGACAACGTCGTCTACCTGGTCAACGAGTTCGTCGAGATCCTGGTCGCCTTCTTCCGCGGCCAGCTCATCGTCGCCTTCCTCCAGGGCTGTCTGTTCGCGGCCGGGTTCAGCATCGTCGGCCTGCGCTACGGTCTGGTCCTGGGGCTGGTGCTGGGCTTCCTCAACATCATCCCCTACCTGGGCAGCATCGTCGGCCTCGCCGTCGCGATCCCGATCGCGATGTTCCAGGACGAAGGCGGGATCTGGCTGGTGGTCGCGGTGCTGGTGGTCTTCACCGTCGTGCAGATGATCGAGGGTTACCTGCTCACGCCCAAGATCATGGGCGATCGCACCGGCCTCCATCCGATGGCGATCATCGTCGCGGTGTTCTTCTGGGGCTCGGCGCTCAACGGCATCGCCGG
>DATLFI010000392.1:0-18519 GCA_035524895.1 Thermoanaerobaculia bacterium | reverse complement strand
GAGGTCGCGGCGACCCTCGACGCCGCTGCCAGGCTGGCTCGGAGCGGGAACGTCGCGCGCGCCGCCGAGCGATACCTCGGAGTGCTCGCGCAGCTTCCGCCGGCGGTCGAGAACGTGGCGCTCGCGCGACGGGTGCTCGTCGAGGCGCCCGCGGCCGCCCCACAGGTCAAGCAGCAAGCCGGCGTGCGCGCCTGGCTCGACTGGACTCTCGACCTGTGCCTCGGCGCCGGCTGCCCGTTGCCGGCGGAAGCCATCGATCGACTACGCGGCCGCGCCGGCGACCTGCCGCCTGCGACCAGAGCGCTCGCCGCGCTGTTCGGCGGACGTCCGGTCGCCGAGCAGCTCGAGCGCTCGGACAGCGATCTCGGCGCGCCCGCCTGGAGCGACTACCTGATCGCGCGCGCACGCTCGCAAGCCGAACGCGGCGAGGTGGGTGAGGCGTTCTCGACTCTGGCGCGGGTGCACTCGTCGGCCACGGCGGATCCTGTGTACTGGCTGGCCCGCCGAGACGTCGCTCGCGCCGCCGGCGACGCTCAGGACCTCGACCTCGCGGAGCGCGAGCTCGGCGGGCTGGCGCGCGAACGATGGCGCGCAGCGGACTGGGCGCTGCCGGCCGATCGCTCGGGGGCGGCCACCTTGCACTTCTTCGCACGAAACGCGGCGAAGCGGTTGTCGGTGGTGTTGGAGGCGCCTGTCACCGGCGCCGCGGTCGAGGTCCGGCTCGACGGCTCACAGCTTGCCCTGGCAATCGTCAGCGAACGCTCCGAGCTCGACCTCGCTGCGCCCATCGGCGCCGGCGTTCACCGGCTCGAGGTCGTGTCGCGCGGCGGCGGCTCGGTGTCTCCTTCGGACGTGTCGCTCGGATACTGACGCGTCGACGCTGCCGCCAAGGCGCCCAGGAGCACGGCGGCGGTGAAGGCGTTCGCCGGCATGGTCAGTCCGTAGTCGAGCGTCTCGCTAGCACCGAGCGCGACCAGGATCGCGAGACCCGCCAGCCCCGCGGCGCGGTCCTCGGTACGGATGCCGTCGCTCAGCGCGTGCACGAGGTGCCGCACCAGAAAGAACACGCCCAACGCGATCGCCACGGCGCTCAGCAGCCCGCCGGTCGCGAGCAGCTCGAACAGGTCGTTGTGCGCGTGATCCCACCGGCCATGGAGACTGCGGGGCTGGATCGGGTCGAAGGCATCGCGGAAGCTGCCGAGGCCGCTGCCGAACACCGGGTAGCCGAGCCACAGTTGCAGCGTGTGCAGGTAGACGCGAGCTCGCGCGACCCCGTCGACATCGTACGCGGACGCCTCGAATAGCCTGCCGAAGGTCCGGTCCACGCCCAGGACACTCGCCAGCACGATGCCGATCCCCACAAAAGCCGCACCGATGCCGGCCAGCGCGAGCACCGCCCTCACCGTCTTCTGTCGCTCCGCCATCACGCCCAGCATCACCGCTGCTCCCGTCCCGAGCACGGCGCTGGCCAGGCCCACTCGGGAACCGGTGAGTGTCAGGCCAGTGAACAGCGCCAGCCAGACCACGATCGGTGGCAGCAGTAGAAAGATCCTCGCGTCGAGTGCATCGACCTGGCGGCGTCGCTTCCAGGCCCACCAGCCCCATGCAAACACCAGGCACATCGCGATCACGAGGTAAGTAGCGAGGTGGTTGGGATTGACGAAGGTGCCACGGAGACGTGTGTGCACGCCTGGCACCTCCATGCCCCAGATGTGTCGCGGCGAGGTCATCAACTGGCGCGCACCGTAGAGCGTTTCGAACAGCGCCGCGAGGACCACGGCTCCCGCCAACAGGCGGCGTTCGCCGCGATGCCGGCCCGCGAGATGGCCGGCGACCAGCGCGGCCGCGACGGCGAGCAGCCACAGCATCGTGCGGTAGGTGACCTCGGGAGCTAGCGTGAGTTGCACACCCGCCACGCTCGGCTCGAGCCCTGCCGCGACCAGCGCCTCGTCGGCGTTCGCAGCGTGCCGCGCGTGGTTCGGGGACAACACCCTCACCAGAAAACGCGGCAGGGGCACGAGCTGGATCGCGCCGACGGCCGCCACCGCGAGCAGGGCGCCCGCGGGCCAACGAACGCGCAGCATTCGATCTTCCCGTCGCACCAGCAGCACCGCCAGGACCAATGCGACGAAGGCGGTGACCGCCAACGCCGTGCGCGCCCCCGGCATGACCGCGCCGAACGGCAACGCCGCGACGGCCAGCGCCACCGCCAGCAGCAAGGCGGCTGGCGCTTCGCGATGACGTATCATCGCGGCCATGTCGGAACGCGCCAGTTGTTGGGTCCGGCGCCTGCGCGTCGGCCGCGAGGGATCGTTCACCTTGCTGCTTTGCCTGGTGGCCGGTGGCGTCGTACCGGCGCCCAGCGCCATGGCACAACTTGGTTCGGGACCGCTCGGGCAGTATACGTCGCCGGGCGGCCTCACCATGCAGGAACGGCTGAGCGAATCGAGCCTCGAACAGGCCATGGAGGACGCGCGCTGGCGCTTCGGCGGCCTGCGCGTGGCGCCATACCTCGGCATCCGCCGGGCCCAGTACCACGACAACGTCTTCGCAACCTCCGAGGAGTCAGGCGACGCAGTCTCCGACCTCACGGTGACGCTCGGCGCCGGCTTCGACGCCTTCCTCAAGACCGGCAGCCACGTCTTCTATCGCTTCGAGGTGCAACCCGACTACGTGTTCTGGGCGGACCTCGACGAGCGCAACCAGGCGATCGGGAGCTACAGCGCCGGGGTGCACGCTTTCTTCAACCGGCTCACCTTCGGGGTCACCGGCCGGCGGTATGAAGTCGAGCGGATCGAGACCTCCGAGTTCGCGCAGCCGGTGACCTCCCTGCGCCAGGGGGTCGGCGCCGACCTTGGCCTGCGCCTGAGCTCGCGCTTCTCGCTCGCCTTTTCGGGCGACCTCAGCGAGCTCGGGTACCGCAGCGAGTCCGAGGGCGACCCGCGCGTGCCGCAGTTCTCTCGGCTCGACCGCGAGCAGACCACCGGGTCAGCCAGCGTGGTGTGGACGCTGCCGAACGGGCTCGAGCTCGGCGCTGGCTGGCAGGTCAGTCGCGCCGAGTTCGACCAGGATGCGCGCGCGCTGTCGGTAGACGGCTCGGGACCTCGGATTTCACTCTACGGCGAGGGCAACAAGGTCGACTTCCAGGTCGAGCTGTTCCAGAGCACGCTCGAGCCGCGCGGCGAATCGCTGTTCCCGGAACGCGAGGTCGAGGGCGGGCGTATCGAGACCAGCTTCGACACCGGTTCCCGCATCAACTGGTCGTTCTACGGGCAGCGCAGCCAGCTCTTCACGCTCGACCAGTCGTTCTCCGATTTCACCTACATGCGCTACGGAGTCCGGCTGGGGATTCCCTTCGGCGACCGCGCGAGCCTCAACCTCTTCACCGAGACGGGTGAGGACGACTACGAGTCCCTCACCCCCGATGCGGTACGCCGCACCGACGACGCGTTCTCGTGGGGTGCCACCGTCCAGTTGCCTCTCCCCCGCGCCTTGCCCGAGGGCCTGAGGCTCCAGCTTGGCTACCGTCACACCGAGCTCGATTCGAACCTGCCCGGACTCGACCGCGAGTTCGGCGGTCCAATCTTCAACCTCTCCTACAGCATCGGATTCGCCCAGAAGCTTCTCGGGGAGTAGAGCCCCCGGTCCTGCTCCAAGGTTCCGTCCTGCCCCAAGGTTCCCTCCCGCCTTTTGCGGCGGGATCGACACGGCGAGCGTAGCGGTACAGGTCAGCGTTTGCAGCGACGATCCTCTGCCGGCATCGCGCTTCGACGGCCGCGCGGGGGCCGGCCGCTGCTTCAAGGGTCCAGGGGCACCGCGGAGGGGCCGCGGGTGCTGCCGGAGCCAGGTCGCGCGCAGTCTTCCTCCCTCGCTCTCCCTGTGCTTTCCTTGTGAGGGGCGGGAGGGGCGTCTAGACTATGGGCGGCGGGTAGAGGACCGTGTCGCGGTCCGCCCGGGCCACCGAGGTATCTCTTGATTCGACGAGCATTTGGAGAGGGCAGTCGCGGCCCGTGCCGCTGGCGTTCAGGCTCGGCCGGACGGTTGCTGCGCGCTGTCGGTTTCGTGCTCCTCGCGCTCGGCGTGTCGCCCGCAGCCGCCCAGAGTACGCCGCCCTCGACCGACCCGACCAGCCCGGCCGCCGCGGTGGTCGGCTACCGCATCGGCTCGCAAGACCTGCTGCGCATCGACGTGCTGGAGCTGCCCGATCTGAAGGTCGACCGCCGCGTCGACACCGAGGGCAAGATCCGCCTGCCGGTGCTCGGCGAGGTGATGGTGGCCGGCAAGACTCCCAGCGAGCTTTCCGCTGAGCTGCAGGCGACCCTGGTTGCGAGCGGCGTGCGCCGCGCTTCGGTCGACGTGCAGGTGCTCGAGTTCAAGTCGCGCGCGGTTTCGGTGTTGGGAGCGGTGGTCAGACCCGGCGAGTACAACTTCGCCACCGACTTCACACTGGTCGAGGCGCTCACCGCTGCGGGTGGGCTGCAGCCCGCGCACGGCGGCAAGATGTACGTGATGCGTCGCGCCGGCAACGGCCTGTCGGACCGCGTCGAGATCCCCGTCACACCGCTGGTTTCGGGCACCGGCCCCGAGTACAACCTGCCGCTCCAGTCCGGCGACGTGATCAACGTCGAGCTCGCCGAGAGCGTCGAGATCTTCGTGCTCGGTCAAGCGACGCAGAAGGGCTCGGTGAAGTTCGACGCCAGCGACCGCGTCACCCTGCTGTTCGCGATCGCCCGCATGGGCGGCCTGCCGGACACTGCGTCATCGAAGATCACCATCCGCCGGCGCGACGCCAACGGTCGGATGCTCGAGATCCCCGTCAACTTCAAGCGCGTCCTGTCCGGTCAGGATCCCGACGTCGACCTGATCGACGGGGACATCCTGATCGTCAAGGAATCGTTCTTCTGATCGCAGCCCGCCACCCACCGACCTCGCCCGCCGTTCTCTAGCCGCCAGCAACGCCTCTCGACCTGAGGTTCCCTTGTCAGTCCAAGACCCATTCGCCTCCGAGCCACGCGCGGCCGAGGCCGGCGTAGCCGACTCCCTCGGCGACTGGAAGGAGTACCTCCACGGCTTTCGCCGCCGCTGGCGCTTGATCGCGCTGGTCTTCCTGCTGGTCGTGCTCGGCTCGCTCGTGCAGTACGCGCTCACGCCGCCGGTGTACAAGGCGACCACCATGCTGCAGATCGAGCGCCGCAGCCTGGCCTCCACGATGGGGCCGCAGGCCGCGTGGCTCGACCTGATGTACAGCATGGAGTACTACCCGACGCAGTACCACCTGCTCGAGAGTCGCGGCGTCGCAGAAGAGGTGGTGCGCCTGCTCGATCTCACCGACGATCCGACGTTCAACACCGCGCGCCGCCGAGAGACCGCGGCCGAGGGCACGGCCGAGGCCAACGAGGCGGAGGTCGCGCGCCTGGCCAACCGCGTGCGCGCTGGTCTCGAAGTCGAGCCGATCAAGGGCACCCAGCTCGTCCGGCTCAACTACCAGAGCTCTTCGGCGCCGCTGGCAGCCAAGATCGTCGACGGCTACGCCCAGACCTTCATTGCGTGGGGCAAGGAGAAGCGGGATCGTGCGGTCTCCGAGACCAGCAGGGTGCTGCGGTCGCAGGTCGAGGAGCTCAAGAACGAGATCGAAAAGGGCGAGGAGTCGCTCGCCGGGTTTTCGCGGCAGTACTCCGTCTCCGACTACATCCCCGACGCCGACGCCAGCTCGCTGCGCCTGACGAGCCTCAACACGCAGTTCATGGAGGCCAAGCGGCTGCGGATCGAAAAGGAGGCACGCTACAGCGAGCTGCAGCGCATGCCAGCGCAGGCGGCTGCCAGCCTTGGGGCACGCACGGCCGACAGCCTGACGCAAGAGCTTCGCAGCCTCGAGCGCGACTACGAGACAAAGCTACTGACCTTCAAAGAGGAATGGCCCGAGATGGTCGACCTGCGCGACCAGATCGAGAAGGTTCGCGGCGACCTCGATGCGGCGCAGATGGTAGCCGCCGACACCGTGGTCCAGCAGGCTCGGAGCGAGTACCTGGCCGCCCTGCGGCAGGAGCAGACGCTCGGGTCCGAGATCGAGCGGCTGAAGCAGGAGATCATGGCCAGCAGCTCGGTTGCCGTGCAATATGCGACCTTGCGCGGCGAGGTCACCTCGCGGCGCGCCTTGCTCGACCAGCTCGTCAGGCGCCAGAGCGAGACCGACGTTGCGGTGGGCATGGAGGGGGGCGGCGAGTCGAGCATCCGCGTCGTCGAGAAGGCCACGATGCCAGGGTCGCCGGCGCAGCCCTCGCTCCAGCGCAGCCTCTCGATGGGCGTCGGCGGCGGCCTGCTGCTCGGCTTCGGCCTGGCTCTCCTGCTCGAGCTGCTCGACCGCACGGTCAAGAGCGGCGGGGAGGTAGAACGCCTGCTCGGGTTGCCGGTGCTCGCCGTAGTGCCCGACGTCTCCGAGGAGGGACGCCTCGGTCGCTATCGGCGCTATGGCTACGGCTACGGGCAATCGATCACCGGGAAGGAGGGCGGCGCGGGCGACAAGGCCCGGTCCGAGCCCGCCAGCATCGAGCTCATCCCGCACCACCGCCCTCGCCTCGCGGTGTCAGAGACCTACCGCGCGCTGCGCACCGCGCTCCTGCTGTCGAGTGCACAACGGCTGGCGAGCGTCGCCGTGACGTCGGCGAGCGCCGGCGAGGGCAAGACCTCGACGTCCTCGAACTTGGCCACCGTAATGGCGCAGCAGGGCTGGCGCGTGTTGATGATCGACGCCGACATGCGCAAGCCTCGCCTACACGCGGTGTTCGAGGTGTCGAATCGATTGGGGCTGGTCAACGTCCTCGCCGAGGGCACGCCGGTCGACGAAGTGGTGGCGTCCACCGGCATCCCCAACGTGTGGGTGATCCCTTCCGGGCCGATCCCGCCCAACCCCTCCGAGCTGCTCGGCTCGAACCGGATGAAGGAGCTCATCCGCCGTGCCGAGGAGCGCTTCGACTTTGTGGTGATCGACACCCCGCCGGTGCTCGTGGTCACCGACGCCACAGTGGTGGGCACTCTCGTGAACGGTGTCGTGCTCTGCCTCCGCGCCGGACGTGTCACTCGCGACGACGCGCGCGCCTGCCGCGACCGGCTCGTCCGCGCCGACGTCAAGGTGCTGGGAGTGGTGCTCAACGGCCGCCGCCTCACCGACGCCGGGTTCGGCGGCCACTACTACCAGTACTACGCCGCCTACGGCGAGGAGACGCAGCAAGACTCGTCCGCTGCCTAGATCGCCGCCTTAGATCCAGCCAGTCCCGCCAGAATCCCGGCCGCTGCCGGCCCCCTTGACTCTCCGGTAGGTCCCACCACCCGATGATCGACATACACATCCACGTGCTCCCCGGCGTCGACGACGGACCCCCCGACCTCGCCAGCGCGGTCGAGATGTGCCGGATTGCGGCGGACGACGGTTGCCGGGTGCTGGTGGCGACGCCGCACCAGCGCCACGACCTGTGGGAGAACCGCGACCGCGCGCTGCTCGAGCGGCGTCTGGCCGAGCTACGGGCCGAGGTCGCCGGGATCATCGAGATCCGCCTGGGTGGCGAGATCCGGGTCGACTCCGAGCTCATCGACGAGCTGCGCACGCCCGATCGCCGAGGGTTGCTGCCGCTGTGCAGCGGTCCCTACGTGCTGCTCGAGCTGCCGCGCCACGGGGCGGTGGTCGATCCGGTGTCGCTCGCGCACGAGCTGCGCGTGTCGGGCTGGCGTCCGATCCTCGCGCACCCCGAGCTGATCTCTGCGCTCGTGGACGACGAGCCTCTCGTCGCCTCGCTGCACAGGATGGGGGTGCTGTTCCAGATCACCGGCGACAGCCTGCTGGGGCGTTTCGGCCGCACCGCGCGCAGGACCTGTGAGGAGTGGCTCGACGCCGGCCGGGTGCATTTCGTCGCGAGCGACGGCCACAGTCCGCTTCGACGCCGGCCGGGGTTGTCGGCGGCGCGTCAGGCGCTGGTCTCCGGTTGGGGCGAGGATGTCGCCGAGGCGCTCACCGCCATCAACCCCCTCGCCGTGGTGGAGGGCCGCCCGCTTCCGAGCCGGGGCGCTCGAGAGCTGCGCCTCGCCGTGATCGAAGGTGATCGATGAGTTGCTTGCGCTCCAGTCGCTCGCGCTTCTGGGCCGCGGCGCTCCTCGCGACGGGGACACTCGTCGTGGGTGGGTTCGGTGCGCCGCCTATGTCTCCCGCCCAGGGCCCCACTGAGACCAGCACAGCCGCGGCGACGGTGCACCCCTTCTATCAGCGCCTGCTCGGCGACGGCTCGCGTGCTCTCATGGGTGGCGACCACCAGGAGGCGGCGCGACAGTTGCGCCTCGCGGCGTTCGGTCTGCTCGACAGCCCGCCGACGCTGGTGTTGGCGTTGACGCAGCTCGCGTTGGCCCAGGTCGCGGTGGGCGACGAATCCTCGGCCACCGAGTCCATCTCGCGCGTGCTCGACGCCGAGCGCCGGTTCGGTGCGTACGAGGCCGCAGCCGCTGGCCTCACCCTCGACGTGCGCCGTGAGTTCGAGGAGCTCCTCGTCCAACGCTTCACCGAGCCGCAGCTTCGCGATCTCGGATCGCTGGCTCGGCTCGGCGACGCGCGGCTCGAGCGCGACCTCGCCAGTCTCTCCCCAGCAGAGCGACGCGTCCGACTCGAGGAGCTGGTCGCCCAGTCGTCCGGCGACGCGCGCTGGAACGCTCAGCTCGCACAGATGGCGATCGACGCCAACCAGCTCGAGGCCGGCGTCGCATATGCCAGCAGGGTGCTCGACACGCAACCTGGCGATGTCGACGCTCGCTGCCTGCGCGGCGTGGCGCGTGCCGAGACGGGGCAGTGCGAAGGCGCCGTCGAGGACCTGGCGATCTGTCCACGCTCGCTCGAAGTGGAGCGATTCGCCTTGGGCCGCATCGACTGTCTGGCGCGGCTCGACCGCCTCGACGATGCCAGCGCTGCGCTCGCGGCGCTGCCGCCGGCGCTCCTCGCGCAGCGATCGGTCCGCCGGCTCGAGCGGTCGGTCGCCGATCGCATCGACACAGCGCGCCGGCAGGCATCAGCCGAGGAGCGCCGCCAAGCACAACTGGCGGCCGCCGCCGCGCGCGAGGCCGAGCGTCAGGCGCGACTGGAGCAGCGAGCCGGCTCTGCCGAAGCCGATGCGGGGTCCGAGCCTGGGACCGAGGTTGCCAAGGTCGCGTCACCACCCGTTTCGACTTCCCCCGAAACCGCCTCCGCGGCCCCTCCCGAAAACACGCCCGTGACGACCCCCGAGCCAGCCTCGCCGCGGGAGCAGCCCCGCGAGCAGGAGGTCGCCCGCCGCAATCGCCCCGTCGTAGTCGAGAGTGGCATGCCGGCGGCCGCCGAGGCCACCGCCACTCAGGTCCGGCGTATGGCTGCCGAAGCGAGGAGCGCCACCGACTTCGAGGAGCCACTCCAGCTCGCGCGAGACCTCGCGGAGCGCTATGGCGAGTCGCGCGACGCCCAACACCTCGCGGCGGAGATCGCCTACCGGGCGTCGCGGTGGGAAGAGGCGGTGGAGTACTTCACTCGCGGCGGCCCACCAGCGGCCGAGCGTCCCGAGCTCTCCTTCTACGAGGCCGTGGTCCGCTACGAAACGGGCGACCTCGCCGGAGCCCGAGCGGCGCTCGATCGTGCTCTGCCGCAGATCCAGCGCACCCCGTTCGTCGACCGCTATGTAGGTCGCATCCGGGCGGGCGCTTCTGGGAGCGGTCGGTAGCTTGCTCGCTGGTGTATGGTCCGACATTCCGGTCAGTGGTTCGGACGTTCGGTCCGGGACCAGCATCCCGCCCGATCGGGCGAGGCGCTGTAAGGGGCTGGAGCCAGCGGCCACGGTGTCGCTAATTCCTGCCTGCTCATAAGGTTGACCGCTCGCGCCGGCTTCTCACAGAATGCCGTTTCAGTCTGGTTCTGGGGTACTGGGGTTCGGTGTTTACCGAGGGGATGGTTTGTATGAGCTCACGGAGATCGAGGGCGATCCTCCCTCTTCTGTTTGTCGGGACGCTCTTGGGCGTTACTGGTGTCGCGCAGGCGCAGACACCCACTGTCACGATCGAGGCGCTCGAGTGCCTGCCGGTCAGCGGCTTCACACCGGTGTTTGCGAGGGTGGGTAGCGAGCCTGCGGCATCACAGGTACGGCTGTACTTCCGTCGCGCGCACGAAGAGGTCGAGGACTTCTACTACGTCGTCATGGAGCCGACCGGTGACGGCCGCTACTACGCGGTGCTGCCGAAGCCCGCCGACGAGGAGTTCGAGCGCCGGGAGCTCGAGAACCCGCAGACCGAGGAGCAGCACTCCAACCTCGAGGCGGCCTGGTGGCTCGAGAAGGATGAATCCGCCGACCGCGACCCCAACGACGACCTCGACCGCAAGACGATCGAGGAGCGTGCCTCCGTTGGGCGCCAGCAGCGTCGAGAGTGGCTGACCGCGACCAACATCGTCGAGCTCGACCGCTGGCTGAAGCGGGCCGAGAACGAGCCCGCCGAGATCTTCGTGGCCCTGGTGAGCGCCAACGGTCAGGTGCTAGCCAAGTCGCCGATGCAGGAGATTTACGTCCGCAAGGACTGCCGCGCACAGCTCACCCCCAAGGAAGAGGGCTTCGCCTACAACCTGGTGATCGGCGAGACCGCCCCTTGGCAGGGGGGCGAGCCGGTGTTCCATTGGCTTTGCGACGGCGTCATCACTCGCATCGATCACCTCGGCATCAAGCGCGAAGACGAGTTCTGCCGCTCCTGCGTCGTCGCCTGGTGGCGCACCCCAGCGCTCCTGCCGCTGCTCGGCTCCACCTCGATCATCATCGCCAACCCGCGCCCGAGAACGCCGCCGATCGATAGCGAGCCGGTGACGTTCTCGCAGCCCTGACGCCGACCCTGATGCGGCCGGGCCCCGCCCCGGCCGCCCCTGGGGATGGCAGGGTTTTGGCCGGGCGGCGTCCCTGCCTTTGAAGCGCCCGGGCCCCGTCCCGGCCGTCGCAGCGCCATGTCGATTGCACGATGGGGGCGGAGATATTCTGCTACGAGGTGGGTGGGTGGCAGGGGTCCTGGCCGGGCCCCGCCGGCCGTTGCGGCGCTATGCTGAAATCGCCCACGCGCCGCTGGTCGTCGACACGCGCGTGTGGCCCGGCCGCGACGAGCGCGTCGTCCCGGTCTGAGGCAACCGCCCGCCCGTGAGCACTCTGCGACAGCTTTTCCGCTTCCTGTCGCCGCGCGAGCGGCGGCAGGTGCTGTTGCTCTTGCCTTTGTTGATTGCCACCGCGCTCGTCCAGGTGGTAGGGATCGCCTCGGTGGTGCCTTTCCTGGCGGTAGTTGCCGATCCCGATGCAATGACCCGCTACGTGTCGCTGGCGCGGCTCTACGAGCTCGGCGGCTTCGAGGAGATGCGCAGCTTCCTCATCGCGCTCGGGGCGCTGATGTTCGTGATCATCGTCGGTAGCAACGGGCTGAACGTGCTATCCACTTGGGCGGTGCTGCGCTTTTCTTGGATGCGCAGCCACACCATCGCCGTCCGTATCCTTCGCGGCTTCCTGGCGCGGCCGTACGTGTTCTTCCTCGAGCAGCACAGCGCCGACCTCGGCCGCAATCTGCTCGGCGAGGTGGTGCAGATCGTCACCGGCACGCTGGTGCCGGCGATGAAGGCGTTGTCCGGCGCCATCGTCGCGCTGGCGGTGTTGGCGCTGCTGTTCTACGTCGACCCGCTGCTGGCGCTGCTGACCGGCGTGGTGATGGGCGGCGCCTACGGCCTCTTGTTCTTCGCCGTCCGCCGTCGCCAGCGCCACATGGGCCAGGTGCGGCTGGCGGCGAACAAGGGGCGCTACAAGACCCTCGCCGAGACCTTCGGCGGCATCAAGGATGTGAAGCTCCTCGGCCGCGAGGCGACAATGGTCCGCCGCTTCGCGCGCCCGTCCGCCGACTACGCGGCGGCGACTGCGCTCAACGCCGTAGTCGCCGAGGTACCGCGCTTCGCGCTCGAGGGGATCGCCCTAGGCGGCGTCGTGCTGATGGTCCTCTACTTGGTCCAGCGCGAGCAGGGCTTCGAGGCGATCGTGCCCACGATCGGTCTCTACACCTTCGCCGGCTACCGGCTGATGCCAGCGCTGCAGCAGATCTTTCACGGGCTCACGAACATCCGATTCAACAGCGCGGGGCTCGACAACCTGAGGGAGTACCTGCCGGCGGGGGAGGTCGAATTCTCCGAGCGGCGGGCGGTGGCGCCGCTGCCGCTCGCCCGTTCGATCCGCTACCGCGACGTGTGGTTCCAGTACCCCACCGCCAAAGAGCCGCTCTTCCGCGGCGTCGACCTGGTCATCGAGGCGGGGCGCTCGACCGCATTCGTCGGCGCCACCGGCTCCGGCAAGAGCACGCTCGGCGACCTCCTCCTCGGCCTGCTGCGGCCCGACCGGGGCGAGATCGAGATCGACGGCGTGCCGGTGGACGACGCTAACTTGCGCGCCTGGCAACGCAACCTGGGCTACGTGCCGCAGTCGATCTTCCTCGCCGACGACACCATCACTCGTAATATCGCCTTCGGGCTGCCCGACGAGCGCATCGACCGGGAGGCGGTGGTGCGCGCCGCGCGCGCCGCCTGCATCGACGAGTTCGTCGAGCACGAGCTGCCGAAGGGCTACGACACGGTTGTCGGCGAGCGCGGTGTGCGCCTCTCCGGCGGCCAGCGGCAGCGCATCGGCATCGCTCGCGCCCTCTACCACGACCCGCAGGTGATCCTCTTCGACGAGGCGACGAGCTCGCTCGACAACGTCACCGAGGAGCAGGTGCTCGAGGCTGTGGCCGAGCTGGCGCGCACGCGGACGACGATCACCATCGCCCATCGCCTCTCGACAGTGCGCGCCTGTGACCGCATCCTGCTCCTCGCCGGCGGCGAGGTGGTGGCGAGCGGCACCTATGACGAGCTCCTCGCCTCGGAGCCACGCTTCCAGGCATTGGCGCTGGCCGGGCCCGGACGGTAAGCCGACGTGACTGCTGCCAGGTACGGTTCGAGCGTCTGGCCCGGCGAGTGCGCCACAGGCTACGTCCTCATGCGGCGCTGCTGCGGGTCTTCAACGGGGTGGGGCTCGCCGCCTGGCGTTGGTACGTGCGTCACCAACCTATCTCGGAATTCCGTGCGTCACGCTACGTACCACCACCGAACCTCCTTGGACCGTCGAGCACGGTACCAACGTGCTGGCACCGGACCTCACCGAGCTCGGACGTGCACTTCAGAGTGCGCTGGCACGAGCGCTGGTCGGTACCCGAGTGCTGGGATGGGCGGGCGTCGGAGCGGATCGTGGCGGCCCTGGTCGCGGAGCTGAGCCGACTCGAGCTGCGGATTCGGCACGACAGGACAGGATCTCAGCGTCAGCATTAGGACTCGGCGCCTTCGCCTTCCCGGAGTGGAGCACTGTTGAAATCAGCACGGCAGGTGGCGAAGCTGGCGATGAGCGTCGCGCGACGAGCCGAGACGCTCGGTCTTCGTAGGAGGCGTTGGTGGTCCATGCTGGCTCGCATGGGCAAGCGACTCATTTGGAGGTCTGCCTCCGGGCTACCTCAGAGCTTTCGGGAGATCTCCCTTCGAGGCGTGCGCCTACGGGTGCCGTACTCGCTCACTCACGACTACATCGCGAAGGACTTCGAGCCAGAGACGGTCGCAGTGCTCTGCCGGTTACTCAGGGCGGGCGACCGGGTCGTCGACGTTGGTGCAACCATTGGCGCCATCACCTGTCTCGCTGCATCGAGAGTCGGTCCGGCTGGGGAGGTTTGGGCAATCGAGCCTGATCCGGCGAACATTGCCTTCCTGGGGAGCAACATCGCGCTCAACGAGCTTCCGCGGGTCCGGGTCGTGCCCGCCGCCGCGGGCGCTTCCACTGGAACGGTAGAGCTCTACCAGGGGGGAACCGGGGTAACCAGCTCGCTGGTTCGGCAGTCAGGGCTCGACAGCGTCAGAGTACCGCTGGTTACTCTTGACTCCCTCCGGATCGAAACACCGGTGGACCTCATCAAGATCGATGTCGAGGGGGCGGAGCTGGCGGTGCTCGAGGGTGCCAGAGAAACCATCCGAAGGTCTCCGCAGATTACCCTCGTGGTCGAATGGAATCCCGCGAAGCTGCTTGCTGGCGGTCTCGATCCTTTAAGTCTTCCCGCGTGGCTCGAGGGAGCCGGATTCGAGTTCGCAATGCTCGACGGAGGGCGGGGCGACATCGATGCGGCGACGGGAGGTCATCCGTAGCGGGAGCTGGTCGCCGAAGTGGTATGCGAATCTTCTCTGTCGCAGGCCGGCGGTGCATACTTCTTAATCCTCTGAGCAAGCATGCCCAGACCAGACTCCAGAGCAGTCATACCGGTTCGCGGCCGCGGGCTAGCGCCAATCGCCTCGCAGACAACGCCCGCCCTCGGCGCGAGCGGGGCCTGTCTATGAGCGCACAGGAGGTCTCGGGAGCGGTAGGCCCATTCATCATCACGTTTCGGCGTCCGGGCTTTCTGAGGACAACTCTAGAGGCAGTGCTCGACCAGAGCCGGCCCCCCACCTCGGTGTTCGTGATCGACAACGCGGCATCTGCGGAGACTTCAGAAGTGGTCTCCGAGTGCTCGTCACGCGGTGTTACGTACTTGCCAGGCTCCGAGAACCTGGGCTCCTCGGGAGGTGCGGTGGAGAGCATTCGGGCCTGCGCTTGTGCGGGCCGGCCGTGGGCTTGGTGGATCGACGACGACGATCCGCCTGCGGTTCCCGACGAGCTCGAGCGGCTCTTGTTGCTCGCCAACAGCGATCCGGCCATAGCGGCTGCAGGAGCTTTCGGTCTGCGCTGGGACTGGGATCGGGGCCGGGTCGTGCGGGTGCCCAACGACGAGCTCCACGGCCGGGTCGACCTGGACATGCTGAGCGGGAATGCGGACATATAAGTCGTGATGCCGAAATCGGAGCTGTGATCCGGACTGGCGTAGGTTGGCTGCGATAGCCGACTGAGCATTGGATTCAGTATGGAGCTACCTGCTTTTACCGTCATCATCCCGGTCCGCGACCGCGAGGGGTCGATTGGACGCGCGATCTTGAGCGTTCTGGAGCAAGAGTACGCGGACCTCGAAGTGGTGGTCGTGGACGATGGCTCGAGCGACGGGACGTCGGAGGTCGTCAAGACGGTCGCCGATTCTCGCGTCCGCCTGCTCCGACAGCAACCGCAGGGTGTCTCCGCGGCCCGCAATTACGGCGCCGCCGAGGCGCGCGGGCGTTGGCTCACGTTTCTCGACAGCGACGACGAGGCACTGCCTGGCTGGCTCGCCAGCTTCGCGGCGCTTCTCTGCCTGCCCGACACCGGCGTGGCGTGCGTGGGCGTCGAGATGCTGGTCGGTGCCGGCGAACCCGAGCGCATCAGTCCCAGTCCGCTCGGGCCGATTTACGAGGACTCGAGCGGCCTGTTCCTCGCGGGTTCCTTCGCGCTCCGCCTCGAGCTGTTTACCGAGGTGGGTGGATACGATGCGGCGCTTGCCTACTCCGAGAATACGGAGCTCGGGCTCCGGCTCACCACGCTGTGCCGCGTGCGCGGGCTCGAGATCCGCTGCGATCCCCAGGCGCGTATCCGCTATCGCCCGTCGGTCTCCACGGGCGATCACGCCAAGCGACGGACAATCGCCCGACTGGAGAGCGCCCGGCTGCTCCTGGCCCGGTACGGCGAGCGGCTCGGCCGGGAGCCGCGCGTACTCGCGTCCTACTGGGCGATCGCGAGCGTCGCCGCCGGGCGACTCGGCCGGTTCTCGGAAGCCCGTCGCTTCGCTGTGCGGGCGGTGGCCGTTCGGCCCTGGAACCCACGGCATTGGGGACGTCTCGCGCTTTGTCTGGTGCCCGGCCTCGGCCGTCGTGTTTGGGCTCGGCAGTCTGGGATCGACCCGTGAGCTTCGGTCGCGCCGAGCTCGGCGCTGGAGCCGGCTCGGGACGGGGCGGAGAACCCGCCATTGGCCGATCTCCAGGTACGCGAGCTTTTTCCTCTGGAAATGTTACTGCCGGGCCCGCGACGAGATCTCCATGATGCGCCCAACGTTCGACGAGGCCAATCATGCGCCCGGCTGATTCGGTGCCGGCGATCGCGGTGGTGGTTCCGACACACAACCGCGCGGATCTCTTGCCACGAGCCCTTCGCAGTGTGCTGGCTCAGGGCTTTCGTGACTTCGAGCTATTGGTCGTCGACGATGCGTCCGAGGATGCCACTCCCAAGGTCCTTGCCGGCATCGCCGACCCGCGGCTGCGCAGCCTGCGTCATTCCCGCGGCGCCGGGGCCGCAGTCGCCCGCAACACGGGGATCCGGAACGCCACCGCGCCTCTTATCGCCTTCCTCGACGACGATGACGAGCTCTTACCTGGGTTCTTGGACACGATGGTACAGGCGTTCGGCGCCGCGTTGCCCGATGTCGGTTTCGGCTGGTGCGGCCTGCAGTGGGTATTCAGTGGGGCTGCGGAACCAGGCCCCGTTCGCGAGGAAACCTGGGCGCCGTCGTTTGCCAATCGTGAGGCGGCGTATCGCTCGTTCCTGCGCAGCCGGCGGATCGGAAGCTCCGGACTGACGGTGCGTGCAGGTAGCATCGACGAGATCGGAGGATTCGACGAGCATCTCGCAAAGGCCGAAGACACGGACCTGCTGATCCGGCTCGCTCGCCACTTCGACTTCCTGGTGGCCCCGCAGGTACTGATGCGGATCCACCTGCACGATGGCCCGCATCTTCGCACCTACGATCGGAGGGCTGCCGACGCCTATCGAGTGATTCTGCGCAAGAACGCCGACACTCTGGCCGAAGATCCTGCACTGTCGGCGACGCTCCACTACAAACTCGCCTGGCTCTCGTACCACAGCGGTGACCGGCGAGCGGGCCGAGACGCCCTTCTGACCGCGCTTCGGGGACGGCCCTGGTTCCTCAAGGGCTGGCTGGCGCTTCCGCTGTTCGAGATCCTGGGTGTCCGCGCGCTAGCAATCCACCGGCGGTGCTCACAGGCTCTGCGCCGGCTGCGGCGATGAAAGTGCCCTACTTGATCGACACGCCCGAAGTTGGCGGTACCGAGACGAGCCTGGCCGAGATCATCTCGCGTCTCGACGACGTCACTTCCGTCGTTTGCTCGCTCTATCCGGGTGACGCCATGCGCGAGCGTTTCGAACGAGCGGGCGCCCGCGTGATCTCTCTCGACTTGCCCGGCCGCTACGCCTTCCGTGCCGCCGCGAAGCGCGTCCGGAGGATCGTCCGCGACGAGCGGCCCGAGCTGATTCACTGCAGTCTGTTTCGGGCCGGGATGGTCGCCCGCTGGGTCGCCCCGAGGGCCGGTGTTCCGCTGATCGACACCTTCGTCAATCACTCCTTCGCCGCCGACCGGTGGGCTGCAGCGTCGCCCATGGCTAGGCTGAAGCTCGCCGGGGTTCGGACGCTCGATCGCTGGAGCAGTTCCGCGGTCACGCTCTTTACGGCAAACTGTCCAGCGATTCGAGATGCTCGGTGTGGTGCAGCGTCGGGGCGTCGTGGGCGGATATCGGGATCGGCTCGGGTGCACGGTGCCGCCGCACGCGAAGGTCTACGCCGAGGAGGGTCCAGCGTGAGCCAAGCTCGTGCTGTCAGTGAGCACAGAGTGCTACTGGCGGGGCTCGCGCGGTGAGTGCGCAGGCGCTTCGTGTTCTCCTGCTGAGTCAGGCACCGCAGCGCCGTGGCGCCGAGGTGGCGGCATTCGAGCTCGGAGCGGCGCTGTTACGCGCCGGCTGCGTCGTGCGCCGTCTCTATCTGTACTCTCATGCCGGTGCCGCGGCGTTGCCGCTCGATGGAGGCGATCGGGTGCTCGATGGCGAGCCCGCCCACGTTTTCGAGCGCGTTCCAGGAATCCATCCGGGGGTGTTGCGGCGCCTGCGTCGTGAGATCGCGGCTTTCGCGCCGGAGGTGGTACAGGCTAACGGCGGACGCACCGTGAAGTACGCGGCCGCGGCGCGTCGGCTCGACGGTGCCGCGGGCTGGGCGTTGGTCTATCGCAACATCGGCGACCCGCAGCGTTGGGCGCAGGGAATCCGCGCCTTGGCGTATCGACAGATCGTGATGAGGCAGGTCGACGGCGTGGTCAGTGTGAGCGCAACGACGCTGGCCGCGGCGCGTAGCCACTACGGGTTCGACGGAGTACCTGCCAAGACGATCCAAGGCGGGGTAGATCCCGCAGTCTTAGCGCCTCGGAGAGCGGCTGTGGAGGTGCGCACGAGCCTGAGTACGTCTCTTGAGGCGCCGGTACTACTGTTTCTCGGCAACCTCAGCGCCGAAAAGCGGGTCGACCGCGTTCTCGACTGGACCGCCGGCGCGCGTCGCGAGCACCCGAACCTTCGCCTGTGGCTCGTGGGTGACGGCCCGCTGCGGTCGAAGCTCGAGGGGCGCGCGACGGAGCTCGGTCTCGCAGAGAACGTGGTGTTCATCGGCAGGCAGGAGAATGTCGGCGACTACTTGGCCGCCGCCGACCTCCTCTTGCTCGCAAGTGACACCGAGGGCATGCCGGGGGTGGTGCTCGAGGCCGGTGCT
>DATLFI010000391.1:0-2153 GCA_035524895.1 Thermoanaerobaculia bacterium | reverse complement strand
GCTGTGCGTCGTCAGCGTGGCGTCGGGCACGAAGTGGAGGGGCTTGGTGCCGTTGGTGCCGGCAACGGCGTGACCCGGCGACAGTAACGCCGCGAAGTCGCCGATGGTGAAGGATCGGGCCTGATTGTCGAAGTCCTCGCTCGCGCCGACGTAGGCCAGCTCGAACAGCCCGCCGGGCGAGAGCGTGAAGGCCAACGACAGCTGGCCCAGGGTCTCGTCCACCGGCTGGTCGAAGCCGCGCCACCGCTCGAGCTGGCGCGCCGGTCCGGAGAAGTCGCTGCCGCCGGCGATCCACGGCGAGAACCGATTGCCATCTCGCTGGTAGCCGTCGTGCCGGAGCTCGACGGTGGCGATCTCTCCGACCAGGGCAGGCTTCAGGCGGAGGCCCAGTCCGAACGTCTCCCGGCCGCTCTCGTAGACCGTGCGGCCGGAGTCGTCATTGAACCGGGAGACGTAACCGCTGTTGGTCTGCGGCGGCGTGTTGTAGGTCGGGTCGGTGCCTCCCGGGGCCTGGTTCGGGTTATAGAGGAACCCGATGCCACCGGTGGCCGAGCGGTAGCGGGAGTAGTAGCCGGTAACCGCGACCTTCTCGGCATTGAAGCGGCCGTCCGTGTGGTTGTTGTACTTGCCCTCCCCTCTCCGCTCCAGAGTGAAGAGATCGCGCGGGCCCTTCGAGTAGGTCAGGTCGAGGTCGAGGTCGAAATCGAGGCCGGAGCGATCGTCGCCCGCGAGGCCGTACCGGAGCTGGTAGCGCTCCAGAAAGTGGGCCCGCTCGTCGCCCGCGCCGCCCGAAAAGTCGAACAGGATGAACCTCGGCGTGACGACGCCGCTCCAGCCGTCCTCCGCGGCGGCCTCCTCGGCGGCGAGGGCAGGTGCGGCGAGCAGGCAGACGAGGCAGGCCAGGACGAGCTCAGTGGCCGTGGACTTGGTTCTCACGTCGGTCCCCTCCCTTGCATCCGGGTCGGCGCCTCAATAGCGGAGATGCTCGTCCTGGCTGCTGCCGTGCATGGCGGCGTGGCAGTTGGTGCAGGCCCGCAGGACGGCGCCGGTGATCCTCGCCCCCGCCGTCCCGGTCTGGCCATGGCGGTTGTCGGCAATCGAGTGGCACTGCAGGCAGAGCATCGGCTGCGCGATGTCGAGCAGCCTGCGATTGGGCGAGCCATGAGGGTTGTGGCAGATCGTGCAGTCCTCGACCACGGGAGCATGCTCGAACACGTGAGGGCCGCGGACCGCCTGATGGCAGCCCGTGCACCTCTCCCTGACGCTGGCGAGCCTGGTGGTCTCGGCGCCATGAGGATCGTGGCAGCTCACGCAGGAGAGGGCGCCTTCCTTGACCGGATGGTGAGAGATCATGCTCATGCGCGGCAGGATCTCCTGGTGGCAGCTCACGCACAGCGCGGAGCGCGGGTCCCTGATCAGGACCGCACCCTTGGACTCGGGGACCACCTTCGGCGCGTGCACGCCGTGGCAGTCACGACACTCGACCGCCGCCATCGAGTGGTCGCCGAACGCCCAGCTCATGTGCTTGCCGCCGCTGCGGTGGCAGGCCAAGCAGCGGTTCGGGTCGGGCTGGCCGGGGGGGATCTCGAAGTCTTCGAGGTGCGCCGCGGCGCCGCTGTGGCAGCTCGCGCAGTTCACCCCGGCGTGAGCACCGCGGGTATGCGACGCCGCCAGCTCGTCGTGGCACTCGAAGCACGAGGCCGCCACGATCGGCTGGCCGGTCTCCTGCGCGTTCGCGCCGCCCGCCGCCGGAGCCAGCAGCAACGCCAGCGCGATGAGGCCCAGGCTCCATCGGATCTCGAATCTGCACATCGCACTCCCCCTTCTGATCCGACGCCTGCGCCTGGAGCCCTACCGACACATCAACGCCCAGCACCCGATGCCGTCGAGTTGAGCACGCTCGGCAAGCGACTTGTCATGACCGTCGTCATACGGAAGGCAGGGTCATGCCCCAGGCAGCTCTCTGGGGCTCCCAGGCGCGAGCGGCAAGACCGTCGCGTCGGCGCGGTGTGTGCTGTAGCATCTGATGCATGCGCACCACGCTCGACATCGCCGACGACGTTCTTCTTGCCGTCAAGGAACGAGCCCGCCGCGAACGGCGAAGCGCCGGAGAGGTGCTCTCGGACCTCGCGCGGCAGGCGCTTCAGGCGCGG
>DATLFI010000390.1:0-5962 GCA_035524895.1 Thermoanaerobaculia bacterium | reverse complement strand
CGTGCTGTTCATGCAGAAGCACTGGGACGTGATGCGCAGCGACGACGGCGGCGAGTCGTGGCGGGAGGTCTCGGGCAACCTGCCCAGCGACTTCGGATTTCCGATCGCGGTCCATGCTCACGAGCCCGAGACGATCTACGTTGTGCCCATCAAGAGCGACTCGGAGCACGTGCCGCCGGACGGCAAGCTGCGTGTCTACCGCAGTCGCAGCGGCGGCAACGATTGGGAGGCGCTCACCAGAGGGCTGCCGCAGGAGCACTGCTACGTCAACGTGCTGCGCGACGCCATGGCGGTCGACGCCCTCGATCCGTGCGGCGTCTACTTCGGGACCACCGGCGGGCAGGTCTACGTCTCGCCCGACTCTGGCGATACTTGGGCTCCGATCGTTCGCGACCTGCCCTCGGTGCTATCGGTGGAGATCCAGACGCTGCCATGATTCGGCTCGAGCTGCCGGCGCACCTGCGGACGCTCGCGCGCGTCTCCGGCGAGGTGGAGCTCGAGGTCGAGCGTCCGGTCACGCAGCGCGCGGTTCTCGACGCCCTCGAGGCGCGTTATCCGATGCTCCGCGGCACGATCCGAGACCACGTGACCAAGCAGCGCCGGCCGTGCGTGCGCTTCTTCGCCTGCGCTCAGGATTGGTCGCACCAGCGACCCGACGAAGCATTGCCCGAGTCTGTCGCTGCGGGGGAAGAGCCGTTCGTCGTGTTGGGAGCGTTCGCCGGAGGGTGACGTTCGCTGCTGGACGCCACCCGCGGACCGTGCGAATCCTGGACCCATGACGGAAGGGAACGGTTCGCCAGCGGCGGAGCGCCGCCATCTCGGCGCCGGCGAGTACCTGGTCCGCCTACCGGCGGGAGACGAGTTCGCCTTCCGCGTCGACGCTCCCGACACCAAGGTCGGCTGGCGACCGCGGCGCGGTGCCGAGGCGACGCTCGCAGAGTTTGCAGGCACCGCGGTGGTGCTCGAGGGCGAGCTCTACGAGGTGGCTCGCGCCGAACCGGCCTCGACGGGCACCGGCTGGTCGTACTGGCTGCGCTCCTGGGACGGCTGTGAACCGATTCGCGGGCTGGTGCACTACGGCGTCGAGGAAGTCGCGCGCGAGGAGGCGGAGCTTGCGGGACGCCGGCAGCGTCAGCGCGCTGCCGCCCTCCTGGCCTTGGCAGCGCCGTTGGTCGGGCTAATGCCGGGCGCCGACCAGCGTCGTCTCGAGCTGCAGCTCGGCTTCCCCGCGGCGCGCGCAACGCTGATCGGCGCGGTGCTCGGGCTCGGCGTTTCCTTCGGCGTCTTCATGATGGGTATGGCACAGAGCTTGGCACCACAAGAGGACCCGAGCCTCGCGTGGACCGTCGACGCGCGGCCCGCGGCTCTCTACTTCGTGGTGGAGTCCCTGGTGAGGCTGTGGGTCGCGCTCCAGCTCGGAGAGCCGATGGGCTCGCTGCCCGTGTGGCTGCCGGTGAGCTTGGTGCGGGCCGTGCGCGGCTCGCTCCACTCTCCGGCGCGGGCGGTAGATGGGCGCGAGCTGCGAAGGCGGCGAGAGATGTGGGTCGAGACGCTCGAGCCGGTGCTCGGCCTGCTCGAGCACGACACGCAGTCGCGCTTGGCGGAGTCGTTCCCCGCGTTCGACCAGCTTCGCGCGACACGGAGCAGCGTCCTTTGGCAGGGCGTCTTCTCGGTCATCTCTGTGCTCGTCGCGGGGTCGTACCTCGTCAGCGATCCGCGTCTCGTCGACGCGGTGGTCCTGATGGGCGCGGGCGCGCTGGGGCTCGAGGCGTGGAGTCGTCACGCTGCCTGGCGTTGCGGACGTGTCCGCGGCAGCGTCCTGGGCGCGTTCCTTCGTCCGCTGGCGAGGCGCCTCCTGGCGTGAGGGCGTCGACGACGTACCGGATCGACGGGCGGCGCGGAGGCACGCTCGGACGATGGGTGGGGGTAGTGACACGATCCGCTCCGACCGGGACCACAGCCTGGACCCGTGCCCGAGGCGATGACCCCGCCACCGCCAACGCGCCGACAGGTGTTCGGCATCGCCTGGCCGATCATCCTGGCGAACGCCACGGTGCCGTTGCTGGGTCTCGCCGACACCGCGGTGATCGGCCACACGGGCTGCTAGGCGCGATCGCGCTCGGCGCGCTGCTCTTCAGCTTCGTTTACTGGACCTTCGGCTCCTGTCCTTCCAGCCGCTCGACTCGAGGTCAGAGCGATCGGCCGTCGAACTGGTGGCTCGGGATCGATGCGAGGTCCACGCCATCCAGGCAGCGGACGTTGATCGCGGCGATGCGCTGTCCGGAGGGATCGCTGCCCTCGCCGAAGGGGTGGATCCCGCACCTCGGACAGAAGCGATGCTGGATTTTTCCTTCGTGGAATGTGTAGGTCTGGATGGAACCCTCCGGCGTGAGCAGGCGCATCCGTTCACGGGGCACGAACCACAGCAGCGAGCCCTTGCGCAGGCAGATCGAGCAGTTGCATTCGAGGACGGAGTCGATCTCGCCTTCCACCTCGAATGCGATGCGGCCGCAGTGGCAGCTGCCGTGGTAGGTCAATCCGGAGTCTCTCGGAAAGTGCTCGTGTGTCGCAGGGATGCTCTGGTCACGGGCGCGAGAGCACACGTACGGGAGCGTCCACGAAGATCTCGCCTCCCTCGACCACCCGCCAGTAGACGCCGCGCAGGTTCTGGTCGCGGGTGCTCTTCGCAGCGACGAAGCGCAGGGCATCGGCACCGAACCGGGCGTGGAACTTGGCGCAACCGTTGTGCGGCTTCGGCGTGACCACGACCGTCGCCGCGCCCACGCGCAGCATCGAGCCGACCGGCAGGTTGCTCGCCGAGATGTCGAAGTCCACGTACAGGTTGTCACCGAAGAGCTCGAGCGGTTGGCCGTTGGCGATGAGCTCCGCCACGTCGCGCCGCATCACGGCGAGCTGGGCTTCGGGGTCGCGCGGCGGCCGGCGGCTCCAGCCATCTCCCGGGAAGCCGTCCTCGAGCGATAGCCTGACGCGCTCGGGGAGCTCCCGCGCACCGTCGGGGCGTCGTAGCGCCAACAACGCGAGCCGGCCGGTGTCGGATGGGAGCCGAGGCAGGGCACGCAGCCCCGCCTCGAGGACCGACAGCTCCAGGTGGTACGCAGCGTCGCCAGTGGGCCCGTAGGCCTCTTTCGTCAGCACGCTCATCGGTGCTCGTCGCTCGTGGTCGTTGGGGTGAAGGCGGTGTCGAGAGAATTTTTCCACAGGTTCGGCGGATGGGGTTGCGTGTGCGGGATGGCCGGGCCGCCATCCACCCGCAGGCTGGGTGTAGCATCGACGTGTTCCGCGCATCGGAGGGAGAGCCATGCCCAAGAACTCGCTCGGGTACACGATCCTCGTCAGCCTCGCCCTGTCCGCGGTCTTGGGCTTCGCCACGCCCGAGCGCTCGCAGGGCACGGCCATCCCCCGTATGCCCGACGGGAAACCCGATCTCTCTGGCACCTATGACAGCGCCACCCTGACTCCCCTCAACCGGCCCGCGGAGTACGGCGACAAGCTGTACATGACCGTCGAAGAGGCCGAGGCGATCGCGCAGGCTGAGCGAGAGATACTGGCGCGAGCCAACGCGCAGAGCGCCGTCGATCGGGAGGCGCCGCCGGTGGGCGGAGCGCCGCCGACCGGTGCCGACGACTCGGAGCGCGAAGCGCTGGGCGCGGGGAACGTGGGCGGCTACAACGCGTTCTGGATCGACCGCGGCAACGAGGCCTTCACGGTCGACGGGAAGTTCCGCACGTCGATCGTCTACGACCCGCCGAACGGCCGACAGCCACGGATGACACCGAGGGGCATGCAGAAGGTCGCGGACAACTTCAGCTCGTTCACGCGCCCGAACGACGGGACCGCGTGGTGGCTCGACGGCGACGCGCCTGGTCCGTTCGACGGCCCCGAGGACCTCGCGCTGGCGGAGCGTTGCCTGCTCGGGTTCTCCGCCGGGCCGCCGATGCTGCCCGGGCTGTACAACAACCACAAACGCATCGTGCAGACCAAGGATCACGTGATGATCCTGATGGAGATGGTCCACGACGTGCGGGTGATCCGCCTCGACTCGGAGCACGCCCCCGACTACGAGCGTCGTTGGCTGGGTGACTCGATCGGATGGTGGGAGGGCGACACGCTGGTCGTGCAGACCAAGAACTTCCGTGAGGACACCGGCCTTTACGGCGGCGACGAGAACCTGCACCTGATCGAGCGGTTCACCCGCCAGCCGGACGGCAACCTGCTCTACAACTTCACGGTAACCGACCCGACGGCGTGGACCGCGCCGTGGAGCGGCGAGTACCCCTGGAGGGCGAGCGAGGATCGCGTCTACGAGTACGCGTGCCACGAGGGCAACTACGCGATGGGGAACATCTTGCGCGGCGCGCGGCTGCTCGAGGAAGAGGCGCGGCAGGCGACACCCTGACCAGACTCCTGCGCGCCGCACACCTGACTTGACGCTCCGGTGCGACTTCGTCGCGGTCATGGTGCCCAGGGACAGCCGCTGGCGGCGCCCTCCGCGGTCAGCGCTAGCGGCGGAGACGCGCGAGCTCCCCGTCGCTTTCGCCACGTGCCCGTGAGGCGCGGTGGGGTCAGAACTGGAAGTAGATGAAGGGCTGCACGTCGACCTGGGTGAACAACAGGGCGATCGCGATCGCCGCACCGTAGGCGGGAACGAACGCCCAGCGCGGCCAGCTGGCGAAAACGTCGGCGCGGAGCCAGCGCGGTCCGAGGGCGTGCACCGCGGCGAAGCCGAGGACGAGCAGCCACCAACGCGGATCGATGCGCGAATCGCCGGGGCTGTCGAACAGCAGGTACGACCGAGCGGTCACGAGCGCACGATCCAAGTCCTGCGCCCGGAAGAGGATCCAGGCGAAGCAGACGAAGTACTGGGTGGCAAGGACCGATACCACCAGGCCGATCCTTGTAGGTGAACGGTCGGCGCCGGCTTCACGCCGCTTGGGCCAGCCGTCGAAGGCGCGATAGAGGGCCAGCGCGACGCCGTGCAACGCGCCCCAGAGCACGAAGTGCCACGCGGCGCCGTGCCAGAGTCCGCCGAGGGTCATGGTCAGCAGCAGGTTGCGGTAGGTCTTCCAGGAAGCGCCGCGGCTGCCGCCGAGCGGTATGTAGAGGTAGTCGCGCAGCCAGGTCGAGAGACTGATATGCCAGCGCTGCCAGAACTCCCTGAGGTTCGCCGCCAGGTAGGGCCAGCGGAAGTTCGGTCCGAGCTGGTAGCCGAGGAGTCCCGCCGACGCGATCGCCATGTCGGAGTAGCCCGAGAAGTCACAGTAGATCTGGATCGCGTAGAGCAGGATCGCGAGCCAGGCACTGGCGGCGTCGAAGACCTGTGGCGCGGAGAAGTAGGCATCGACGGTCGAGGCGACGTTGTCCGAGATGCATGCCTTCTTGACGAAGCCGAACAAGAACAGGGCCAGCAACGGCGCGGCGCGCACCTCGGCCCAGGATCGCAGCGAGTGGAGCTGCGGCAGGAACGACGCCGCGCGCACGATGGGTCCGGCGACGAGCTGAGGGAAGAACGCGACGAAGAGCGCGAGGTCGAGCAGGTTTCGCGTGGGCTCGATCTGTCGGCGGTAGACATCGATCGAATAGCTGAGAGTCTGGAAGGTGTAGAAGCTGATGCCAACCGGCAGCACGATCTCGAGCGCCGGCCGGCTCATCGCGAAGCCGAGCCACTCGCCGAGCTGAATCGCCGAGTCGACGAAGAAGCCGAAGTACTTGAAGAAGCCGAGCATGCCGAGGTTCGCGACCAAGCTGGTGGTCACGAGCGCCCGTCGCGCGCGCTGCCGCTCGGCGCGTGCGAGGCCGAGGCCCACGAGATAGTCGACGAGAGTCGAGATCAGAATCAGCGACAGGAAGCGCCAATCCCACGCGGCGTAGAACACGTAGCTCGCAAAAAGCAGCCAGAGCTTCCGCGCGCGGTTGTCCTCGAGAGACCAGTAGACCCCGAGGA
>DATLFI010000389.1:0-2057 GCA_035524895.1 Thermoanaerobaculia bacterium | reverse complement strand
GCGGGTGAGCAACGCGCGCGCGGCGACATGGGACACGCCCAGCACATCGGCGAGTTCGAGGCCCGTCATGTCGTACAGCTCCGACAGGAGCAGCGCCTGCCGCTGGCGCGGCGGAATGCGTGCCAGGGCGCGCTCCAGATCGGCCGACAGCCGGGCGCGCAGCACGAGTTCCTCGGCCGAGGCAGCCGTGCCGCGGCTTTCGCCGGTCCACGGGATGAAACGCACTATCTTGCGCCGGCGCAACTCGTCGAGCGCCGTGCGCCCGGCGATCTGGTACAGCCAGGCACGGGCACGGTTCGGGTCTTCGAGCGTGTCGAAGGCCTTGTATGCCTTGACGAAGGTGTCCTGCGTCAAGTCGGCTGCCAGATCGTCGTTGCGCAGCATCCTGGCGAGGTAGGCATATATCTCCGCGTGGTGAGCCGCGTACAGGCGCTCCACGAACGCACGGGCCGTGGCCCTATCGGAAGTCATCGCGACGGCCCCCGTCGATTGGGCGTGGAGTTCGAGCATTCGTTTGCTGCCTGCTCCCGACGGTGGGCTCTCGCTGGGGCGTTGGGGTCGCGCTCAGCGACGCCGTTCTTCCAGTGCGTGTGACGGCCGGCCGGGTTCGCATGTGACGGTGCGCGCGCGGGGCTCATCGCTCGCCGAATTCGTCCCATGAGCGCGGCCCGACCGCGACGCCGGTTTCGACCGCTGCCTGCCGCGCCGCTTCGAGAAGCTCCCTTGCCGCCTCTTGGGGCGAGACTGGGTTCACCGGCAGGCCGGTACCCAGCTCCAGCCCGGCAATCTCACGCAGGCGTGGATGGATCTCCCAGTGCCAGTGGTAGGTCTCGTCGACGCGCTCGCGCAGCGGCGCGGTGTGCAGGATCAGGTTGTAGGCAGGATCGCCCAGCGACGCCAGGAGGCGCAGCACGCCCTGCAGCGTCTCGGCTGCGCTGACGAGCTGGGCGTCGGTCGCAGTGCCGAAATCTGCCGCGTGGTGGCGAGGCACGACCCATAGTTCGAACGGCGAGCGTGAGGCGTAGGGGGCGAAGCAGACGCTCGCCGAATCCTCGAAGACCAGCCGCTCGGGTTGGGCCACCTCGTCGCGCACCAGGCGGCAGAAAGGGCACGTCCCCTCGCGAATCACGTAGCGCGCGGCGCCGCCGAGCTCCTCACCGATGCGATGCGGGATATGCGGCAGGTCGTAGAAGTCGAAGCACAGGTGATCGGTCTGGGCGCCCGCCTGCAGGCCGTAGTTCTGGACGACTTGGAGGTAGTCGGTCTTCTCGGCGTCGCGGGCGGCGGTGAGGACGTCACGCGTGCGCGCGAGCAGGTCAAACGCGATCTGCGGCGTCGTCTGGGCGAGCGATTCGTGGTGCCCGCGCGGCGCGACGATCGTCTGCCACGAGCCGCTGTCGCCGACGAGGCCGAGTTCCGGCTCGCGAGCCTCCGGCGCGCGAGCCTTCGGCGCGCGAGCCTCCGCGCGGCCCTGCTCGTTCTCGCGCTCGGCGCCGGCGACGATGAAGGCCTCCGGCTTGAGCATGCGCAGCTGGACCCCGTCCGTGTTGGCGCCAGTCGCCAGGTTGCAGTTCGGGCAGTCGTCTGGCGTCTGGCCCTGGTGCTTGGCCGGCCGATGAAAACGCTCGCGCTGGAACTCCCGATCGACCACCACGGCCACCCACCAGCCGGTGATCGCATCCTTGCGCAGTTCGAAGAGCCCGCGCGACATCGTTCGGGTGTCCTGCTCAGCCCGAGCGGGTGCCGACTGCGACACGATTGCCGCCGGCAGCGGCCTGCTCGAGCCGCTCGGCGAAGGCGATCGCAAAGCGATCCCCGGCATTCGCCACGCTCGCCGTGGAGGGCGCCGAGTCATGCTCCGCCCAGCCCGCTTCGGCGGCGAGGCTGGTCACTTCGACCTCGGGCATGCCGCAGGGGTCGATGAGGTCGTAGTCGGAGAGGTCCGTGGTCACGTTGAAGGCAATCCCGTGGTAGCTCACGCCGCCCTCGACCCGCAGGCCGAGTGCGCCGAGCTTGCGCGGGCTGTCACTCTCCGGGTCGCACCAGCAGCCTGGGTA
>DATLFI010000388.1:0-6108 GCA_035524895.1 Thermoanaerobaculia bacterium | reverse complement strand
GCCGTCGGGCGAGCGGACGAACGCCATGCGGCCGTCGCGCGGTGGGCGCGAAATGGTCACTCCGCTGTCGCGCAGGCGGGCGCAGGTCTCGTAGATGTCGTCGACCTTGAACGCCAGGTGGCCGAAGTTGCGGCCACCCTGGTACTCCTCGGGGTCCCAGTTGTACGTCAGCTCGACCATCGGCGCCTGCTCGGCGCGCGCGCGTTCGACGTCGCGTGGCGCGGCGAGGAAGATGAGGGTGAAGCGCCCCTGCGGCACCTCACGCCGATACACCTCGACCATGCCGAGCTTGCGGCAGTAGAAGTCGAGGGATTCGTCGATGTCACGGACCCGGACCATGGTGTGGAGGTAGCGCATCGGAGACTCCCGTGCCGAGCCGAGGCGAACCACCGATGGCGCCTCGACGATTGCTGGCCAGCCCGGCAAGGATAGCTTGCCGAGCCGGCCGCCCTCGTCGACAACCCCGAAGCCACCAAGCCAGCAGCGGCAGCAGCGGCGCCACGAAGGAACGCCGGAGCTGCTGCTACTCCCGCTCGGCCACACTCAAGGACCGCTCGAGGCAGCCACGTCCTTCGAGGTGATGTCGATGGTGATCATGAAGCCGTTGGTGCCGCGGTACTCGAAGGCCTTGTCGCCCAGGCGATAGGCCTCGACATCGTTGGGCATCATCACGAAGCCGTCGTTGCGCGGCACGCCGAAGTACTTCAGGTTGCGCATCACGACGGGCTCGTCGGTCATGCCCTGGAACCGGTGCAACACGACCTCCGCGGTCTTACCGCCGTCGAGCTTCGCGACGGCCTCGTCCTTGCTCGCGGTCCAGTCCATCGCGGCATCGCTCGCTACCGTGAACGAGCCCCACTGCACTGGGTAGACGTGCCCGAGGATCTCGGTGATCGCGGTTCGCTGCTCCTTCGTCACCGAGTTGTCGAAGGTCAGGATCGCCCAGTCCATCGCGCCGTCGGAGAAGTCGGCGCCGAGGTCTCCGGCCACCCAGAACTTCGCACCGTCGAGCCGCACGCCACCGTGCCGCCCGCGATTGACCTTGAATGCGTTGTTGAACTTGCAGAAGTGGCCCTCACCCTCGACGTGGTGCTCGGACGGGTGGTCGTTGAAGTAGCACTGGCAGAACATCGGGCAGGAGCACGCCTCGATGATGGTGGCGTTGAACGACCACTCCTTACCGCCACCGCTGCCCTGCTGCGCACCAGCCGTGAAACCCAGAACGAGGCCGACGCCCACCACCGCGGCGAGGGCGACGACGAATCGAGGCTTGCGAAGCGACATCACAGTCATCCTCCTGGTCTGTTGACCTGGTCGCCGTGCGACCGGATAGGCCCGCGCAAACCGCAGTCGACCGAGGCCCTGAGGACCGGCGGAAGTTGGCGCCAGAAGGCTCCAGGAGACCGGGCAGCCACCACCGCTCCCTTGGCCCACACTCGCTGCAAGGCGGGTAACTGCGAACAGTGTGCGGCTGCTGTCGCGCCTTGTCAAGCGGGCGCTCGCTTTCGGGCGGCTACCCCGGCCCGTGCAGGGTCGCCGCGAGCCGCCCGACCAGGACGACGAACAGACCGCCACGTTGCGCGATGTTCACGACCTGCTTCTGCGAGGCGCGCCCGAGCAGCGCCACGCCGTACTGCGTTGGCGCGAAGCCCAGCACGGTGTGAAACGGCTCCGTGCGAACCTCGCCGGCAGGCGAGATCACTGGGAACTCCGCAACCGGGATCGGCGCGAGCTGCTGCACCACCCAGCGGTTCGAATCGGCGAGGGCGTTGTCGAGGGCGGCATCCCACTCCTCCTGCGTCACCGCGGGCCCGATGGCTACTCCCTCGCCGCCGTAGGCGCGGTTGGGCTTGAGCACCAGCGTCTCCCGCTCCCGACGCACCCAAGGCAGCAGATCGCCCTGGAGGCCGTCCGGGAGCGTCGTGGCCCGATCGGCCAGGACGCGGGTCCACAAGACGTGTCGCCGGAAGATCCGCCGCTCGTCGGCGTTGAAGTGCCGCTCGGCGACCTTGGCGTCGGTGAAGACCTCCCAGCAGCTCTTCTGGTCGAGCTCGGCGGTGATCGAGGAGATGACCCGGTTCTGTCGGAAGAGCTCGCGCATCGGACTCACGTCGACTCCGGTCTCGCGGAGCTGGATCAGATCCGCGACGGTGTAGTCGCGGTACACCAGGTCGATGACTTCTCCGCCGTAGACCACCTCGTCGCCGCGCAACTCGAGCTCGCTGGGGTCGGCGTGCAGCACGCGCAGCCCGAAGTGCTCGCGGATGTACTCGGCCACACCCTCCTGCTCGTCGATTCCCGACTCGGAGTACTTCGGCTCGACGAAGCAGACGGTGCGCGCGGGCCGCCCGATCGCCTCGAGATGCTCGCGGATCTCCTGCATCAGGAGCTCGCGGAGGTCGGGCCCCAGCTCGAGATCGAGCTCCGGATCGCGCTCCTGGAGTCGCGGCAGGACCACGTCGCGCAGCAACCGCTCCGCCGCCGGCACCAGGTACAGCCCGCCGATGCCGCTCAGGTTCGGCTCCATGAAGCGGAGCGTGCTCTTCCACATCGGGCTGGTGAAGTCGATGACCGCGTCGAGCCTGCCGAACACCGGGTTGTTGTCACGCAGGCTGGGCCCCCAGCACTGCCAGAGCCACTCTTCCTCCTCGGCGCTGAGGCGCAGGATCTCGCGCACCTCGAAGTCCTGGAAGTAGAGCTCGGGCAGCCGCTTGAGCGCGTTCTGGAGCGTCAGGGTGACGAAGTGCAGGTACGAAAGCTGATCCGGAAGCGCCGTGACCGGGCACGGGAACAGCGGGATCACGTCCTGCCGGCCTTCGCGCAGGTAGACCAGGTGACGCCGCGCCGATTCGGATCGCACGTCGGCCATGAGCTGGAGCGCCTCGTCGGGCGGCAGGGCGAGGAAGGCCCTGCGCACGCGGCTGGCGAGGTGGAAGCCCGACAGACCCGCTTCTTCGGCGAGGGTGAGCACGCGGCGGACTCTCTTCCTGGACGGTGAGAGCTCGACTACGATGCGACGCCGGCAGGCAGCGACCGTAGGAGTCGGAAGGCAGACCGGCGGCATTGTAGCCGCCGCCGCACCAGCTTCTTGTCTATGAGCCAGGCCACCACGCGCGCCTACGAAGACCTGCTCGAGCACCAGCGCCGCATCGCGATGGCCGCGACGGCGCAGGAAGTGCTCGAATGGGACGAGCTGACCAGCCTCCCGGACCGCGGCGCCGAGCACCGGGGAGCACAGGGCGCGTTCCTGGCGGGTCTCCGCCACGATCTCGAGACCGATCCGCGGCTCCAGGACTGGCTCGGGCAACTCGAGGGCTCGGACCTGGTGGCCGACCCTTCCTCGGTCGCCGCGGTCAACGTGCGCGTCGCCCGCAGGCACTACGGGCGCCGGCTTCGCGTCCCCCGCTCGCTGGTCGAGGAGCTGGCCTCGACCATCAGCGTGTCGCAGCGCGAGTGGAAGCTGGCGCGCGCCGACGACGACTACCCGCGGTTCGCACCCTGGCTCGAGCGCCTGCTGTCGCTCCAGCTCGATCGGGCTCGATGCCTCGCCGACGGATCCGACCTGTACGCCCCGCTCCTCGCCGAATACGAGCCGGACCTCGACGCGACGAGGGTCGACCTCCTGCTGCGCCGGGTCGGCGAGGAGCTCGCCCGGCTGTTACCCGAGATCCTGGCTTCGCAGGGACGAGCCGCGGCCGCCGCCGTCCCCGACGTCATGCGGGGCAGCTTCTCGGAGACGCGGCAGCGCCGGCTGTGCACCGTGCTGCTCGACGCGGTCGGCTTCGACTCCACTCGCGGCCACGTCGGCGTTGCAGCCCACCCCTTCACCGCCCAGCTCGGACCGCACGACTGCCGCATCGCCATTCGCTTCGATCGTCGCCACCTGCGCGAGGCCCTCCATGCGCTGATGCACGAGGCCGGTCACGCCCTGTACGACCAGGGGTTGCCGGCCGAGCACTACGGCACGCCGGCCGGCGAGGCGTCCTCGCTCAGCGTCCACGAGGGACAGGCGCGCCTGTGGGAGAACGCGGTGGGCCGCAGCCTGGGATTCTGGAAGCACTTCCAGCCGCTGCTCGGGAAGCTCTTTCCCCGGACCTTCGCAAGCGGTGATCCGACCTCGACGTGGCGAGCCGTCAACCGGGTGACGCCCGGACCGATCCGGGTCCAGGCCGACGAAGTCACGTACAACCTGCACATCCTGCTGCGTTACGAGCTGGAGCGGGCGCTCCTCGGCGGCGACCTGTCGGTCAGAGACCTCCCTGAGGCGTGGCGCGAGCGCCATCGCGAACTGATCGGGCTCGCTCCCGCGTCCGATCGAGAGGGCTGCCTGCAGGACGGACACTGGGCATCGGGCATGGTCGCCTACTTTCCGACCTACACCCTCGGCAACATCCTCGCAGCCCAGCTCTTCGACCAGGCGGGCGAGGACCTGGGCGACCTCGAGGCCCTCTTCGCGAGGGGCGACTTCGCCACGCTCCGCGCCTGGCTGCACGAGCACGTCTACCGTCATGGCCGCCGCTACGGCACCGACGAGCTGTGCCGCCGGATCTGCGGCACGGGTCTCGATCCGGCGCCGTTGCTGGCGAGCCTGCGGCGGCGCCACGCCGAGCTGTGGTCGTGACGACGAGTGCAGGATGAAAGGAAGAAGGTCGCCCTCCCTCACCCTTCTCCCTTCACTCTGCTCCGCAACCGCGCCGTCATCGCCACCGCGACCACGGTCGACCCGGTTGCCAGGCCGATCCAGATCCCGAGGCCCCCGAGCCCGACCCAGAACGCGAGCGCGAGCCCGGTCGAGAAGCCGATGCCCCAGTGGCCGGCGAGCAGCACGATCATGGGCAGCCGGGTATCGCACAGCCCGCGCAGCGCGCCGGCGGCTGTCGTCGCCAGGGTCTCGACCGGCTGCATCACCGCCAGCACCAGTAGGAACACCGCCGCCAGCCCGAAGGCGCTGCTGCCGCGATCCAGGAAGGCACCCGTGATGGCGTCGCGGAAGCAGAGCACGCCGACCAAGAGAACGACGCCGACAGCGGTGGCCGATGCCAGGGCGACGCCAGCAGACTGCCTCACCGCCGCCCGATCGCCCGCGCCGGCACCCAGCGCGATCCGCACCATCGCCGCCTGCGCCAAGCCCATCGGCCAGGCGTACAGGACTCCCGCCATCCGTAGCGCCACCGCGTGACCCGCGAGCACCTCGACCCCGAGCGTGCCGAGGATCACCGTCGAGAACAGGAACACGCCCATCTCGCCCAGGTTGCCGGCGCCGATAGGGCCGCCGATGCGGAAGATCTCGACCAGCCTCCGCCACTCCGGGCGAGGCAACTCGGCGAAGAAGCGGTAGCCGCGAAGCTCCGGGTCGCGACCGATGCTCAGCGCCAGGGTCGCCATGAGGAACGTCGCGACCAGGGCCGAGGACAGCCCGATACCCGCCAGGCCAAGCCGGGGCGCGCCGAGACGCCCGTCCATCAGGACCCAGTTGCCCAACGCGTTGAGCGGCACCGCGCCGACCATCGCCCAGAAGAACGCCCGCGGTCTGCCGCACGCCGCCAGTGTCTGGCGAAGCAGCATCACGCCGGCCATCGGCAGGAACGTGATCGCCATCATCCTCGCGTAGGGCCGGGCCGCCGCTGCGATCTCGGGCACGACGCCGAGCGCGGCGAGGATCGCGTCGGCATGCCAGACCGCGACCGCTCCCGGCACCGCGACGGCGATCGCCGCCCACATCCCCTGGCGGACGCTGCGGGTCACGTCGGAGTGCCGGCCCGCGCCGCGCGCACCGGCGACCAGAGGCGACACCGCTTGGAGCACGCCGGCCCCGAGGTAGAAGAAGATCGAGTAGAGGTCGCTCGCCGCGGCACCCGCCGCCCGCGAGGTCGGTCCCAGCCAACCCATCATCACCACGTCGGTGATCGAGAGGCCCATGCTCACCAGACCCGCCAATGCCAGCGGCGTAGCGAGAGCGAACAGTGCCCCCGCCTCGGAGAGCAGCGGCCGAGACTTCCGGAGAGCTCTGCTCCCGGAGCGCCGCCAGAGCGTCGCCGCGTGCCTTTCGTCGTGACGCTCGGCACCTGGCAAGGCTTCCGAGAAGGCCGCCACCTCGCCGCTGAGCTC
>DATLFI010000387.1:0-21435 GCA_035524895.1 Thermoanaerobaculia bacterium | reverse complement strand
GTCGACGAGAAGCACCTGCGCGAGTACCCGGTGCCGAACGTCTGCGGAGTGATCATCACGTCGAACCACTTTCTCGATGGGCTCTTCCTTCCGCCCGACGATCGACGGCACTACGTGGCGTGGTCCGAGCGGACGAAGGATGACTTCGAAGCCGACTACTGGACCAGCCTGTGGCGCTGGTACGAGGACGGCGGCATCGCGAACGTAGCGGCCTTCCTGCTCGAGTACGACCTCACCGGCTTCGACGCGAAGGCTCCGCCACCGAAGACGGCCGCGTTCTTCGACATCGTGATGGCGAATGAACCCGGCGAGTCAACCGACCTACGGGACGCGCTGGACGCAGTCGACAATCCAGCCGCCGTGATCCTCGACGACCTCAAGGCGCAGGCGCAGAGTGAAGCCTTCCACCGGTGGATCCAAGATCCGCGCACCGCCCGGCAGATGCCACACCGCATGTCGGAGGTGGGTTACGTCCCGGTCCGGAACGATGCAGCGAAAGACGGGAAGTGGAGGTGTGGAGATAGCCGGCGAGTCATCTACGCACAGCAGGACCTCACCCCACGGGATCGGCTGGCGGCTGCCCAGGCTCGAGCACGACGCGGGATCGTCCGCGGGATCGTTCGTTCGGTCTCGATCGGACCTCGAGAGCCCGGATGGCGGGGATGATTCGCTCGAACCAACCGAAGTTTAGGGAGGCGCCGTGGCCACGAAGACGCGAATAGCCTGGACAGACGACACCGCGAATTTCTGGATGGGCTGCTTAAAGGTATCCCCCGGATGTGCAAATTGCTATGCAGAGAAACTCACACGCGATCTCATGGGAATCAACGTATGGGGACCACCTGCCACCACACCGCGACAGATCGTGCGCGGCGTCTATGCGAAGGTTCGCGGTTATCAAGCTGAATCGGCACGTGGAGTGTCGGGAATCCTTGGCCCTGGCAAACCGTATCTTGTGTTCGTCGGCTCTCTGATGGACTGGGCGGAGGATCATCCGACCGCAGAGCGAACCCGTCCCGCGATGTGGGATCTCATTCGTGAGTGTCCCGACGTACACTTTCAAATGCTCACCAAGCGAGCAGAGCGGATCGAGGAGTTACTACCCGACGATTGGGGCGACGGATACCCGAACGTATGGATGGGAACGTCGATCGAGAATAACGAATACACCTGGCGCGCCGACCTGTTGCGCGAGATCCCTGCCGTCGTCCGGTTCGTCTCTTACGAACCTGCACTCGGACCGCTAGCGGGCTCGCTTGATCTCGAAGGTATCGATTGGATCATCTACGGCGGCGAATCCGGACCGGGACATCGTAGAGAGGGAGTGTCAACCGACCCGAAGGTATGGGCGCGATCCATGCGGAAGGCGTGCCGCCGAGCAGGGGTGGCGTTCTTCCACAAGCAGAGTTCGGCACGCTGGAGCGAAACGGGTGTCGCACTCGACGGGGCAGTCGTGCGGGAGTTTCCGACCCCGCGCCGTGGATGGCGGGGATAGCGGAGGAATACGACCCACTTTCAGGTAACCGAAGTCCCCGAAGTAACCGTCCCAGCCAATGCATGTTTTTTCGAGTGTCATGAAAAGGAGATAGTGGTCGGATCGGTTACTTCCGTTACTTCGGTTACCCAAGGGACCCCTTCGGCTCCAAGAGACCCTTCGCTTCGTCCTCGGTGATGTCGCCCCTCCGCGATCGAGGCTACCAGCCGCCCCTCGACCCACCCCAACGGACACCCGCCTCGAGCCCGTCCTTTCGGTTCGTCCCTGATTCGGTATCAGGTTCGCCAGTCGTGCTAGTGTGCCGTGGATACAGGCGTTTAACGCGCCAGAAAGCAGACCGGGGAACGTGGGACTCAACAGAGAATCAACACACGAACAGCCGAACGGAGCATCCGGTTCCTGTGTACGGTGCTCGCGGTGCGAGGCTGACGCTCCCGCTGGGACCACGAATTGCCCGCGCTGCGGAGTCTTCCTCCCAGCGAACGAAGGGAACCTCCGGCACGGCCTTCGACGCTACCAGCGTACGGGTGAGCTACCTGCCGAGCTGAGGGAGCACGTCGAGACCTTCCGCGACGAGCTGGTCGCCGCGCAGGGTGGAGCCGACGAGCTGGCCCGCGAGCCGGTGCGCGCTGGCCTGGTCGAGAAGCTCGTCGACGCCGAGGCTTGTTGTCGGCTGCTCATGACGGAGGTGGTCAAGCGCGGGATCGACTCCCGTCCTGGTGCTGCCGCGTATGGCCGGCTGCTCTCGACGTGGGATAGGTGGCATCGCTTCGCGCAGGCGGTTGGGCTCGAGCGACGGCAGAAGCCGGTCTCCGTCGAGGACTACGTCCGCCAGAAGGCTGCCGAAGCCCGCGCTGCTCGAGGTGAGTCGTGAACGCTCTGAGCCACTTCGACGCCTTGCACCCTGGCCCCACTTGGAGGCCATGGCGAGCGTTCGTAGCCGCTGTGTACGGGGAGCCGTTGGACGATGAGGCCCGGTCCCTGTTCTCGCAGTGCACGGGCCGTCAGAGCCCAAGGGAGGGCGGCTATCCCGAGGCGGTCTGCATCGTCGGAGTGCAGTCCGGCAAGACGTCGGTTGCCGGCGCTCTGGCCAGCCACGCCGCACTCACCGGTGAACGAGGAACCCATGCGCTGCTAGTCGGGCAGGACCACCGAGGCGCGATGCGAGCCCTGCTGAGGTACGCCCGGGAGCCCTTCGAGGAGGTGGACGCGTTTCGCGGGGAGGTGGCGCGCTCGACCGCCGACTCCCTCGAGCTGAACAACGGGTGCTCGCTGTCCGCGTACCCATGCCGGCCGGCTGCTGTGCGCGGTATCAGAGCCTCCATCGTCTGCATTGACGAACTTGCCTTCTTCACGTCGACGGATGGCAGGCCGACCGACTCGGAGATGCTCCGCGTCGCCCGCGGTCGAGTCGCGACGACCTCCGGGAAACTCATCATCCTGTCGAGCCCGTACTGGCAGGCCGGCGCGTTGTGGGAGCTGCACCGACGCCACCACGGCGAGGAGGACTCCCCCGTCCTGGTCTGGCAGGCGTCGGCTCCCACGATGAACCCCTGCCTGGCCGAGGACTACCTCGCCCGGATGCGCGAGGAAGATCCCGAGGCGGCACAGTCGGAGGTGGAGGGCTTGTTCCGGTCCGGACTCTCGACCCTGTTCGATGTCGGCGCTCTCGACGCTGTGACTCCCGCGGATCTGCGCGAACAGCTTCCCGCGCGCGGTTGCCGCTACGTCGCGCACTTCGACCCGTCCGGAGGCCGTCGCGATGCAGCAGCGCTCGCGATCGCTCACAGAGCCGCCGACGGTACCGGCGTGCTGGATCTGGTGCGCGCCTGGCCTTCGCCACACAATCCCGCGGAGGTGATCGCGAAGGCCGCTGCGGAGATGAAGCGGTACTCGATCACCCGATGCACCGTTGACCGTTTCGCAGGCGAGTTTCCAGCCGAGCAGTTCCGACTACACAAGATCACCGCGGAGGTTGCGAAAGCTACGACCAGTGATCACTACCTCGCGCTGTTGCCGTTGATCAACTCTCGATCGGTCACCTTGCTCGACGATGCCGACTTGCTGCGCGAGCTGCGCGGTCTCGAGCGCCGTGCGGGTGCTGGTGGGAAAGATCTGGTCTCCCACCGACGATCTGCTCACGATGACCGCGCCGCTGCCGCTGCCGCCGTCCTGGTAGCTGCTGCGACGAGCCCGAAGAAGAATCGGATCACCTGGGGAAAGCAGGACGGCTCCCAGCGGCGTGCCGCGATGCTTCGAGCTGTGCGCGGACGCCAACGCTGGGCTCGCGCTCTGCAAGATCGAGGCGGGCCGTCTGCTGTCGATCTCGCTTTCCCACGAGCACCTGCACCCCGACCGCGCGAGCGGTGGCCGGACCCCCCACGGCACGCCGACGCCGACCACGGCGGAACGCTCGGGGCGTCGCCGGTCAGTCCGCCTGCGGACCTCAGCGACCCCTTCGACCGCTCGAATCGGTATCGATAAATGGAACAGAAACCCAACCGCCCCGTCGATCCGAACGCAAGGTTCGCAGCCGTGCTGTTCGCCGATCACAACCGGATCGAGCCCGAGCGACGCGCGCTGCTCCTGGCCATCGAGGTACTGCGGTGCGAGCTAGAAGACGACGACCGGATGGCAAACACAACCGACGACGACAACGACGAAGAGGAGGAGTAATCCATGCCAGCAATCTTTCGCACGACCCAAGCCGCGCCGCCGATCAGAGCATGCGGCCAACGCCACCATGGCACCTGCAACGCCGAGACCGCTATCACGGTGCGCCGGGTCGACCGAATCCCTCCCGGCTCCCGTGAGTCGAAGACGAACCCCAACATCTTCTGGTCGCCGGTCACCACCGATCGAGAGCCGCAACCGGAACCGAAAGGAAAGCACGACATGTCAACACCGCCGCTCAACGCCGAACAGAAGCGAGTCGCCGCCGAGATCGCACGAGACGCCGAGTTCGCCTCGGTGATCCCCGATCCCTATCGATGGGCGTTGGAAGCCAAGCGACGAGCGGACGGCATCAACTTGCCACCTGGTGGTCGACCCGCTGCAGACGGAACACGTGTGGTCTTCGGGGATGGGAGGATGGCGTAGTGATCGACTTTGACAACGTGAGCGCCGAGGATCTTCTCCGTCTTCACAAGCGGATGCAGACGGCGGTCGAGGAGCACGCCGAGGCCGAACGTCGAGCCGGTCGCCGTCGAGCGGAGCAAGAAAGAGTTGCCAGTCAACGTCAACGACTACAGCCCCAGGTCGAGGAGCTGCGCGAGCGCGTCGCTCGTCTCCAGCCGATCGAGACCGAGCTGGTCGCGAGGCTGGAGAAGATCGACACCAACACCAACGAGGCGGACGAGATCACCGAGGCGCTGGCCAGGTTGCGCAGCGGAATCCCGTCGATCGAAGGCGCGGTTTTGCATGAGCGCTCGGGCGCTGTCGGGTGGAAGCGTGTTCCGAACCCGCCCGCGCTGTTGGTCGAGCTGCTACCCGACGAGGGCTGGGAGAGCTTCGAGGGGCTCGAACATCTCCGCGAGCGGCTTGCCGGTCTTGAGCAAAAGCTCGCAACGCTGGTCAGGGCAGCTTGACAATCGATTGTTTCCTTTTGTCGCGACGGCGACCTTTTGGCGCTTCCTGGGGGCGAGCGCTGGGCAACCTGAGATGACTACGGCAGCTTGTCGCGACTCGGATACTTGAGCCGTTAATCTTGGGAGCCCCCGCCTAACTCTTGACAACTTACGTTTCGATCCCGCCCCTGCCCGCGTTGTGGCTTGCTTCGCGAGCAGGATGCGTCCGCCGGTGTTGCTCCTCACCGGCTCGCGTGGGGGACGGCGACCTGGGACCATGACCCCTTGGGTCGCCGTCCCCCTCCTGGGGAGAGACTGAATGGAAAGCATAGGCGAGCGGGCGCTGCTGGGCGCGATCATTGAACAGGCAGTGCGCGATGCGAGGAGCCGAAGCCGATCCTCGCCGCAGCGACGCCGCGCCGCTCGTCAGTGGCTCGTCAGCGCCGACTGCCAAGCGATCATCTCTGCGCTCGGGCTCGACGCAGCGCGCCTGCGTCGCCGGCTCCTCGAGGAGCTGGTCGAGCCCGAGGACGAGGAGCTGGTCGAGGAGCCGCCGGTGCCGCTACTCCCACCCCTGGCAGCCCTGCGCCGCGAGCTGCTCTGGCGCGAGGCCGAGGCGCTGGTCGTCGATCCGGCGAGCTGACCAGCACCCGAGATCCGCATGAGCAGCCCGAGCGGCATCCGAGGATGGGACCTATTCGACGTTGCCGCCTGGGAGATGGTCGAGACCCCCAGCGGCCACTGCTACACGTGCGGCGAACGGCGAGGGGTGACGGAAGGTTGTGCTGAGTGTTCCTGGGAGATCGAGGAGACGACCCTGATCTGGCCGGATCACGACGAGTGGGTTGACCTCTGCTCGCCCGCTCCGGAGGTGGAACAGCGAGTTCGTGCCCGGCGGCTCGCCAGCGCGGCGCGTGCTGAGCGATCGCGACCGGAGCCGACCCCGAGGTAGGGCCGATCCCCGCGTCGATCCTGGAGGCGCTGAGCGCTCGATCCGTCCTCGAGGGGCTACTTCCGGCCGGCGGCGATGTCCACGACGTCGGCCTTGGGGTTGTTCGCGGTCTCGATCACGCTACCCATGACGTCGGCTGCTTCCCTGAGCGCCTTGTCGGCGACGTGCGCGTAGCGGGCGGTGGTCTCGGCCTGAGTGTGTCCGAGGAGCATGCCGACCACGTGGAGCGAGAGGCCGCTTGAGACGAGGTGCGACGCGAACGAATGCCTCAGATCGTGGATTCTGACGCCGTCGAGCTTCGCCGTCTTCCGGACCTTCCGCCAGTAGTGCCCGAGGTTGTGGCGTTCGATCTCGCCGCCGGCCAGCGACGGGAACACGTGCTCGCTCTCGGCCTGCGCCTTCGCGGTCGCCGTCTTCGCCGTGGCGATCGCCTTCGCCTTCGCCGTCTTGATCTCGTGAAGGAACGCGAGAGCGGCGGCGCTGAGCGGTACGTGTTCGGTCGTCTTCGTCTTCGTGTGATGGCTTGGCTTCGTCCACGTGCCTCGATCCAGGTCGAAGTCTTCCCATCGTGCGGTCCGAGCCTCACCGGCGCGGCAGCCGGTCAGTAGCAGCCACTTGATGATGCTGGCGGGGGAGCCGGGATGCTGGTCGAGCACCTTCAAGAGTCGCCCGATCTCTTCGCTCGACAGCCACCGCTCGCGAGCCTCTTCGCGATACCTCTCGATGCCGCCCTTGCCGTTCTTGCTCGACTTCGCTGGGTTCGTGGTCGCCCACCCTTCCTCGATCGCGACGCCGAACATGGTCGAGAGCAGGGACAGCACGCGGTTCGCGCGGTACGGGTGATCCTCGGGTGTGGGTTCGTTCGGGTTCCCGCCGATCGACCGGAACAGCTTCTCCACGTCCCTCCGGGTGACGTTCTCCACCTTGTGTCTGCCGAGGGCGGGGCGGATGAACAGCTTCATCATGCTGCGATCCTCGGCGAGGCTCGAGGCTCGCTTCGTCGCCTTGGCGTGGTCGAGGTAGTGATCGCAGAGTTCGGACACGGTCGGCGCATCTCGCCGAAGGTGCCGATCGGCGAGGGGATCACCACCCTGGTCGACCACCTGGCGCAGGTCGCGGGCTTCCTTCCGTGCGGCTTCGAGTGACCAGTCCGGGCTCGCGCCGATCGTGTACCGCCGCTGACGTCCGTTCGCTCTGAAGTCCAAGATGAACGACACCGCGCCCGAGCTGGTGACGCGCACCCCGAACCCACGAGGTGCGTCGCGGTGGTGGTCGAAGTAGAGGACCTCCGACCCCTTCGTCTTCCCCTTCACCGTGCGGGGCTCCGGCGGCGACTTCATGAGCTTGCGGATCTTGGCTGCGGTGAGGCTGGCGGCTGGCATGGTCGGGACCCCCTGGAAGTAGGACTCAACACAGACTCAACACTCGACGTGCTTCGAGGCTGTATCCGGCTTCCGCCATTTTCCGCTATCTTCCCTGAGGCTGTCAAGCCGAAATCCTTTGGCGTGCAAGGGTTTTCTCGCGCGGCCGCTAGAGAATCAACAGCGCCAAGGGTTTGCGCCGTTCCGGTCTGAGGAGCCTGGTTTTCAGAATGGGGTTCAGGGGGTCGGAGGTTCGAATCCTCTCGTCCCGACCATTGCGACTCGTTGAAGGTACGACGCGCAGGCTTCGGCATCCGACTTGCTGGAAGCCTGTGTGGGAACGATCGTGCCCTGCGCGACAGCTCGGAGTCTCGCTCCGGCAGTCGGGGCTTCCTCTGCGTCCACGGTGCTAGCCTCGGGCGTCGGATCTCTTCACTCGATGACGTGGTTTCGGCCACGGCGGGCGCCTGTGGTGCATGTGGGACCGTCGGGGCGGGATGCGCCCCGCGAAACGATCCCACCGAAACGCTCGCGTTGCTCGGAGACGTTCCGCGCAAGGGGCAAGCTGCCCAGAACCGTCAGGACGGACCCATCCGATGTTGATTCTCGAAGGCCGCCGGTTCATCGAATCGACGTTCGTCTCGGAAGAAGAGCTCGAGCAGGTCGTGGTTGATCACGCGGAGCTCATTTTCGGGCCGTCTGCGATCTACTTTCCGAAGAAGCTCATTTCGACGGCCGATGGAGCGGGCACGGTTCCCGATGGGTACGTGATCGACGTCGCCGAGTCCCGCTGGTACATCGTCGAGGCCGAGCTCGATCGCCACGGCGTCTGGCGGCACATCGCGCCCCAGGTGGCGAAGCAGATCATCGCGGCGACGAACCCAGCATCCCGCCAGCTCCTCGTCGACCTCGCTGTCACGAGGCTGAAGGAAGAGCCTGCGCTCCTGGAGCAGCTCGAAGAGCAGGACATCGCCGAGATCGACGTGCGCAAGGTGCTCGGTCGAATTCTCGAGTCCGATCCCATCGTCGGCATGCCGATCGACAAGGTGCGGTCGGACCTGAGGGAGTGGGCGCAGACGCTGCGCGTGCCGGTGAAGCTCTGGGAGGTTCGGAAGTACGAGGAGTTCGGCAACTCGGGGAACGTCATCTACGAGCTGCCCGAGGAGTACCGGCCAACACTCGACACGATCGAGCCTCGCGCAGAGAGCCGATCCATGGCCCGATACGACATCACCTTGTCGGATCTGCTCGAGGCCGATCTGCTCGCCGCCGGCGAGGTGCTGGAGATGCCCTACAAACCACGCGGAGGAGAGCGGAAGGTGTACCGAGCTTCGGTCGTGGAGGACGGCGAGCTCGAGGTGCTCGGGAAGCGCTTCACCAGCCCGAGCTATGCGGCGCTCCTGGGGATTCAAGACGCCGGCAGCAGCCGGACGACGGTCAATGGCTGGGTCGCTTGGCGGAACAAGCGTGGTCGATCGCTGGCGGACCTGCGCGAGGAGTATCTCGCCAGCGACTCGTCGATCTGAACGGACGGACTCTCGATCAACGGCGAGATGAAGATCAGGCCCGCCCTCGTACGTCCAGGGACGTCTTCGAGCGCGGAACACCATTGAGCACAGTCGGTCGACCCCACCATGCACAACTTCTCCGAAAAGGTCTCCTTCGTTTGGTCCGTCGCCGACCTCCTGCGCGGGGACTTCAAACAGTCGGAGTATGGCCGGGTCATCCTGCCCTTCCTCGTCCTGCGCCGGCTCGACCAGGTGCTGGCGCCGACCCGCGAGGCGGTGCGCCGAACCGCCGCGAAGTACCCCGCGGACTCGACGCCCGAGGCACTGCGCGAGCGGATGCTGCTCAAGGGTTCGGGCGAGAGCTTCTACAACACCTCGAAGCTCGATTTCGCGGCGCTGCTCGAGGACCCCGACAACGCCGCGGCGAACCTCATCGGCTACGTCAACGCCTTCTCGAAGAACGTCCGGGACATCCTGGAGAAGTTCCGATTCGACGTGCAGATCGCGCGGCTGGAGAGCGCCAACCTGCTCTTCCTGGTGCTGCGCAAGTTCGCGGCGGTCGACCTCGACCCCTACCGGCGCGGACCCGGCGGCGCGACGATCGTGGGCGACGATGGGAAGCCGCGGATCCACGTCAGCAACGCCGAGATGGGCACCATCTTCGAGGAGCTGATCCGCAAGTTCTCCGAGCAATCGAACGAGACCGCCGGTGAGCACTTCACTCCGCGCGAGGTCATCCGACTGATGGTGACCCTCCTCTTCGCCGAAGACGACGAGGCGCTCCACGAGCCGGGCATCGTGCGCACGATGTACGACCCGGCGTGTGGCACCGGCGGCATGCTGTCGGTGGCCGAGGAGCACCTCTCCGAGCTCAACCCGAAAGCGCGCCTCGAGGTCTTCGGGCAGGAGCTCAACGGCGAGTCGTACGCCATCTGCAAGGCCGACATGCTGATCAAGGGGCAGAACGCCGACAACATCAAGTTCGGCAACTCGTTCTCCCAGGACGGTCTGCCGGACCTCGAGGCCGACTACTTGATCTCCAACCCGCCCTTCGGCGTCGACTGGTCGAAAGCGGAGAAGGCAGTACGCGACGAGCACGGAGCACGGGGCCACGCCGGCCGCTTCGGTCCCGGGCTGCCGCGCAAGAACGACGGCTCGCTCCTCTTCCTGCTCCACATGCTGAGCAAGATGAAGCCCGTCCAGCGCGCCGGAAAGGACGGCGGCGTGCGCGGCGGCAGCCGGCTCGCGATCGTCTTCAACGGCTCGCCCCTGTTCACGGGGGCGGCCGGCTCGGGCGAGTCGGAAATCCGCCGCTGGATCCTCGAGAACGACCTGCTCGAAGCGATCGTCGCGCTGCCCGATCAGATGTTCTACAACACCGGGATCGCCACCTACGTCTGGCTGCTCAGCAACCGCAAGGCCCCCAACCGCCGCGGCAAGGTGCAGCTCGTCAACGGCGTCGCCTACTTCGAGAAGATGCGCAAGAGCCTCGGCGACAAGCGCAAGGAGCTCTCGGAGCAGAACATCCGCGACCTGGCGCAGCTCTACGCCGGCTTCGACGCGGCCGTCGCGGATCCCGACGCGCATCCCGGCGTCCGGGTTTTCGCCAACGCCGACTTCGCCTTCCGCCGCATCACGGTCGAACGGCCGGCGAAGCTGAACTTCCAGGCCTCGGCCGAGCGCATCGAGCGGCTCGAGGACGAGCGCGTCTGGCAGAACCTCCTCACCTCGAGGAAGAAGGGCGCGAAGGCGAAGGCCGAGATCGAGGAGGGCCGGGCGCTCCAGGAGGCGGTACGCGCGGTCCTGGCCGCCCTGGCCGATCGCGACGGCGGCAAGCTCTACAAGTCCCGGCCGGCGTTCGTCAAGGCGCTGAAGGCTGAGGTGAAGGCCCAAGGCGTGAGCCTTCCCGCGGCGGTCCAGAAGGCCGTCCTCAACGCCCTCTCTGAGCGCGATGAAACGGCCGAGGTCTGTCGGAGGAAGGGAGAGCCCGAGCCCGACCCCGAGTTACGCGACTACGAGAACGTGCCCCTGAGGGAGGACGTCGGCGAGTACATGGCGCGCGAGGTGCTGCCCCACGTCCCCGACGCCTGGGTCGACGAGTCGAAAACCAAGATCGGCTACGAGATCCCGTTCACGCGGCACTTCTACGTCTATAAGCCGCCGCGGGCGCTGGACGTGATCGAGAAGGAGATCCGGGAGCTGGAGGAGGAGATCCGGGGTCTTCTCGACGAGGCATTGGTATGACCGACACCGACACCGTTTGGTCCGCGGTCGGAGAGCTTCCGCCCGCCTGGGAGCTCATCAACCTCCGTCGCGTCGCGCGCTTGGAATCCGGACATACACCGAGCCGGCAGCATTCTGAGTACTGGGTCCCGGAGGACTGCACGATCCCGTGGTTCTCCCTCGCCGACGTCTGGCAGCTCCGCGAACAGCGGCAGAAGTACCTCGGCGAAACAGAGCAGAAGGTCAGCGAGCTCGGGCTGAAGAACTCGGCGGCACGTCTGCTTCCATCGGGAACGGTCGTCCTTTCGAGAACAGCGTCCGTGGGCTACGCCGGCATCATGCCGCAGTCAATGGCGACGACTCAGGACTTCGCGAACTGGGTCCCCGGTCCCTCGCTGCATGCCGACTTCCTGTTCTACGTGTTCATAGCGATGATGCCGGAGTTCGAGCGCCTTCGTATGGGATCGACGCACCAAACGATCTACATGCCGGACATCAAGAGTCTGTCGATCCCCTTGCCCCCTCGTTCAGTCCAGGAGGCCATCGCCACCTTCCTCGACCGCAAGACGGCCGGAATCGACGCCCTCATCGAGAAGAAGCAGAAGCTGCTCTGCCTGCTGGCCGAGAAGCGGTCCGCCCTGATCAATCAAGCGGTGATCAAGGGCTTGGACCCCGGCGTGCCGATGAAGGACTCGGGCATCCATTGGATCGGCGAGATCCCGGCGCACTGGGAGACGAGAAGAATCGCGACGGTCAGCTCGAAGATCACCAACGGCTACGTAGGCCCGACTCGCGGCCTCTTCGTGGAGGAGGGGGTTCCCTACCTCCAGTCGCTTCATGTCAAGGACAACTGCATCCGCTTTCGGCCTACCTACTTCGTGCCGGAGGAATGGAGTGGGCTAAGACGAAAGTCGATCCTCCACGAGGGCGATGTGGTGGTTGTTCAAACCGGAGACATCGGCCAGGTGGCCGCGGTTCCTCCTGAGTGGGAAGGTGCGAATTGCCATGCTCTGATCGTTATCTCGACCTTTCGCGAAGGTATGCGCGGAAGGTTCCTCGCCTGGCTCCTCAATTCGCCCTTCGGATTCGCTTCGCTCAAGAGCATTCAGACCGGCGCACTACATCCGCATCTCAACTGTGGGCTGGTTCGTGAGCTTAGACTGCCTTGCCCCCCTGTTTGGGAGCAGGACCGGATCGTGGAACGGATCGATAACCTCGCCGAGGCCCAGCGCAGGACCCAGCGAGTAACACAGGAGCAGATCGCTCGCCTCCACGAATACCGCCAAGCCCTCATCACCGCCGCCGTCACCGGCCAGCTCGACATCCCCTCGACCGCTGCCACCCTCACCGCGGCCGCCTCCGCAACTCGCACCCCGTGACCCCTCGCGTCCCCATCCGACCCGCCCTCCTCCGTTGGGCCTGCGAACGCGCCGGGCTCTCGCTCGAGGGCGCCGCAGCGCGCTTCCCCAAGCTCGACGAGTGGCTGAGCGGCGCGATCCAGCCGACCCTGAAGCAGGTCGAGGCGTTCGCGAGTGCCACCCACACTCCTGTGGGCTACCTCTTCTTGCCAGAGCCGCCCGAGGTCTCGCTCCCGATTCCGGACCTGCGGACCATGGGCAGCGAGCCGCTCGCGCAGCCGAGCACCGACCTGCTGGAGACCATCTACGATTGCCAGCAGCGCCAAGCCTGGTACCGCGAGGAGTCTCGGATGCTGGGCGAGAGTCCCCTGGCCTTCGTCGGCTCGTTAAGCGTCGCCGTCGATCCCGCGGTGGCCGCGGCACAGATCAGCAAGACGCTGGCATTCGACGTCGACCAGCGGCGCAGCGCTGATTCCTGGTCGGAGGCGCTCCGTCGTTTCGTCGCTCGCGCAGAAGAGATTGGCGTCTTGGTCATGACCAGCGGGATCGTCGGCTCGAACACTCACCGCACACTCGACCCGCAGGAGTTCCGGGGCTTCGCGCTCGCCGATGATCTGGCCCCCGTGGTCTTCGTCAATGGCGCCGACACCAAGGCGGCGCAGATGTTCACGCTGGCTCACGAGCTGGCGCATCTCTGGCTCGGCGCCTCCGGCGTCTCCGATTCCGTCGCTGCCGAGCCATCCGGCGGCGCGATCGAGCGCTGGTGCAACCGCGTGGCGGCCGAGCTGCTGGTTCCACTCACGGAGCTCTCCGGCGAGCTCCGAGGGGTGAACGAGGAGCCGGCGAGCGACGAGCAGCTCGTGCGACTGGCCCGCGTGTTCAAGGTGAGCACGCTGGTGATCATCCGTCGCTTGCACGACGCGGGCATCCTCGATCGCGACGCGATGTGGACTCGATACCAGGAGGAGCTGACCCGCCTGCTCGCGTTGAAGCGACAACAGGGACCGGGCGGCAACTTTTACGCGACCCACGGGCTCCGAGTGAGCCGTCGCTTCGCTCGGGCGCTCTACGTGAGCCTCTGGGAAGGGCGTGCGTCCTTCTCCGATGCCCGGGCCTTGCTGGGCATCCAGAAGACGTCGACCTTCGAAGCGTTCGCCGAGGCTCTGGGGGTCGGACGGTAGTGGCGTACCTCCTCGACGCCAACGTCTTCATCACAGCCAAGAACCTGCACTACGGGTTCGACTTCTGCCCAGCGTTCTGGGACTGGCTGGACGAGAGGAGGGGAGAGGGGATCAGCATCGAGCCGGTCCGCGACGAGCTGCTGGCCGGAGAGGACGATCTGGCCGAGTGGGCCCGCGACCGGGACGAGGGCCTGTTCCTGCCGCTCGATCAGGCGGTGCTGGCCGCGCTCGCTCGAGTGAGCGAGTGGGTCCAGCAGCAGGAGTACCTCGAGGCCGCCAAAGCGCAGTTCTTCCAGTCGGCCGACTTCTACCTGATCGGCGCCGCGCTGGCCTGGCGCCGTACGGTCGTTTCGCACGAACGCGCCTCGAGCACGACGAAGCGCGTAAAGATCCCCGACGTGTGCATCGGCCTCGGGATCCGGGTGATCAACCCGTTCGTCATGCTGCGCATCGAGCGGGCGAGGTTCGTGCTCGCGCCCCGAGCGCCGGCTCCGCACGCGGCGACATCTGGCCTTCCGTAGGCAAAATCCGGGACATCGCCAGGGCATCTGGCAGCGGGCATACGAAAGGACACGGCGCCGCTGCGAAGCAGTGAACCCGGCGGATCTGTCAAGATCTCGTGCAGTTCCCTGGCATTTGTACCGACGGCAGGCGGCAATCGGCTCGCATCACCGTGACCAAGGTCCACACCGAGAAGGCATTCGAGGACGCCATCGAGGCGCACCTCCTCGCCCACGGCTACGAGCCCGCCGATCTCGGGGATTACGACCCACAGCGCGCTCTGTTCCCGTCCCTCCTCGTCGACTTCGTCCGCAGCACGCAGCCCAGGACCTGGGAGAAGCTCGGCGCCATCCTCAAGAGCGACCTCCAGCCGCTGCTGATCCAGGAGGTCTGCAAGGTGATGGAGCAGCGGGGCTCGCTCGAGGTTCTGCGCCACGGGTTCAAGTTCTACGGTCGGGAGGTCCGCCTGGCCCACTTCGAGCCCGGCAGCCGGAAGAGCCCCGAGCTGTGGACGCTCTACGAGCAGAACCGCCTCACCGTGGCGCGCCAGCTCCACCACGACCCGAAGCGGAAAGAAGACTCGCTCGACCTGGTGCTCTGCCTCAACGGCGTACCGGTGGTGACCTGCGAGCTCAAGAACGCGATGACCAGCCAGAAGGCCTCGCGCGCGAAGCATCAATACCGGACCGACCGCGACCCGAAGGCGCCGATCTTCGTGTTCAAGCAGCGCGTGCTCGTGCACTTCGCGGTCGACGCGGACGAGGTCTGGATGACCACGCGCCTGCGTGGCGTGAAGACCCACTTCCTGCCCTTCAACCGCGGGCACGAGCACGGCGCCGGCAACCCGCCGATTGCGGGCAAGCACCGCACCGCCTACCTCTGGGAGGAGGTCTGCGAGAGGAGGAGTCTCCTCGACCTCATCGGTCGCTTCATCCACCTCGAGCGGAAATCGGGCGTCGATCCCGGCACCGGCAAGAAGTGGTCGAGCGAGACCATGATCTTTCCGCGCTACCACCAGCTCGACTGCGTGCGCAAGCTCGAGGCGGCGGCGAGGGTCAACGGAGCCGGCACGAGCTACCTGGTGCAGCACTCGGCGGGGTCGGGGAAGTCGAACTCGATTGCCTGGATCGCGCACCGGCTCGCCTCGCTCCACGACGAGCAGGACCGCAAGATCTACCACTCGGTCGTCGTGCTCACCGATCGTCAGGTGCTCGACCGTCAGCTCCAGGACACGATCTACCAGTTCGACCACAAGGAGGGGGTGGTCGAGAAGATCGACAGACACTCTCAGCAGCTCGCCGAGGCGCTCGTGAGCGGCGTCCCGATCATCATCTCGACCATCCACAAGTTCGGCTTCATCCGCGACAAGGTCGCGGGGCTGCCCGACCGGCGATACGCCGTGATCGTCGACGAGGCGCACTCGTCGCAGAGCGGCGAGATGGCCGTCAACGTCAAGGAGCTGCTCGCCGACAGCCAGCTCGAAGAGAAGCTGAACGAACAGCAGCTCGAAGAGGAACTGTCGACTCCCGACCAGCTCGCGCTGCGGGCGGCGCTGCTGCGTGGGCCGCAGCCCAACCTGAGCTTCTTCGCCTTCACCGCGACCCCCAAGCACAAGACCCTCGAGATGTTCGGCCACAAGGGTCCCGACGGGAAGCCGGCGCCGTTCCATCTCTACTCGATGCGCCAGGCGATCGAGGAGAAGTTCATCCTGGACGTGCTCCTCGGCTACGTGACCTTCAAGCGGTTCTTCCGGCTGGCCAAGACGATCGCGGAAGACCCGCAGCTCGACAAGCGGAAGGCCGCGTCGGCGCTGACCCGCTTCGTCAACCTGCATCCGACGAACATCGCTCAGAAGACCGAGATCATCGTCGAGCACTTCCGCGGCTCGGTCGCCCACCAACTCGGCGGGCGCGCGAAGGCCATGGTGGTCACGGGCTCGCGGCTGATGGCCGTCAAGTACAAGCTCAGCTTCGACGGCTACCTCCAGAAGAAGGGCTACCACGCCATCCGCTGCCTGGTCGCCTTCTCGGGCGAGGTCGAGGACCCCGACGCCCCCGGCGTGGTCTACACGGAGGTCCAGATGAACCGGGGGATCAAGGAGACCGAGCTCCGCGAGAAGTTCGCCTCCGACACCTACCAGGTGCTGCTGGTCGCCAACAAGTACCAGACAGGCTTCGACCAGCCGCTGCTGTGTTCGATGTACGTCGACAAGCGGCTCGCCGGCATTCAGGCGGTCCAGACCCTGTCGCGGCTGAACCGCACCTTCCCCGGCAAGGAGCGCACCTTCGTCCTCGACTTCGTCAACGACCGCGAGGAGATCCTGGCGGCGTTCCAGGACTACTACGAGTCGACGACCACCGGCGACGAGGTCGATCCCCAGCGGCTCTACGAGCTCCACCACGAGCTCGTCGAGGCGGGCGTCTTCAGGCCCTCCGAGGTCGACGCCTTCGCGGCCGTCTTCTACCAGATGCCCGAGGACGTCGAGCCGTCGGCCCACGCCCAGCTCAACGCCTGGCTCGACCCGGCCGTCGACCGGTTCCGGGAGCTCGGCGGGCCCGACGCCGGCGACGACGAGCGTTACGAGCTCCAGGAGGCCTTCCGCTCGCGCTTGGTCGCCTATCGCAACCTCTACGGCTTCCTCGCCCAGGTCGTCCCGTTCCAGGATCCAGAGCTCGAGAAGCTCTACGCCTTCGGCCGGATGCTGCTGCGCAAGCTGCCGCGCTCCGAGAGCGGCGGGGCGCTCGACCTCGACGACGACGTGATCCTGGCGTCGATCAAGATCAAGACGGACGCCGACGGCAAGCTCGAGCTGAAGAAGGATATGCCCGGTACGCTGCCTGGGCCGGGCGAGACGGGCACGGGGCAGGCGGAGTCGCCGAAGGCGAAGCTCTCCACGATCATCGACGCGATCAACCAGCGCTTCGGCGTGGACCTGCCCTTCCACATCAACGACTTCCTCGCCGGGGTCAGCAACGCTCTGGTGGCGGATGACGACATCCGTATGAGCGCTCTCGCGAACGACAAGGCGAACTTCGCTCACGTCTTCATCAAGGCGCTCGAGGACACCCTCGCCGAGCACCACGAGGACAACGCGGACTTCGTGACCCTGGTCTTCAAAGACGATGAGCTCCGCCGGTTCCTCACCCGCCGGCTGCTGGACGAGGTCTACGAGCGAATCCGTTCGACGCAGGCGGGGGAGGAGTCCGCGCCGGGCCCGAGCACTCGCGGAGCGGCGACGTCGCCCCTACGGCGCGTGCCGGCCGAGGACGTCCGGCCCTTCGTCAACGCGGTGCCCGTCTACGACCTGAAGATCGCGGCGGGGCGGTTCTCGCAGTCGCAGTCCGTGGACGAAGTTCCGCAGGCGGACGAGATCGAGAACCCGGAGGAGTTCGACTGGGTGGCTCTCGACGGCAAGGCTCGACCCTCACCGGGGCTGTTCGTGGCCCAAGTGTTCGGAGAGAGCATGAACCGCCGGATCCCCAACGGCGCCTGGTGTCTATGGCGATTGCACCAGGGGGGGACCCGGAACGACCAGGCGGTCCTGGCGCAGCACCAAGACATCCACGATCCCGAGTACGGGCAGTACACGGTGAAGGTCTACCGCTCCGAGAAGGAGGAGACGGTAGGCGAGAGCTGGAGGCATCGGCGGATCACGCTCGAGCCCCGATCGACCGACGCGTCCTTTCAGCCGATGGTCTTCGACGACGTCGAGGAGGGGGAGATGAGAATCGTGGCGGAGCTCGTCGACGTTCTCGGCTGAGGTCGCCGGAATCGGCCCATCTCGTGGGCGATGCCTCGACCCTCGGCGGGTGGATCGCCCCGCCGCCAGCTGACGGCCTACTCGCCGGGCGACCGCTTCAGCCCTCGCGGCGGCGCTGACCGAGCAGTGGGAGTCTAGCCACTCGATGAGAACGAGATCCATCGGCGTCACGGGAGCCAAGGCGGCGCAGCGACGCTGCGCCGGTACTGCAGCCGCTTTCCGTCCGCCTGCTTGATGGCGCGGGAGACGCGCTCGCCGTCGTGGAGACGCCGGGTGTTGGGCCGGAACTCGACCTCGTTCAGGTAGTTCGGCAGGTGCTTTTTGGAGACGCTGTGAAAGGTCCCCATCACGCCGCCGCTTGAACAGCGAGAAGACGCCCTCGACTGAGTTCGAGTGCACTTCGGTCCCGACGCGGACGTACACCTTCGCGCCGTGCTTCACGGACTCGTGGCCGCCCTCGAACTTCTGGCCGAGTCGGTTGTAGACGCTCAGCTCGTCCGTGATGATCCGGGCCTTCTCGTCGATGTGTTCTGCCAGTGCATCCTGGATCTTGTCCGCCGTGATGCGGTCCATCATCCTGAAACGCCCGTCTCCGTCTCGCTCTGCCATCGCGACCACCGGCGTCTTTTTGGTGCCGCGTCCGCGCTTGTTCTTCCCTTTGTTGCGCGGCTTACCACCGAGGTAGGTCTGGTCAACCTCGACGGTGCCCGCGAGCTTGCGAGAGGGCGTCGCGTCGCCGAGACCGTGACGGAGGCGGCGCAGGACGAACAGCGCCGACTTGTGGGTGATCTCCGTCTCGCGGGCGAGCTGGAGAGCGCTGATGCCCTTCTTCGACGCGCATGCACGCCAGAACGCGTACACCCAGACGCGCAGCGGCAGCCGGCTTTCCTCGAACACGGTGCCGGTCCGGACCGTGAACATCTTCTTGCAGCCCCGGCAGCGCCAGCGAAAGTTCTTCTCGCGACCGCCCCCGTTCGAGGCCATCTGGTAGACGTCGAGATCGCCGCAGCGGGGGCACGCGGAATCGACTCCCCAGCGATGCTGTTCGAGGAACGCGACCCCGGAGGATTCGTCGTTAGCGGCCTGCCGGAGGGCTTCGAGGATCGGGGACTTCGTCTTCGCCATGGGGGACCAGCATAGCTATCTTGATACCTGGTGCAAAAAGAGCATGTCGCTTGCGCGGGCAGGCATTCTGTGCTCTCATGCTTGCCCAGGAAGGCACGGGGCCCAGGAGACAGACCATTGAATGACCAGAAGAAGAACCCGCATGCCGCCGAACTCGGGCGTCTCGGAGCTTCCAAGGGCGGAAGGGCAAGGGCAGAGAAGCTCTCGGATGAGAGGCGCAGCGAGATCTCCCGTCTAGCCGCCGAAGCCCGCTGGAAGAAGGAGGGCTCGCTCAAGCCGAGGGCGACTCACTCAGGAGTCGTCACGCTCGGTGACGTGGAGATTCACTGCTACGTGCTAGAGAGCGGCGAACGGATTCTCTCGACACGCGGCGTTATGAAAGGCTTAGGGCGGCGCTGGAGAGGGCGCAAGTACCCTGGGACCGACTTGCCGGTTTTTCTGGAAGCCAACAGTCTACAGCCCTTTATTTCCAAGGACTTGAGGGCGGTACTGAATCCCGTCAGATTCAGAACGGAGACGGGCTCAGAGGCTGAGGGGTTGCTCGCCGAGTGCCTTCCTGAAGTGTGCGAGGTCTACCTGAGAGCGCGAGACGCTGGAGCGCTGACTAAGACGCAGGTGCCCGTAGCGAAGCAGTGCGAGATCCTGATGCGAGGACTCTCGCGACTCGGCATCATCGCGCTGGTCGACGAGGCGACCGGATACCAAGAAGTCCGAGACCGCCAAGCACTGCAGATCATCCTCGACAAATATCTGACGGACGAGTGGGCGAAGTGGACGCGGACCTTCCCGGACGAGTTCTATAGAGAGCTGTTCCGCCTCAAGGGGTTGGAGTACCCGAGACTCGGAAAGCAGAAGCCGCAGTACGTAGGCCATTGGACCAACAGCATCATCTACGACCGTCTGGCCCCAGGCGTCCGCAAGGAGCTTCAGCGGAGGAATCCAAGAGGCGAGAGTGGCCACCGTCCGAGGAAGCACCACCAGCATCTCACCCCGGACTACGGCCACCCTGCGCTCAGGGAGCTTCTGTCAAACTCGATCTTCCTCATGCGAGCTTGCGATGACTTCGAGGAATTCGAGTATCGACTGAATCGAGTGGCCCCGAAGTACGGGAACACGATTCCGCTGGAGATGAACATCGACAAGAAGCGGAAGAACTGAACAAGCGAAGCCCCCCGTTCGTCGGCGGGCCTTCCTTCTGCCCCGTGGTGAAAGTGGAAAACACAGTCGCCTTGCACGCGACCGCCTCTGGCGGGGCCATCCGGGTTCGATCCCCGGCGGGGGCACTCCTAGTGGACTGTAACTGATGGTCGTTTAGTGATACTGTCCTCCGCATGAGAGGACAAGCGGTCGCGTTGAACGTAGAAGAGCGAGAGGAGCTGGAGCGCCGAGCACGTAGCCGGAAGGGGCGCGCCGACGATGCCCGCGTCGCTCGGGTGCTCCTCATGCTCGAGGACGGGGCCACGTACTCGATGATCCAGGAGGCGTTGGGTTGTTCGGCTCCTTTCATCAGCAAGTGGAAGAAGCGCTTTCTCGCGGAGGGTCTGGCGGGGCTGTACGGTCGATACCAAGGCCGTAGGGCTAACGTGCTCACACCCGAGCTCGAGGCCAAGATCCTCGCCCGGACCCAGGAGTCTCCCCGTGACGGCTCGACTCATTGGAGCACTCGCCGTTTGGCCAAGGCCCTGGGGATCCACCACATGGCCGTCGCTAGAACCTGGCGCAAACACGGCATCCAGCCACACCGGCTCGAACGGTACATGGCCTCGAACGATCCGGACTTCGAGGAGAAGGCTGCCGAAGTCATCGGTCTGTACATGAATCCTCCGCAGAGCGCCGCGGTCTTCTGCATCGATGAGAAGACGGCGATTCAGGCGCTCGATCGCAAGGACCCGCGATTGCCGCTGTCTCCGGGCCGCGCCGAGCGCCACGGCTTCGAGTACAAGCGGCACGGCACGCTCTCGCTCTATGCAGCGTTCGACACCCACAGCGGTGAGGTCTTCGGCAAGACCACGAAGCGACATACCAGCGCCGAGTTCGTCGCGTTCCTCGAAGATCTCGTCGCCCATCAAGAGAGCGGGAAGGAGATCCACGTCATCTTGGACAACCTCTCCGCGCACAAGTCCAAAACCGTGAGACGCTTCCTCGACGAGCATCCGAATGTCCACTTCCACTTCACACCGACCTATAGCTCCTGGCTGAATCAAGTCGAGCTCTGGTTCTCGAAAATCGCTCGCGATCTTCTGCATCGCGGCATCTTCACTTCAGTCGCCGACCTCGCAAAGCGCATCGCCAAGTACATCGACCAGTACAACAGGCGCGCCAAGCCGATCAAGTGGAGGCACAACGATCCTGGCAAGCGCATCAAGCCGGTCACCACTAACCATTCAACCGTTACAGTCCACTAG
>DATLFI010000386.1:0-40495 GCA_035524895.1 Thermoanaerobaculia bacterium | reverse complement strand
GCTGCAGTTCCGCTCGTTCGTGCAGCCTCTCGTGGTGTTCAGCGCGATTCCGCTCGCGGTCGTCGGCTCGCTCGGCGCCCTGCTGTTGACCGGCTACTCGTTCTCGTTCATGGCCTTCGTCGGGCTCGCCGCGCTGATGGGGATCGTGGTCAACAACTCGATCATCCTGGTCGACTTCGCGAACGGTCGCCGCGCCGAAGGCGTCGCGCTGGTGGATGCGATCGAGGAGGCGGCGGTCGTGCGCTTCGTGCCGATCCTGCTGACCACCATGACGACCATCGGCGGTCTGCTCCCGCTCACCCTCACCGGCAGCGATCTGTGGTCGCCGCTGGGCTGGGCGCTGATCGGCGGGCTCGCGAGCTCGACCGTGCTCACCCTGGTGGTGGTGCCGTCGCTGATGCGCGTCTTCACGCGAGCGAGCTGAACGCTCGTAGCGGCCGTAGGAACCGTTTCCCTCGGGACTCCGCGGCCGTCGGAGGGTGCTCCTAGCGCCTGATATCCTTGTCGCGGATTTCGACAAGGAGTACCCGGGCGTGGCCGCCGCGTCCACCCTGCCTCCGACGACACGATTCGTCGAGCCAGGGAGGTTGGTCGGCCTTGAGGGTCGTGCTCGACGCGAGCGTTGTCGTGAAGTGATAGCGGTGCGAGCTCGAGGGATCGGGAGGAAGCGACTCCCGGTCGTGCTCACAGCAACTCCAACTGCGGCGGGCGGAGCAGCTCGAGGGCGGCCTGCTCGGCGCGGTCGACCCACTCCTCGCGTCGTGACGGGTCGAGACGGACAGGTTTCAGGCCGAGTCGCTCGAGCTCGTGCTGCAACCGCTCCTCGACCGCGAGCTGGAAGCCGCGGTCGGTCGAGCGGATGCCGTCTTCGAGCATCGTGGCGCCCTCGACGATCGGCACGTGCACCAGGAGATCGTAGGAGCCCACCCAACCCCGGATGAGCTGCTCGAGTAGGGGTTGGTGGCCGGCGGCAAGCAGCAGGTAGACGTAGTTGTCGAGCACGCTGCGGTCGCACAGCACCAGCGGGTAGCGGGTCGCGGCTACCACTTCGTCCGCGATCTGGGTGTGCAAGATCCAAGATTGTGCCGCGAGATCGGTGTCCTCGTTGAGCGGCAACGGGCAGCGTCGCGCCACCTCGACCAGGACTTCGAGCGAGAGATCGCGCGCCTTGAGCCGGGCGGCGAGCCCGTAGACCAGCGTCGTCTTGCCGACGCCGTGGCTGCCGATGAAGGCGATCTTCAAAGCCGTGGCGTGGGGCGCGACGGCTCGGGCACCGAGCCGCTCGAGAGCACGAGCAGACCCTCGTGCGCGAACGGCATGGGCGCCGCTGATGCGGGTAGCGCTGCCAGGATCGTGCAGAGCAACTGGGTTCCGAGGGTACGGCGCGTCATGGGAGGGTGCGTCCTGGGAGTCGAGCCGTTGTAGGAGGACGATGCTATCGGGCGGGGAGGTCGGAAAGCGGGCCGGGCACGAGCGGCGTCAGCTCGCCATCCGCGAGGTCTCCGGGCTCCAGCCCAGGCAGGAAAGCCTCCAGGTCGGCGCGTTGCGCTGGAGTCGGTGCGGTGACCCGCGCGCCGTCCGCGAAGTAGATGACGGTGAACGCCTCGCGCGGCCCGTTGCTGTGGTTCGCCTCGGCACGATGGAGGGTCCAGCTCGCGTGCACTGTTGCGTCCCCGGGGGCGAGCGAGCGCGGGCCAGTGATCGGGAGTGCTGACTCTTCGACCAGGCGCCCGATGCGCTGCTCGGACTCCTCCGAGATGCGTCCGCCGCCCTGGTCGCCGAGGATGTGCGATCCACGCGCAAAGCGGAGAGGCCCCATCTCGGCACGAACCGGCACCAGCGCGATCCAGATGGTCAGGGCTCCCGCGCTGTCGAGCGGCCAGTAGACCTGGTCTTGATGCCACGGTGTCGGCCCGCCACCGGGCTCCTTCACCAACGCCTGGTCGTGGTAGAGGCGGACGCGCGGAACCGCGAGGAGCTGGGCGGCCACGCTGCCGAGCCGTCGCGACAGGACCAGGTCGCGCACCGCAGCGTCGAGTCGCCACAGGTTGACTCGTTGGGTGAAGGCGCGTGCGGCGACGCTGCGCTCGGCGCCGCGGCTTTGCTCGCGACGTTCGAGCGCGGTGGGTCCGGCGAGCACCATGGCGCGCCAGACCGCGGGCCGCAAGCACGCGTCGACGAGCTCGGGCGGCAGCAACCGGCGGATCACCAGGTAACCCTCGCGCCCGAACCGTTCGCGTTGCAGCCTCGTCAGGCGGCGAGATCGATCGAGCACGGCGCTCCAGGCCGCCGCGATTGCGCGCGGCGCGTCCCGCTGGAGCTCGGCGTCGCCGCGCGAGCCCTCAGTCCCAGGCTTTGCCGAGTCGCGCGACGACGCTCGCATAGAGGGAGATGCCGTCCCACAGGTTCTGGAGGCGGAGGTTCTCGTTCGCGGCGTGCTGGGCGTTGTCGTGGTTGACCATCGGCAGCACGATGAGCGGCGCCCGCAGGACTTCCTCGAAGAGGTACATCGGCAAGCTCCCGCCGAGAATGGGCGCGCGCACTGCCGGCAGGTCCGTGCCGGAGGCGCGAAGGCTCCACGCATCGGCCACCTCGAGCACGGCCACGGCGGCGGGGTGCTCGAGCTGCGTGCGCTGCGCCCGGTAGCCGCCCTCCCAGTCGAGGCGGACGATCCGGGGATGTGCCAGGCGTGTCGCGAGGTCGGGGTCCGCGTCATGCACGAGGTGCCAGCCGAGCGCGTCGAGGTGCGCTTCCACCTGCGAGCGCACCAGCTCGGGGGTCTGGTCGGGCACCAGACGGAAGTCGAGGCTGGCGCGCCCGGCGGTCGGGATGGAGTTGCGCGCGGCGGCTCCTACCGCACCCACTGCGATCCCGCGCACGTTGAGCGCTGGCAAGAGGACGCGCTCGGCGAGCGGCGCGTTGGCGGCTTCTGTGCGTGCGAGACCGAGATCCTGCCGGATCGCGTCGTCGATCGCGGGCGCCGCGTCGAGCGCGGCGCGGTCGCCGGCAGATTGCGGTCGGACCGGGTCGTAGAACCCGTCCACCAGGATCTTGCCGTCGGCATCGCGCAGCGAACCCAGCAGGTCGACCAGGAGCGCGCCCGGGTTCGGCGCCCAGTTGCCATAGTGGCCGCTGTGCAGCTCGCGCAGCGGCCCATACACGGTGAGCTCCGCGCCCATCACGCCGCGAACGCCGAGCACCACCTGCTGGCGGCGGCTCTGATGCACCGGCCCGTCGCAGAACAGCCAGAGGTCCGCTTCCAGCAGCTCGCGGTGCGCCCGCAGCATCGCCTCGAGGTGCGGTGAGCCAGCCTCCTCCTCGCCTTCGAAGAAGAACTTCAGGTGCACCGATCGCCGGTACCCCCGAGCCTTCAACGCGTCGATCGCCGCGAGCATGGCGACGATCGGCGACTTGTCGTCGCTGCTGCTGCGGCCGTAGATACGTCGCTCGTCGGCGCCAGCGGCAGGTCCGGGCCCGATCGGCTGCAGGTCGGAGTCGGGGGAGCCGGCGCGCAGCGTCGGGTGCCAGGGGGGAGAAGCCCAGGCGCTTTCGTCCACGGGCTGGCCGTCGTAGTGGGCGTAGAGGACCACCGTGCGGGTCGCCTCGCCGTCGGCAGGGAGCTCGCCGTAGACCGCCGGCGGCGAGCCCTCGACCTCGAGCAGCCGAGCCCGCGCGCCGCGTCGCTCGAGCATGCCGACGAGATGTTGCGCGTTGCGGCGGATGTTGGTTTCGTCCGAGGCGAGGTTCGGGATGGCGAGCAGCTCGACGAGCTCCTGCAGCACCGCGACCTCGTTCTGGCGTCGCCAGCCATCGAGGTCATCGTAGAGCGACGAGGGCTGCGCGGCGGCAGTCGGCACACCGGGTGAGACGAGCGTGGCGAGCGCGAGCAGGATCGCACCGCGGAGCTGCCTGTCGTGGCTGGGCATAGGGGAGATTGTAACGGCCCCCGCCGCCGCTGCGGTCGAGGCCGGCAAGTTCCTCGCCGATCACAATCTCTGTCGCGGTGGTAGCAGGGACCCCGCGAGCAGCAGCCCGACCACGATCGCCACCGCGATGAACACCACGTCGAGCACTGTATCGACGCCGCGAAGTGTCTCGTCGGCGAGCAGTGAGGACACACCGCGGAAGCCGAGGGCGCCGGGGACCAGGAGGAGGATCGAGCTGACACGGGTGACCATCGACGGCCGTCGCTGCAGCCGGCCGAAGGCGTTGCTCGCGACCCCGGCCACGGTGGCGCCCGCGAACGCCGCCAGCACTGGTCCCAGGTGTGCGGCGCAGAACGCCGCCGCGGACCAGGTCAGCAGGCCGCAACCGAGAATCCACGGCACGTCGCGCGGCGCGGCGCGCAGCAGCACGGTGAACGCGGTCGCGGCGAGCGCTGCCGCTACGGGCAGGGTCCAGCCGGGCAGGGGCGAGGGGGTTCCGTCGAGCCCGGTGGCGCCGAGCGCGACCGCGAGCTGCTGGCCGAGCGCCGCGCCGAAGCCGAGCAACACCAGCGACAGCATCGCGCCCGCGAGCCTCGAGGTGCCCGAGACCAAGCTGCCCTGCGCGAGCTCGGTGACGCCCACGGTCAGGGTGAGACCGGGCACTACCACGATGAGACCGGCGAGGATCACGATCGAAGAGGCGAGTGGAGCGAGCGTCGCCCCCCACGCTGCGAGCATTGCGACGAGGATCGCGCCGAGCAGCTCGAACAGGCGGCCCAGCGGCGGCCAGAGGCGGTTCACGCGGGCCAGCAGCGACACCATGGCCCCGGCGAGCGCCGCCAACGCGATCTCCTGGGCTCCGCCTCCGAACAGCCGCGCCGCGGAGCCGGAGACGAGGGCCGCCGCGAGCACCGCCAGCCAGCGCGGGTAGAGGGACGGTCGTTGCTCGAGCTCGTGGATCTCTCGTGTGCCTTGGGACGGGCCCACCTCGCCCGCGATCACGCGCTGCGCCAGGCGATCCAGGTCGGCGAACGTTCCGAGGTCGACGGCTCCAGGCTCGAGCCGGCGCAGGTGGGTCCGCTCGGACCAGGAGCCATCCTTCTCTTTGCCGCGGAAGCTCGAGAAGAGCGCGGTAGGGGTCGCGAAGAAGCTCGCCTCGAGCCCCAGCGCTTCCGAGAGCTCGCCGAGCGCCGACTCGAGGCGGTGGGCTGGCGCGCCGTGCTGGTGCAGCGCGCGACCCAGCTCGAGCACGAAGGCGGAGCGGCCGTCGACCGGATCGCCGGCGGTGGCCACGGGTTGCGAGGGGATCGTCACCGCGTGGAGCTTGTCACGCGGTGGCGTAGGCTCTGGTGTTCCGGAAGCTCGAGGATTGGGCCCGCTCACGGAGAACCTCAGATGACAGCTCACTCGCTGCCGCAGAACCCCCATCGACAGCCCCGAAGTGGCCTGATCCCCCTGGCGCTGCTCGCCGCCCTCGCCCTCGCCGGCTGCGGGAGTGACCCGGAAGTCGCGGACACGACCACCGCGGCCAGGAAACCGACCGCCGACGAGCTCCATTCCCTCTTCGACCGCGAGTGGGAGCGGCGTCTCCGCGAGAGCCCGGTCTTCGCCACCTCGGTGGGCGACTTCCGCTACAACGCAGAGCTGTCGACGATGACACCCGAGGCGCTCGAGGAGCGTTCCCGCGCCGATCGTGCTGCGCTGGAGGAGCTGCGCGCGCTGGAAGTCGACGATCTCGACGACACCGACCGCGTCAGCTACCTGATGTTCCAGCGCCAGCTCGAGGACGGCATCGCCTGGTTCGAGCTGGGCGACTGGCAGATGCCGATCAACGCCGACTCGGGTTTCCACATGGGCTTCTCTCGGCTCGCCGAGGAGGTGCCCCTGAACGAGCCGCAGCACTACCGTGACTACATCGCGCGGCTGCGGGCATGGCCGCGGTTGATGGACGAGCAGATCGCCAACATGCAGGCCGGCCTCGAGCGCGGCATGACGCCGCCGCGGGTGACGCTGCAGGGGTACGAAGCGACCATTGCGCCACTGGTGGTGGAGGATCCGACCCAGAGCGTGTTCTGGTCGCCGTTCGACCGCTTCCCGGTCGGAGTGCCCGAGGCGGAGCGCGAAGGCCTGCGCGAGGAAGGACGCCGCGCGATCGCGGAATCTGTCGTGCCCGCCTACGCCAAGTTCCTCGAGTTCATGACCGCCGAGTACATCCCTGGCGCACGCGAGAGCCTGGCCGCACACGAGCTGCCCGACGGCGAGCGCTACTACCGCCAGCAGATCCGCTCGTTCACGACGCTCGACCTGTCGCCCGACGAGATCCACGAGATCGGCCTGCGGGAGGTCGCCCGCATCCGCTCGGAGATGGAGGCGATCGTCGCGGAGGTCGGTTTCGGCGGCAGCTTCGAACAGTTCTTGCAGTTCCTGCGCACCGATCCGCAGTTCTACGCGAAGACGCCGGACGACCTGCTCGCGGCGGCGAGCTACATCGCCAAGCGGATGGACGGCGAGATGCCGGCATTGTTCGGCACGCTGCCGCGCCTGCCGTACACAGTGCAACCGGTGCCCGACCACATCGCCCCGAAGTACACCGGCGGCCGCTACGTCGGTCCCGCCGAAGGCAGCTACCAGCCCGGCATCTACTGGGTGAACACCTACGCCCTCGACAAGCGGCCGCTCTACACGCTGCCCTCGCTCACTCTCCACGAGGCCGTGCCCGGTCACCACCACCAGGGCGAGCTCGCCCGCGAGCAGACGGGGCTGCCCCATTTCCGTCGCCACGACTACATCTCGGCCTTCGGTGAGGGGTGGGGGCTGTACTCGGAGTGGCTCGGCATCGAAGCCGGGATCTACCGCACCCCGTACGAGAACTTCGGCCGGCTGACCTACGAGATGTGGCGCGCCGTGCGCCTGGTGGTCGACACCGGCGTCCACGCCAAAGGCTGGTCGCGCGAGCAGATGATCGACTTCATGGCAAAGAACACCGCGCTGTCGCTGCACGAGGTGACGACCGAGACCGATCGCTACATCTCCTGGCCAGGCCAGGCGTTGGCGTACAAGCTGGGCGAGCTGAAGATCCGCGAGCTGCGCCAGCGCGCCGAGCAGGCGCTCGGCGCGCGCTTTGACGTCCGTGCTTTCCACGACGCCGTGCTGCTGCAGGGCTCGGTGCCGCTGCCAGTGCTCGAGGAGCAGTTGGCGCGATGGATCGAGGGCCAGCGCGCCGAGAGCTGACGGGAGCGCCCGGCACCCAGTCGATCATCTGGGCCGATCGGCAGACCGATCGCTAGGGGACGATCGGCAGACCGATCGCTAGGGGCGCTGCGCCTTGCTGCCGCCCAGGCATTGTGGCGAGACCGAAGGGGCGGCCCGCTCGGTCCATTCGGCGGGCGTCCAGGCATCGATGGCGAGCGCGTGGACGCCCAGCGCGAGCTCGTCGCACAGGGTCTGGTGGACCCGCCGGTGCCGGCCGACCCGTGCCAGTCCTTCGAACTGTGGGCTCACCACGAGGACACGGAAATGCGTCTCGGAGCCTCGGGGCACTGCGTGCATGTGGCTCTCGTCGTGGACCTCGAGCAGCTCCGGCTCGAGAGCGTCGCGTAGCTTGGCCTCGATGCGACCCTGCACCATCATGACGCTCCGGAGCGTATCGTAGGCTAGCAGCCCGTGGTGAAACCCGCGTGAGGCTGCGCGCGGGGATCTGCGGTCGCTGGCAAGGCGTGGCCGACGAATGCGATGCGGTGCCATCGTGCAGGAGGCCCAACGTAGCCAGCGGCCGCAAACCCCCGCGCCCAACGCGGTGGGTGCAGACAGCTGCCCAGGGCAGGCTGTCTGCACCGACGTCGCCGCTGCGCGGCTCTGGTAGGGGGCGGCGTGGGGCCGTCTGCGTTGTTGCGCTCGCTCAGCGATGGACCCAGCATCGCCACCGCTCGCGCGCCAACCCCGAACCGCCGGTAGAGTCTCTGCAGGCGAAAGACCTTCCCCGCGCACCGCATGAGCATCCGGCCCCACGGCGCTCCCAACGCAGCCCACGGGGGTTTCACCACGGGCTGTTAGGGTGAGCGGCGCCTTGCCCACTCCTACCGGGTCGTACACGTCGATTCCCGCGCTGCGGCAGGTCGCGCTGGGGGTCTTCCGCGCCGGGCTGCAAGCGGCGGATCCTGTCGAGTCGGTGCGTAGTTGCCTGCGCTCCAACGACGCGGACGCGTTGTTCGCAGAGGACCGCTGGGCGCTCCTCGCCGTCGGAAAGGCGGCGCGTGGCATGGCGCTGGGCGCGCGGTCCGTTCTCTCAGTTGCACCCGTGGCCGGAGTGGTCGTGGAGCCGAAGGCACTAGCGGCGTCCCGGCGCAGCGGTGGGGACCGGCAGCCGGTGCCGGTCGAGCTGCGCTCCTGGCCGCTGGTATGGCGCCGCGGCAGCCATCCTCTGCCGGATCGAGGCAGCCAGCTAGCGGCTCGGGCCTTCGAGCGGTGCGCGGCGACGCCATCCGATGCAGGCGGAGCCGAGCGCTTCTTGGCCCTGCTCTCGGGCGGCGCCTCTGCGCTGCTCGCGGCGCCGACCAAGAACATCACGCTCGCCGACAAGGTTCGGGTCACCGAGCTGCTGCTACGCGCCGGGGCATCGATCGGCGAGCTCAACGCCGTGCGCAAACACCTGTCGCGCCTCAAGGGTGGGGGGCTCGCGCGTCTCGTGGCGCCGCGGCCGGCAACAGTGCTGGTGCTCTCGGACGTGCCGGACGACGACCTGTCTGTGATCGGGAGCGGCCCGTGGTACCCCGACCCTTCCACCTTCGCCGAGGCCGAGGCCGTGCTGCTTCGTCACGGCGTCTACGAGCAGGCTCCCGAAGCGGTGCGCGAGCGCCTTCGGCGGGGCGCTCGAGGTCAGATCGCGGAGACTCCAAAGCCGGGAGACGTAGCGTTCCTGGCCATCCGACATCAGGTGGTGGCGACCAACGCGTGCAGTGTGGCGGCGATGGCAGCCGAGGCCGAGCGCGCCGGGTTCGAGGTGGCGCGCGAAGAGCGGCCCGTCGTCGGAGAGGCTCGGGATGCCGCGGAGCAATGGATCCTTGCGCTCTCACCCGGCCCGCCGAGGCGCGTGGCCCGGGTGAGCGGGGGCGAGACCACCGTGACCGTCCGCGGCGTCGGCCGGGGGGGCCGCAACCAAGAGCTCGCGCTGGCCTTCGCGCTCCTGGCCGAGCGTGAGTCGGAGAGGCTGGCGGGCCGTCCTTGGTGCTTCCTCAGCGCCGGAACCGACGGAGTCGACGGACCGACCGACGCGGCCGGTGCGCTGGTCGACCACGCATCGCTCCAGCGTTGCCGGGCAGCCGGCGTCGATCCCGCCGCAGCGCTCGCCGACAACGACAGCTATCGCGCGCTCGCCGCCGCCGGCGACCTGCTGCGCACGGGTCCTACTGGCACCAACGTCGCAGACCTGCAGGTGCTGCTGGTGCAGCCGGGCTGAGCCGGGGCGGAGCGTCTCAGCGCCGCGGCCGTGCCAACGCCTCGGCCCCCGGGTACCACGCCGCCTCACCCAGCTCTTCCTCGATCCTCAGGAGCTGGTTGTACTTTGCGACGCGATCGGAGCGCGCCGGCGCGCCGGTCTTGATCTGTCCGGTGTTGAAAGCCACGGCGAGGTCGGCGATGGTGGTGTCCTCGGTTTCGCCGGAGCGATGGCTCATCACCACGCCCCAGCCCGCGGCCCGGCTCCTCTCGATCGCGCGCAGCGCCTCGGTGAGCGTGCCGATCTGGTTGACCTTGCACAGCAGGGCGTTGCAGGCACGTTCGGCGATCGCCTTGTCGATGCGGTCGATGTTGGTCACCAGCAGGTCGTCGCCCACGAGCTGCACGCGGTCACCGATCCGCTGCTCGAGGGTGCACCAACCTGCCCAGTCATCCTCGGCCATGCCGTCTTCGATGCTCGCGATGGGGAATCGGGCTGCCCAGTCCGCCCACAGCTCGGCCAGCTCGGCGCTCTCGAGCTCGCGATTCTCGATGGCCAGCCGGTACCGGCCGGTCTTGGCGTCGTAGATCTCGCTGGTGGCCGGGTCGAGCGCCAGCACGACGTCGGTGTGCGGGCGATACCCGGCGCGCTCGATCGCGCGCAGGATCAGCTCCACGGCCTCGACGTTGCCGCCGAGCGCTGGCGCGAAGCCGCCCTCGTCGCCCACCGTAGTCGCGAGACCGCGATCGTGGAGCAGCTTCCCGAGGGTGTGGTAGATCTCGGCGCCCCAGCGCAAGCCCTCGGCGAAGGTCTCGGCCCCCACCGGCATCACCATGAACTCCTGGAAGTCGGCGCTGCCCGTGGCGTGCTTGCCGCCGTTGAGGATGTTGAGCATGGGCACCGGCAGCACGTGCGCCGCGATCCCGCCGAGGTGTCGATAGAGCGGCAGGCCGACGGCCCCTGCCGCGGCCCGAGCGGCGGCGAGACTGACTCCGAGAATCGCGTTCGCGCCGAGCCGGGACTTGCCCTCGGTGCCGTCGAGAGCGATCAAGGTCTCGTCGAGCCCGAACTGGTCTGATGCGTCGTGCCCGCGCAGCTCTTCGGCGATCTCGTCGAGGTTCGAGACCGCGCGCTGCGTGCCCTTTCCGCCGTAGCGCTTGCCGCCGTCGCGCAGCTCGATCGCCTCGTGCGTCCCCGTCGAGGCGCCGCTCGGGACCGCGGCACGACCCACCGATCCGTCCTCGAGCTCGACATCGACCTCGACGGTGGGGTTGCCGCGACTGTCGAGAATCTCGCGGCCGTAGATCTCTACGATGGCGGTGGACATCGAGTGGTTCCGCTCGGACGAGGCGGTGGAGAGGATAGCGGACTTCGGACTGGGGGCGGGCGGGAGTCGGCGGCAGTCGGCGGCAGTCTGGGAGGACAGGGCCTCGCTGCGGACGGGTACCCCTCCGTTACACTGCCTGGGTGGCAGAGATCACGTCCGCCGTGCCCGCCATCCGCCGCATCGGTCTCGCGACCGGCGGCGGTGACGCGCCAGGCCTGAATGCGGTCATCCGCGCCGCCACCCTCGCGGCGCTCCGGCGCGGCTGGGAGGTGGTCGGGCTCCAGGACTGCTTCGAGGGGCTCTTCGACCCGCAGGGCACGAGGATGCTCGACGGCGCCGCGGTCCGGGGCATCACCCACATCGGCGGCACCATCCTGGGCACCCAGAGCGGCGGCGACCCGTTCCTGCAGCGGGTGGTCGACGCCGGTGGGGTCGAGCGCACGGTCGATCGCATCGGCGATGCGGTGGCTGGGTTCCGCACGCTCCGGCTCGACGCGTTGATCGTCATTGGCGGCGACGGCACGATGAGGCTCACCCATCGTTTGGCGGAGCACGGAGTGCCGGTGGTCGGAGTGCCCAAGACCATCGACAACGACCTCGAAGGCACGGTGGTCGCGTTTGGTTTCGACACGGCGGTGTCGGTCGCGACGGAAGCCATCGACCGGCTGCACTCCACCGCCGACGCGCACCGGCGGGTGATGGTGGTGGAGGTGATGGGCCGCTACGCCGGATGGATCGCGCTCCACGCCGGAGTCGGCGGCACCGCCGACGTGATCCTGCTCCCGGAGATCCCGTTCCACTGGGAGCGAGTGTTCGAGAAGGTACGCGAGCGCGAGCGTAGCGGGAAGCGTTTCAGCATCGTGGTGGTGGCCGAGGGCGCGCTACCGGTGGATGGTGAACGCGTGGTGCAGGCCACGGCCACCGCCGGCCGCGTCGAGAAGCTCGGCGGCATCGGCGAGCTGGTGACCGGTCGCATCGCCGAGGCCACGGGCAAGGAGGCGCGCTGCGTGGTGCTCGGCCACCTGCAGCGCGGCGGCCAGCCCACTGCGCTCGACCGGTTGTTGTCGCTGCGTTTCGGGGCCGCCGCGGTCCGCACCGTCGAGGCGGGCCTGTTCGACGTGATGGTGGCGCTCGATCCCCCTGATGTCGTGACCGTGCCGCTAGCGCAGGTGATGGGCAGGATGAAGCGCGTGCCGCTCGACAGCGACACCGTGTGCACCGCCCGTGATCTTGGCATCTGCCTGGGCGATTGAGGGCGGTTCTTCCGGAGCGCCCCTCCAAGGGAGCTCCGTCCGGGAGTGGTTTTTCAGGACATCGCAGAGGAGGTCGCAGGTCCATGGGCTTCTACGAGCGTCGCGTACTGCCCCGCCTGATCGACTGGGCGTGCGGGCTGACCGTGGTCGATCGCCAGCGGCGCAAGGTCGTGCCGCAGGCCCAAGGCGAGGTGCTGGAGGTCGGCATCGGACCCGGGCACAACCTGGAGCACTACGATCCCTCCCGCGTTCGGCGCCTGGTCGCCATCGATCCGTCGCCGGAGATGCTGGTGCTTGCGGCGCGGCGCGCCCGTGCGCTGGGGCGCGACGTGGAGCTGCTCGAGGCGGGAGCCGAGCGCATACCGCTCCCGGACGCGGCTGTGGACGCCGTGCTGCTCACCTACACGCTGTGCACCGTGCCCGAGCCACACGCGGCGCTGTGCGAGATCCGGCGGGTGCTGCGCCCCAGCGGGCAGCTCCTGTTCTGCGAGCACGGCGCCGCGCCCGATCCCGCGGTGCGCAAGTGGCAGGACCGAGTGACTCCGCTCTGGCGGCGCTTCGCGGGCGGCTGCCATCTCAACCGGGATGTCCCCGCTTTGCTCGCCGCGGGCGGCTTCAGCGTCGAGGAGCCCTCGGCCATGTACCTGCCGGGCTGGCGGCCCGCCACATGGAACGTGTGGGGCGTCGCGCGGCCAACGTCGTGAAGCTACTCTTTCTGAGCGGAGGGAGCGCGCCCTCCCTGCGCGGTAGCTCGGCCGTCAGACGTTCTTCAACGCCTGATTGAGGTCGATCACGGCCTTCTTGCCGTCGGCGAAGTACATCAGGCAGTTGTCGGCGGCGAACAGCGGGTTGGGGATGCCCGCGAAGCCGGGAGACAGGGAGCGCTTGACCACCACCACGGTGCGCGCCTTGTCTACGTCGAGGATGGGCATGCCGGCGATCGGGCTCTGCGGATCGGTGCGCGCGAGTGGATTCACCACGTCGTTGGCACCCAGCACGATCACGACGTCGACCTGCGCGAACGAGGGGTTGATCTCGTCCATCTCCTTGAGCTTCTCGTACGGGATCTCGGCCTCGGCCAACAGCACGTTCATGTGTCCGGGCATGCGCCCGGCGACCGGATGGATCGCGAACTCGACCTCGACGCCCCTGGCCTCGAGTGTGTTGGTCAGGTCGCGCACCGCGTGTTGCGCCTGCGCCACTGCGAGGCCGTAGCCGGGCACGATCACTACCCGCTGTGCCGATTCGAGCAGCATCGCGATCTCGTCGGGCCCCGCCGATTTGATCTTGCCGGCATAGACCGAGTCGGCATCGGCTGCAGGCCCCGAGGCCGTGCCTCCCCCTACCAGCACGTTGGCGAGCGAGCGGTTCATCGCCCGGCACATGATGCGGGTGAGGATCAGTCCGCTCGCGCCCACGAGCGACCCGGCGATGATCAGCAGGCTGTTCGAGAGCACGAAGCCGGTCGCCGCCGCAGCGAGGCCCGAGTAGGAGTTGAGCAACGCGATCACCACGGGCATGTCGGCACCGCCGACCGGCAGCACGAGCAACAGCCCGAGCAGGCCGGCGACCAAGACCAGGCCCCACAGCCAGATCTCGGCGTCCGGGTTGCTCGCGAGCAGCGCGCCGAACCCGATGCCTCCGAGCAGCAGGAGGGCGTTGAACGCCTGGATGCCGCGGAAGCCGATCGAGCGCCCGCTCATCAGCTCCTGGAGCTTGGCGAAGGCGATCAGGCTGCCGGTGAATGTCACCGCGCCGATCAGCACCGAAGCGGACGCGGCGATGGATGTCTGGAGCATCAGGCGTCCGGCGTCGCGCTCCTGCAACAACGTCGCGATCGCCACCAGCACCGAGGCGACGCCACCGAAGCCGTTGAGCAGCGCCACCATCTGCGGCATCGCGGTCATGCGCACGAGCTGCGCCAGGAGCGCGCCAGCGATCGCGCCGACCAGGAGACCAGCGACGACGGCGCGATAGTCGACGATCGACTGCTCGAGCAGCGTCACCACCACCGCGATCAGCATGCCGAGCGAGCCCAAGAGGTTGCCGCGCACCGCCGTGCGCGGGTGGCCGAGTCCCTTGAGCCCGAGGATGAAGAGAACGGCGGCGACGAGGTAGCCGATTCCGGCGAACGGCGACACCGATCAGCCCTTCCTGCGGAACATGCCGAGCATGCGGTGGGTGACCAGGAAGCCCCCGACGACGTTCACGGTCGCAAGGGCAACGGCGAAGAAGCCGAGCACCTGGGTGAAGGTGCCGTGTCCCGCGCCGGCAGCCAGCACCGCACCCACCACCGTGATGCCCGAGATCGCGTTGGACCCGGACATCAGAGGCGTGTGTAGCGTCGGGGGGACCTTGGTGATCAGCTCGACGCCGAGGAAGATGGCGAGCACGAACAACGTGAAGGCGACCAGGAACGTCACGGTGCGATTCCTCCAGGAGCCGTCGCGTCGCCGCTCGGAGCCGGTTGGGCGGCCACCTCGAGCGGCGCCAGCCCGAGCTTCTCCCGCACCCGCGGGTGGGTGACCTCGCCGTTGAGTGCCACGGTCACCTCACGCGCGATCTCGTCGGCTGGGTCGAGTGTCCACGTTCCGTCCTTGGTGAGATGCGTGAGCAGCGCGGTGACGTTGTTGCCGAACATCTGGCTGGCGTGGCGCGCGTAGCGCGAGGGCAGGTCGGTGGGTCCGAGCACCAGGATGCCCCGGTGCTCGACCTCGTCGTCCGCCTCGGTCAGCTCGCAGTTGCCGCCGCGCTCCGCGGCGAGGTCGACGACCACCGACCCCGGGCGCATGCGCTCGACCATCTCTCGTGTCAGCAGGAGCGGCGAGCGGGCGCCGGGAACAGCCGCCGTCGTGATCACGACGTCGCTCTCGGCCACGGCGGCGGCGAGCGCTTCGCGCTGGCGGCGTTGCTGGTCTTCGTCCTGCTCGCGGGCGTAGCCGCCGCGATCCTCGGCCGCGGCCGGTGTGGCCTCCGGAATCTCGACGACCTTGGCGCCGAGGCTGCGAATCTGCTCCATGGCCGCCGGCCGGATGTCGTAGCCGACCACCACCGCGCCCATTCGGCGTGCCGTCGCGATCGCCTGCAGGCCCGCCACCCCTGCGCCCAGCACCAGCACCTTGGTCGGCGCGATGGTGCCGGCAGCGGTCATCAACATCGGGAAGATCTTGGTCAGCCGCCGCGCGGCGAGAACCACCGCGCCGTAGCCCGCCAGCGTGGCCATCGAGGACAGCACGTCCATGGTCTGGGCGCGCGTGATGCGAGGGATCGTCTCGAGAGCGAGCACGGTGACGCCGCGCGCGGCGAGGTCGCGCACCGCCTCTGGGCGCCACAGCGGCTCGTGCATCCCGACCAGCGTGTGGCCCGGCCTCAGGAGGTCGAGGTCGATCCTGCCGGAATCGGGGTTGGCGCCGAGGCCACGCACCTGGAGCACCAGGTCGGCGGCGCGGAGGATCTCGCTACGACTGCCAAGGCCGGCCTCGACGGCCGAGTACTCCTGGTCCGCGATGCCCGAACCAACGCCCGCGTGAGACTCGACCAGCACCTCGTAGCCGAGGCGGGCGAGGCGAGTGACGTTGCCAGGCAGCAGGGCAACGCGCCGCTCTCCCGGCAGGGACTCCTTGAGTACCGCGATCTTCACGAAACGCCTCCAGCGGCGAGAGCCGCGCCTCCGCGCGCGCACTCGGAGCCGACGGGCGGCACCCGAGCGAGGGATTCAGGCTGGCTGAGTGTACTGGCCCCAGGAGGGCGGCTCCATAAGGGAGCCGACGACGTCGAAGACGGTGGGGGGCCAGTGTGGGGGACGGGGAATTCTTGCGTCGTCCCGCCGGCGGGTCAACGCTTCGGGCCACACTCCGACCGACCGGTCGGAAGGCTCGCCGACGTCGTGGGTTCGCGAAGAGACGCTCTCAGCGATCCAAAGCGCCGAGGCCCGAGCCAAGGGCCAGCACGAAGCTCGGGTCGGTCGAGAGCTCGGAGGCGCGGCGCGGCTCCGCGGCGGGGGGGTCGGCTCCGTGCTCCGTCAGCAGTGGTCGCTCCCAGTAGCCGACGTCGTGCCAGGCCCCGAGCTTCCAGCCGACGCGCTCGAGGTGGGCGCACTTGCGAAAGCCGAGCGACTCGTGGAGCGCGACGCTCGCGACGTTCGGCAGCGTGATGCCCGCGACGACGCGCCGGTAGCCTTGCACCTCGAGGCAGGCCAGCAGCGATCGGTAGAGCCTGCGGGCGACGCCGCGTCTCCGCGCCGTTTCGGCCACGTAGATCGTGGTTTCGACCGTGAATCGATAGGCCGGGCGGTCTCGGAAGCTCACCGCGTAGGCGTAAGCGAGAACATCATCGTCCTGGGCGCAGACCAGGAACGGCCAGTGCTCACCGCGGGCGATACGTCGGCCGATGTCTTCGAGCGTCGGCGGCTCGAGCTCGAACGAGATGGCGGTGTCCGTCACGATCGGAGCGTAGATCGCCAGCACCCCTGCGGCATCCGTGTCGCGCGCGAGCCGGAATGTGGCTGGCAAGGCTGCTCCCTCCGTGTCAGCTCGCCTTGAGCGAGTCGCGGATCTCGCGCAGCAGCACGACCTCCTCGGCCGGTGCCGCCGGTGCCGGCGCTGCTTCCTCCTTGCGACGCAGCCGGTTCATGGCGCGCACGATCATGAAGAGCACGAAGGCGAGGATCACGAAGTCCAGCGCCGTCTGTAGAAAGCTGCCGTACGCCAGGACCGGTGCGCCCGCCTCCTTGGCGGCGTCGAGCGACGGGTAGTCGCCCCCGCCCAGGTTGACGAAGAGGCTGTTGAAGTCGACACGGCCCAGCAACAGTCCAAACGGCGGCATGATCAGGTCGTTGACCAGCGACGTCACGATCTTGCCGAACGCTCCACCGATGATGATGCCGACCGCCATGTCGATGGCGTTGCCCTTGACGGCGAACTCTCGGAACTCTGAAGCGAAACTCATGGGTTCCTCCTTGTCGGGAACTTCGGAACGTCAACCGACATTGCTGAGCCGGTCGAGAATGGAGCGGCGACGAGCGCCACGCCTCATCGCCACGTCGGGCGCGCGTGCGCTGGACCGCGTAGCACTGCGTTGAGCAGCACGAGATCGAGCCCGTCGAGGTAGCCGCGCACGGTCGGATCGGCGGTGATTCCGATGACCAGACCTCGGCCGTGCTCCTCCACCATCACGAACGGCTTGTGCGCCAGCAGCTTGCGGTTCTCCTCCCATATGTAGCCGCTCGCGAGGAGCTCGTCTGGCCCCGCGAAGCGCAGCGCGTTGGAACCAGCGTCGAGTCGTAGCGGCCGGTACACCGCGCTGCCGCCGTAGAGCACGTGCACGGTCTCGGGCAGCCCAACCGTCATCCAGTGGTCGGGATCTGGATGGGCGCGCAGCAGCACTCCGGCGACCGCGTCGGGCTCGGTCGACTCCGGCCGGATCGTGGCGCGGTAGTCGGCTTCGGACTCGAGCAGGCTGTCGCCGTCGTCCAGCGAGCCTCGCGAGATCTTCTGGCGCTCGGTGGCGAGCAGGCCCACGTCCTCGTGGGCGAGGAAGTCGATCGCGCCCTCGATCGCGACCAGCGTGCCACCCGCTTCGACCCAGGCCTGGAGCTTGGCGACACCGTCCTTGCCGAACACGGCGCGGTAGTCGCGCCCCGGCGGCAGCACGAGCGTCTGATAGCGCGACAGGTCCGCGCTAGCGAGAGTGGCGGTGCGGATCACACTGACGGGATAGGCGTAGCGACGCTCGAGCACGAAACGGGTCGCGCCCGCGGCGTACGAGGAGGTCGGCGAGCCCCAAGCGAGGGCCACGCGCGGAGCACGCAGCCGCGCCACCCGAGCGCTGCCGAAGTTGACCCCCTCTTCGACCCATCCGGTGTCCGTGGCCGGCACCTCGGCGCCGGTCTCGGCAGCCAGGACCTCGAGCCGCTGGTAGAGGTCGGCGGGGTTGTCGTCGAGCTTGAACACCAGCGTGCCCGCCGGGTAGCGACGACCCGCCTGGGTGAACGGGACCTGCGGGCTGAGCGCGATGAGACCTTGGTCGAGGGCCCGCGCCAGCAAAGCGGCTGCGGCATTGCCAGTCCATGGCACGAGGTAGGCGACCTGCGCGTCGCTGCGGCTTGGGACCGCAGGGCGCACGAGCTCGGGTCCGGCGTCTTCGGTCGGGCCGCTCGCGGAGCCCGCGCAAGGTCGGGCCTCGATGCCGAACTGCAGCGGCAGCGACCAGGCCGTTACGTCGTAGATCTGGTCGCCCATCCGCTTTGCTCGCCGGCGCTCCTGCTCGGCCAGGAAGACGTCGTCCATCCTCACCGCGGGGTCGAGCAGGTTGCGCAGCAGTCGCTTGGTCGGCTGGGATAGCGACACCACGTAGCTGCCTGCCGGGTAGCGGAGGCCGCAGCTCGTGATCTCCGCGGTGGCGCGCCGGACCTCGGCGCCCTGCTGCACCAGCAAGCCGGCGAGCTTGTCGACGTTGGCGAGGTTGCCGCTGTAGGGGAGCACGATCACGCGCACGTCGCCGCTCCCGCCCTCCTCGATCGCGCTCCGGCGGTAGCGCCAGAAGTCCCGCAGCAGCAGCTCGCGGTTGGCGGCCGCGGTCTCCGCCGTCGAGACCGACGCGACGAAGTGATGACGAACCGCCTGGCGGAACGTCAGCACGTCGCCGTCGGCCCGCAACAGCGACAGCCCGCGAGGCGAGGCCTGCTCGTAGGTCATCGCCACGGCGCCGTAGTAGGCGGGCCAGCTCGCGCCGTATCCCGGGTAGAAGGCGTCGTAGACCTCGCGCGTGAAGTAGTCGAAGCCGTAGTGGTCGAACCACTTCGCGTTGTTGCGGCCGAACAGCTCGAGCTTGGCGTTCTGCTCACTCGTGAGGTGCGGGTTGTAGGGCACCGCTTCCGGCGCGAAGTAGTACGTGGAGTCGCCGCTCATCTCGTGGAGATCCACGAACACCGACGGGAACCACTCCTGGAGCACCCGCACTCGCCCCCGCGTTTCCGGCTGGGTGAGTGCGAACCAGTCGCGGTTGAGGTCGAACAGATAGTGGTTGGTGCGTCCGCCCGGCCAGGGCTCGTCGTGCTCGGCGGAGCGGCGATCGGGATCGGGGACGATGCCGTAGCTCTGGGTGAAGTTCTGGACGAACCGGTTGCGCCCGTCCGGGTTCTGCGATGGATCGATCAGCACCAGCGCGTGCTCGCGGATCTCGTCGACCACCGGGTCGTCTTGCGCCGCCAGCAGGTGGTAGGCGGTGAGCATCGCGGCGTCGGGCGACGAGATCTCGTTGCCGTGGACCCCGTAGCCCAGCCACACCACCACGGGAAGCGTGCCGATCAGCCGTTCCGCGTCGGGCTCGGACGTGCGCGCAGGTTGGGCTAGGGCGCCCATGCCGGCGCGGATCTCGTCGAGCCGAGCGATGTTGCGCGCGGAGCCGACCGCGGCGTAGATCAGGGGTCGGTTCTCCCAGCTCCGGGCGTACTCCCAGACCCGCACGCGGTCGGGCGCTGCGCGCTGGAGCGCCTCGAAGTAGCGGACGATGTCCTCGGGCGAGGCGATCCAGGTTGCCGGCTCGTAGCCGAGCACGGCTTCGAAGGTCGGGATGGCCGCGTCATAGCGCGTGCCCGGCCAGAAGGCGTCGTCGTCGCTCGCTCGTGCCGGCAGTGCGAGCAGCAACGCGAGCACGATCACCGTGGCGGATCGGGGCCGATGGTCCGTCGCGTCCTGGGGGGTCGACATGGTCATCTCGTCGTCTCTCCTGTTTCTGGGGGACTTCGCGCGCTAGGGCCCCCGCCCGAGCGGAGCGGCGAGGCTGCGGTGGCGCGTCGGCTAGTCGGCCAGCTCGACCCATGCCGCGCGAACCCGCTGGCCGTTCGCCGTGTCGACCCAGGTGACCAGCAACCGGCCGAGGTCGAGCGCGAGGATGCGTGGGAAGCCGGACGAGCGCGCCCCGCCCGTCGAGGCCAGCGTCGCCGGCGGTCCCGCCTGGGTCGGGCGGTCGCTCTCGCCGAGACGAAGGGCCGCTAGACGCACGGCTGCGCCTTCTGGTGTCCGGGCGAGCCAGGTGACCCAGGCAGCGCCGTTGTCGGTGACCGCGACGTCGACGCGGCCAATGGGTGCTTCGGCGTCGAGCTCCAGGGCCGGCCCGAAGGTGGCTCCGCCGTCGGTCGAAAGGGCAGTCTTGACCGCAGGCTGGTCGTTGGCGCCGGTGAACCAGGCGACGACCACTCGGTCCTCGGCGGCCGCCACCGCAGGTCCGTTGACGGGACACCCGGGGATCCGCCAGCCATCCTCGGAGACGCGCTGCGGCGGGCTCCAACCATCGCCGACGGCGCGCACGATCCAGATGTCGCGCACCTCGTCGTCGCTGCGGCCTCGGTAGACGACTACGGGACCCCTCGTTGCCACCGCAGCGTCGGTCTGGCAGCACTCGCACACCCGGCCGTCGAGCACGGTGCTCGAGGGCGGTCCCTGCCCGCGCTCGTCGAAAGCCGCTGCGCTCCCGGCGACGAGCACGGTGCGGAGCGCCATCGGGCCGCCGGCCGCCATGTCTCTGCCGTCCAGCCAGAAAGCCCGGACTCCCTCTGCCATCGGTGCGAACGAGACGAACCCGTGCTCGGTGGGAGAGAGGTCGTCGTGCAAGAAGCCGAGCGGCTCCCAGCTCTGCCCGCGATCGAGAGAACGAGCCAGCCGTACGCCGTAGGCGTAGGTGTCCTCGCCGGTGCGCTCGAGCCAGTGAACGAGCAGACCGCCGCCTGGGATCTCCGCGAGTGCCGGGAAATCTGCCCAGTTGGCAAAGAAGCCCTCACCCTCGGTGACACTCACCGGAGCTCCCCAGGCAAGGGGGCGTCGCGGGTCCAGGTGTGCGACGCGCAACGCATGGCGCTCCGATCCGGTCTCCCCCTGCTCGGCGGGCTCTAGCCACGAGAGGAACACGCCGTGCGAGGTCGCCGCGAGGTTTGGGCCGAGCGAGCCGGGCGCCGCAGGTACCGACAGCTCGTGGAGGCGAACTTGCGCCGGCGTGGGCTCGCGCGCCGTAGCATCAGGGGCGGCGCAGGCCCACAGCACCAGGATCGTGGCGCCGAAGGCGAGCGGACATTCTCTTGGGAGCAAGTAGCGAGCGTCCAAAAAGCGATTCCCCATGGAGGTGGTGGCTGCGTCTGCCTGGCCGATCCTAGCCTGGAGAGCTGTGGAGTCGCCCTGCCGCCGACGGGCTTCGCGGCCTGGAAACAGCTCGTATGCCAGCCATGCGACTGCGACGCGTCTGTTAGCATTTCTGGTAAGGCAGGTTGGTGGTCGTCGTTCACCCCTCGCTTTTCCTTCTTCGCTCCATGCAGCCCTATTCCCTTCGCGATCGCGGCCCCGCCCGGCGCCGCCGGCGGATCCTCGTGCTGACGGCCAGCGCCGTCCTGCTGCTCGTCCTCTTGCTGGCACTGCGCGTCGGCGATCCGCCGCGGGTCGAGCTCGCCACCTCGGTGCCGGGGATCGGCCGCAGTACCGAGGTGGTGGTCGACGCCGCCGTCGCGGGGCGCGGTCTCGGTTACCTGCGGTTAGAGCTCGCGCAGGGCGAGAGGATCGTGACCCTCGTGCAGCGCGATCACGATCCCCGACCGTTCTGGGCGTTCTGGGGACCAAGGGTCGAGACCGATCGACTCGAGGCGACGGTCGGCCGCGACAGTCTCGAAGGGCTCGAGGAGGGAACGGCGACGCTGCGTGTCGTGGCGGAGCGAGCCGGAACTTGGATCCGCCGCCCGGCACCGCTGGTGGTGGAGCGCGAGCTGCCAGTGCGGTTCCGCGCGCCTACGCTCGAGGTGCTGTCGAGCTTCATCTACGTCGCGCAAGGCGGCAGCGAGGCGGTCGCCTACCGAGTCGGCGAGAGCGCTTCGATCCATGGTGTGCGTGCCGGCACTACCTTCTTCCCTGGATTCGAGTTGCCGGGCGGCGCCCCCGGGGAGCGTTTCGTGATCTTCGCGGTGGCCCACGACGTTGCGGATGCGAGCACGGTCCGCCTGGTAGCCGCCGATGCGCTAGGCAACGAGGCCACGGTGTCCTTTCTCGATCGCTTCTTTCCGAAGCGATTTCCCGCCTCGACGATCGAGCTGTCGGACGCGTTCCTCCAGCGCGTGGTGCCTCCGATCGTGAGCCAGACCGCGGGAGTCGCCGAGGGCGAGTCGCTGCTCGACACCTACCTCTTCATCAACCGAGACCTTCGCCAGCGCAATGCCGAGCGATTGCTCGAGCTCGGTCGTGACACCGCCGAGCAGTTCCTTTGGCGGGAGCCTTTCCGCCAGCAGCCCAACACCAAGGTCATGGACCACTTCGCCGCGTACCGCACCTATCTGTACGCGGGGCGCGAGGTGGACCAACAGGTACACCTCGGCTTCGACCTTGCCTCGGTGCGCCGAGCGGAGGTGCTCGCCTCGAACCGAGGGCGGGTGGTGCTAGCCGAGTACCTCGGGATCTACGGCAATACCGTGGTGCTCGATCACGGCTACGGCCTGATGTCCCTGTACGCGCACCTCTCCTCGATCGAGGTCCAGTCAGGGCAGATGCTGGAGCGCGGCCAGGTGCTCGGTCGGAGCGGAGAGACCGGCCTCGCCGGCGGAGATCACCTGCACTTCACGACCATGATCCGGGGCGTAGCGGTCGATCCGGCGGAGTGGTTCGACGGGCACTGGATTGGCGACCGGATCGTGGCCAAGCTCGGGACGCTGCTCCAGCTCGAGGGCGGCTGAGGTGGCGACGGACGCCCGGCGTAGGTGGGTGTCCCAGCTCCGACATGGCGGCTTCGAGCTCGGGGGTGCGGTGGCGGCCAGCGCGGGTCCCGGCGTCGGAGGAAGCCGGGAAGACAACAGGCAGCGACTGTTCCTCGTCCTAGCAGCGATCTTCCTCACCGCGTTGCTGATCGCGAACACCGTCGCGGGGAAGCTATTCCGTGTCGGGCCGGTGGTGCTCTCGGTCGGCGTCATCCCGTTCCCGATCACCTTCCTACTGACCGATGTCGTCAACGAGTACTTCGGGCGCCGCGGAGCCCGCTTCCTGACGATCGTAGGTCTCACCATGATGCTGTTTGCCACCGGCATCATCATGCTCGCGGGCTACTTGCCCGTGGCAGCGGAGAGCTACGTCTCGCAGGCTTCGTTCGACAACGTGTTCGGCCTCTCGTGGCGGCTGTTCCTGGCGTCGCTCAGCGCCTACCTGTTGGGCCAGATCAGCGACATCTACTTCTTCGGGTTCTTCAAGCGCCTCACCGGCAGCCGGATCCTGTGGCTGCGCGCCACGGGGTCGACCGCGATCAGCCAGGTGATCGACACCGGGATCGTCAACGTCGCGGTGTTCGCCGGCGCGCTACCGCTCTCGACCATCTTCCAGGTGGCGAGCCAGGGGTACCTCTACAAGATGGCGGTGGCCGCGGCGATGACGCCGCTGCTCTATCTGGCGCACCGCATCATCACGCGCCGTCTCGGCATCGCACCCCACGACGTGGGTCCACCGGCGATCCCTGCTTTCGCTGGCGCCGGCGCCTCTGGACAGTGACTCTCCAGCACAATGGGACTCTCCCGGACATGGCGGACAGTGACCACGGCGACCCAGGCGGGTCAGCGGATCACCGGCCCATCCACAGCTCGGTGTCCGGGTAGAACCCGTACCAGCCGAACCAGTACGCCACGTGGGCGGGCAGGCGCTCGTGACGCGTGGTCCCGTCGAGGGGCTCCAGCGCCTCCTCCGTGACGCGCCAGCGCTGCCCGGCTCCGTCCACCAGCAGCCCCGGCTCAGGACCCGCAAGCAGCTCGCCGGTGCCACGCCGGTAAGCACGTACCGCTCCACTCTCGTCGGCGAGCACCACCAACGGAAGCTCGCCGACGAGGTCGTTGACCATCCCCTGCCGGCGCACGGCTTCCAGCTCGTACGCCTTCGCTCTACCATCGACGCGAAGAGCCAACACCTCGGTCTTCGCGGGCAAGCGCTCGTCCTGCTGCCACACCGGGAACGAAACCCCGGCGCGTGCCCGGTCGGCTGCGCCATCCTCGTAGAGGAAGCCGTACCGGCGACCGAGCTGCGGATCGACCCCCATCACCGTGGTCTCCGGATGCGCGTTGCGCCAGGCGAGCCACCGCGTCAGTGTCACCGGCAGCGGCTCGAGTCGCGAGCCCTCCGCCGCGGCGCTGCCGAGGACCGCCTCGCCGGTCAGGTTGCTCCACAGGCTGCCGGTTTGGCGGTCGATCATCAGCTTGTTGCTGCGGTAGAGCAGTCCGGAGGTGCCGAAGGTGAGCGCGTCGCCGCCTTCTTGGCGAGTGGAGTACAGCACCGCCGACCCGCACAGCGTGCAGTAGGAGAGGCTGATCGGTTCGCCGCCCACCTCGTCGTTGACCATCTCGTGCCAGCTCAGCACCTTGACCGGGTATGCGTGGTGCGTGCCGCCCAGGCTCACGCCCAGCACCAGGTCGCGCTCGCCGAGCTCGGTCGCCGCGCTCGCGGCCAGCTTGGCGGGCCGCTCGAGCGCTGGAATGCCCTCGAGTCGTACTCCGCCCCACACCACCTCTTCGAGGCGAATGCGCGCCGGTTCCTCGCCGCCGAGGATCTCGAGGAAGCGGGGGTCGATACGCGAGAACAGGGTCGCTTTGAAGGGCCGGTAGCCTTCGAGCGGCACCAGCTCTTCCCGCCTGCCCACGAGCTCGACCCATTCCTGATAGCGATCCCCTCCGCTGTGTCCCGAGAACGCGCGCAGGACCTCGACCATCTCCGAGCGGTGCTCGCGCGGCGTGAAGAACAGCGCGTCGACGAGCGCGGGCAGGAGCCGGGGCTCGTTGGCTCGGGTCAGTCTCTTGGCGGCAGCTTTGCGCTTCCGCGGCTCGGGCTCCATGAGCTGTCGCACCAGCTCGTACGACTCGTTCTGTGCCGCCGCAGGTGCATGCGGACCTGCGAATAGCGTCGCGCCGACGAGAGCCGCAGCGAACGCTCCCCGACCACGGATCCCGTGGGAGCGGGGAGCCGGTGGTTCGGTGGTGGATCTCATCGGCTCATCGACCACGCTCGGCCTCGCTGACCGACCCTTGCAGATTCGGACCGGCCTTGCATCCGCGCCGGGCCGACGCGGTGGCCGGGTTCGACGCTCTCCTCTCAGGGTAGCAGGCTGTCGCAGGGCCGTCCGGAGGGCCGGCGAGGGCCGTCCGGAGGGCCGGCGAGGCGGCCGACCGCGCAGCCGACATGCTCTAAGGCGGATTGCTACACTCCTCGACGTGAGTGTTGTCGCGAGCGTCGGTCGCGCTGCGAGCTCCTACGGGTTCTTCCGAGCTTCGTTGGCGTTCGTGGGCGCTTTCTTCGTCGTCGCGGGCGCAGCCTCGCCCCAGGCGAACGAGCCGGCCCCCGCCGGCTCCCCCTTGCGGATAGAGGCCTTGGTGATCACGCCCGAACGGCCGGGCTCCGACACTCTGTGTCGGCTCACCGTCCGCCTCCACAACGCCGGTACCAAGCCGATGTACGCGTTCGCCTTCGACGTCGAGCTCGGGGGCGTGGCGCTGCCGGTGTACGAGCGCCAGCTCTTCCTGCAGGCGATCCCTGCCGGCGAGACGGCCGAGGTGCGGCTCTACAACTTCTGGACCACCGAGACCGGACGTTCCCGTCCAGCCGACGGCAAGCTGGAGGTGCTGGTCAGGGTCCGGGAGGCCTTGTGGCTCGAGATCAGCAGCGAGGCGGATGAGGCCGCCGGCGACGGCGGCGAGCGGCCGGAGCCCGTCGAGGTCTGGACGCCCGCGGGCGAAGTGCCAGGCCTGCCGCTGAGCCGGACCCAGGTTCTGGAGCTCGCGCCCTAGTGTCGTCAGGGCTTTCGGAAGCCGTACAGGTGAGCCGAGCCGGGCGCGACTCGAGGACGCGTGGCGCCTCCCGCTGGTTGTCTCGGACGTTCACCCTGTCGGTCTTGGGGATCCTGCTGGCTGGCGCAGCTTCGGCGGAGGAGGACTCGACGCCGCGCCCCGCGTTCCGGGAGGTCGCCGCCGAGACCGGTCTCGACTTCGTGCACTTCAACGGCATGGTGGGAAAGCTCTATTTTCCCGAGGTCCTGGGCGGCGGCGTTGCCCTCTTCGACTACGACGGCGACGGCGATCTCGACATCTATCTCGGTCAAGGCCAGCTCTTCGAGGGCGATGCCCTCGAACAGGCGGTGTTCCAGCCGAAGCACCCGCTGCCCCTGACCGGACGCCTGTACCGCAACGATCTCGTGGTTCTACCCGATGGCACGCGGCAGTTGCGATTCGTCGATGTCACCGAGCAAGCAGGGTTGCGGCCCACCGCATACAACATGGGCGTGGTGACGGGCGACTTCGACAACGACGGCCACGTCGACCTCTATCTGCTGAATCTGGGCAGCAACAACTTGCTGCGCAACAACGGCGACGGCACGTTCACCGACGTGACGGCAGCCAGCCTCAGCGACGACCGAGCCTGGAGCGTGGCCGCTTCGTTCTTCGACTACGACCGCGACGGCTGGCTCGACCTGTTCGTGGGCAACTACACGGAATGGCGCGTCGCGCTCCACAAAGAATGCACCGCCGCCACCGGTGCGCTCGAGTACTGCGGGCCGCTGTCGTACGCGCTAGCCCTCAACACTCTGCTGCGCAATCGCGGGGACGGTACGTTCGAGAACGTGACCGCCAAGGCGCTGTTGGACCAGCAGGCGTCCTCGACGCTCGGCACCGTGGCCGGCGACTTCGACGACGACGGCTGGCCGGACGTCTACGTCGCCAACGACCAGGTCGAGAACCAGATGTGGATGAACCGGCGCGACGGCACCTTCGTCGACGACGCCGCGATCTCCGGCTCGGCGGTCGACGCCCAAGGCCAGCCGCAGGCGAGCATGGGCGTAGTGGCCGGCGATCTCGACGGCGATGGCGACGAAGACCTGTTCATGACCCATCTGCGGATGGAGATGAACACCATCTACCTCAACGACGGCAGCGGCCTGTTCACCGATATGGCCCGGCAGAGCGGGCTGGGGCGTCCGAGCTGGAACGCAACGGGGTTCGGCACGGTGCTGCTCGACTACGACAACGACGGCGTGATCGACATCTACGTCGCGAACGGCGCAGTCAAGCGAATCGAGGAGCAGCTCCGCGCCGGCGACCTGCATCCGGTCCACGAGCACAACGCCCTCTACCGAGGCCTCGGCGGCGGCCGTTTCGAGGAGGTGCCCGACTCGCTGCGCGAGCAGCCGGCGTACTCCGAGGTCAGCCGCGGCGTGGCGGCCGGCGACCTCGACAACGACGGCGACATCGACCTGGTGGTCAGCAACAACGCGGGACACGTGAGGCTGCTCTTGAACCAGCTAGGCCAGGACCGCCCCTGGCTCGGCCTGCGGCTGATGTTGCGCGACCACCCCCGGGACGCGATCGGCGCGAAGGTCGGCCTCTTCCGGCGAGGGCGACCTCCGCTGTGGCGCCGTGTCCGCACGGACGGCAGCTACGTCTCGGCCTCCGATCCGCGCTTGCTCTTCGGTCTCGGCGACGGCGGCGTAGGCGATCCCGGGCCCGGCGCGATCGAGAAGGTCTGGGTGCGTTGGCCGGACGGCAGCATCGAGGAGTTCGCTCCCGATCGGGTCGCGGTCGGCGCCTACACGACACTGCGGCAGGGCAGCGGGAGGCCGCCGGGGTGACCGGACCGGCGCCGGCTGGTGCCCGAGGCGGGCTGGGGTCCGGGAATGTCTCTCTCGCCTGACCCGCCAGCGGGGCGGACCGGGGAGCCGGCCCGGCGACGAGGTGCGATCGGCCGCGACGCCGGATCGCCGGCCTGGCGGCCGGCGATCGCCTCGCTCCGACCGCGGCGCGCTGCCGGCCAGTCGCTCGTCGCCGTCGCCTCGATGGTCGGCATTGGGTGGGTGGCGGCCTGGACGTGGACGGCGAGCGGCCAGGTTCCCACCGAAGAGCCCAGCCTCGGACACGACACGGTGTTCGTCGAGAGCGCCCAGTCGGCGGGCCTCGACTTCGTACACTTCAACGGCATGGTGGGGAAGCTCTACTTCGCCGAGAACATGGGCAGCGGCGCCGCGGTGTTCGACTACGACGGCGACGGCGATCTCGACATCTATCTCGGTCAAGGCCAGCTCTTCGAGGGCGATGCCCTCGAACAGGCGGTGTTCCAGCCGAAGCACCCGCTGCCCCTGACCGGCCGGCTCTACCGCAACGACCTGGAGCGGCTGCCCGACGGCACGCGGCGGCTGCGCTTCGTCGACGTCACCGAGCGGGCCGGCTTCGCGCCCACCGCCTACACCATGGGCGTTTGCACCGGCGACTACGACAACGACGGCGACGTCGACCTCTACCTGGCCAACCTCGGCAGCAACGCCCTGCTGCGCAACGACGGCGACGGCACCTTCACTGACGTCATCGCCGAGAGCGGGGCCGACGATCGGTCGTGGAGCGTGGCCTGCTCGTTCTTCGACTACGACCGTGACGGTTGGCTCGACCTGGTGGTAGGCAACTACGTGGAGTGGCGGGTCGCTCTCCACAAGGACTGCACCGCCGCGATGGTCGGCACCAGCGACTATTGCGGCCCCCTGGCGTTCCGCCTGACGCCCAACTCGCTGTTCCGGAATCGCGGCGACGGTACCTTCGAGAACGTCACCGAGCGAGTCCTGCGCGACCAGCGACCGGCGTCGACTCTCGGCACGGTGGCCGGGGATTTCGACGACGACGGCTGGCTCGACCTCTACGTCGCGAACGACCTGGTCGAGAACCAGATGTGGATGAACCGCGCGGGGAGCACCGCGGGAGAGCGGGACCTGATCGATCACGCCGTGCTCGGCGGGACGTCGGTCGACGCGCAGGGCCAGCCGCAGGCCAGCATGGGGGTGGTCGCCGGCGATCTCGACGCTGACGGCGACGAAGACCTGTTCATGACCCACCTGCGCCTGGAGATGAACACGCTCTATCTCAACGACGGCAGCGGGTTGTTCCGCGACGCCTCGCGCGAGAGCGGGCTCGGGCGACCGAGCTGGAGCACGACCGGCTTCGGCGTGGCGTTGCTGGACTATGACAACGACGGCGTGCTCGATCTCTACGTCGCCAACGGCTCGGTCAAGCTGATCGAAGAGCAGGTCCGAGCCGGCGAGCGCCACCCGCTGCGGGAGCCCAACGCGCTCTACCGCGGGCTGGGCGGTGGTCGTTTTGCTGAGGTGCCAGAGTCGCTGCGCGAGCGGCCGGCGTACTCCGAGGTCAGCCGCGGGGTGGCCGCCGGCGATCTCGACGGCGACGGCGACGTTGACCTGATCGTCACCAACAACGCCGGCCGAGCGCGCCTGCTGCGCAACGAGGTCGGCCAGGACCGACCCTGGTTGGGGCTCCGACTGCTGCTGCGCGACGCCCCGCGCGACGCCTACGGCGCCAAGGTCGGTCTGTTCCGGCGCGGGCGTCCGACCCAGTGGCGCCGCGTGCGCACCGACGGCAGCTATGCGTCGGCGAGCGACCCGCGGGTGCTGTTCGGGCTGGGCGACGGCGGCCTGGGCGATCCCGGGCCGGGCGAGATCGAGAAGGTATGGGTACGCTGGCCGGACGGCAGCGTCGAAGTGCTCGGTCCGGACCAGGTGACCGTCGGCGCCTACACCACCGTTCGCCAGGGCGACGATCGTATCCGGAGGCCGCCCGGATGAGGGCACGCTGGTGGCTGATCGCGTCGCTCGCGGTGGCCGGTGGCGCCCAAGTCGCGGGGCAGGAGGCCGCGCCGAGCCGCCGCCCGCAGCTCGCTCCGCTCGAGGAGCCTGCGCTCGAACGCCAGGAGCCCGCGGTGCGGCGTCAGCTCGGCGAGGCCCGGCGCCGGCTCGACCAGCTCCTCGCTTCGGACGCGGCTACCGACCGGGAGCTCGGGGAAGCCTTCGGCCGGCTCGGCCGGCTCTACTTCCTCTACGACATCGTCGACCTGACGATTCCGGCGCTGCACAACGCGCAGTTGCTGGCGCCCGACGACTACCGCTGGCCCTATTTTATCGCGGTGCACCAGACGTTCGAGGGCGATCTCGAGAACGCCGAGCGCAACCTGCGGCGCGTGCTCGAGCTGCAGCCCGACGACGCGCCGACCCTGGTGCGGCTGGCCAACGTGCTGCTCGACCAGGGTCGGGCTGCAGAGGCCGAGCCGCTGTATCGCACCGTCGCGGAGCTCGAGCCTCAGCGCGCGGCGGCGCTCGCGGGTCTGGCTCGCATCGCGCAGGAGCGCGGGGAGCACGAGCGGGCCATCGAGCTAGCCGAGCAGGCTCTGGCCCTGCAGCCTCGGGCGGATTCCCTCTACCACCTCGCCGGCATGTCGCACCGCGCCTTGGGCGATCGCGAGGCGGCTAGGGCCGCGCTCGAGCGTAACAAGCATGGGCGGGTCCTGTTTGCCGACCCCCTGGTCGACGCCCTCGGCGCCGAGAACGCCAGCGTGGAAGCGCACTTCCAGGCGGCGAGCGAAGCGATGCGGCGCAGCGACTTCGAGGGCGCGGTGCGCTTCTACCAGAGCTACCTGCGGGCCAAGGGCGAGGACGCGTCGACCCTCCACAACCTGGGGATCGCATTGCTCTCGCTCGATCGGTGGGACGAGGCGCTGGCGACGCTTCGCCGCGCCGTCGAGCTCGACCCTCGCTCGCGCGCGGCATCCTTCAGCCTGGGCTCGGCGCTGGCGGACCTCGGTCGCCACGAGGAGGCGCTGCCCTTCTACCAGCGAGCTCACGAGCTGGATCCGGCCGAGAAGGTCATCCACGCCGACTGGGCGACGCTTCTCGCGAAGGTGGGCGAGGTCCCGCGCGCTCTGGCGGAGCTCGAGGGCATCCTCGCCGAGGATCCGCTGCAGTACTACGCGCGGCTCAAGTACGGCACCGTGCTGACGCTAGCCGGTCGCTTCGACGAGGCCTGGTCGCAGCTGCGCCAGGTGGCCGACTCCGGGGGCCTGGGCCCTCCCTCGCGCGCCGAGGCGCATGTGTACCTGGCGCGTCTGGCGGCGCGTCGTGGCGAGAGCGACGCAGCTCGCGACCACCTCGAGCAGGCGGTCGGGCTGGACCCTCGTTCCCCCGAGGCGCAGCTGGCCTGGGGCGAGGAGCTGGCCCGGCAGGGCCTCTTCGACCAGGCAGCCGAGGCGCTGCGGGAAGCCGTCGGCCGGGATCCCCAGGACGAACGCGCCCACTTCTCTCTCGCGATGGCCCTGCTGCTCGGCAAACGCTACGCCGCGGCGGTCGGCGCGCTCGAGGAGGCGCTACGCGCCTTGCCGGAGAACGTGCCGTTGCGTCATCTGTTGGCTCGAGTGCTAGCGACCAGCCCCGATGCGGAGGCGCGTAACGCAGCGCGGGCGCTCGAGCTGGCGCAGCAGGTGGTGGCGCAGCGGTTGACGCTGGACCACGTCGAGACCCTGGCGATGGCTTTCGCAGAGAGCGGGCAGTGGGAGGAGGCGGCGGCGACCCAGCGTCAGGTGATCACGCACGCCGAGCGGCTCGGCTCCGCGTCCGGAGCGGCCCACCAGCAACGTCTCGAGAGGCTCGCCCGCTACCAGCGGCGCGAGACGGTGCGCGCACCGTGGGAAGGTTGACTGGGCGGACCGGGCGCGCCGTCGTGCTGCTGGCGGCGGTCGCCACGGCTCCTCCCCTGGTCTCCGGGGTCCTCCACGCCGCCAGCGCGCCGTCCCTGCGCTTCACCGAGGTCAGCGAGGCGTGGGGCATCGACTTCCGCCACCGGCACGGCGGCACCGGCGAGTTCTTCATGGTCGAGACCATGGGCTCCGGCGTCGCGATCTTCGACTACGACGGCGACGGCGACCCGGACGTGCTGTTCGTGGATGGCGGCGTGTTGCCCGGCTACCAGGGCGACCCGCCAAGGACGCGTCTCTTCCGCAACGACAGCGTCGCCGGAGCGCCGCGGTTCGTGGACGTCACCGAGCGCGCGGGCATCGTGGTGAGCGGGTGGGGCATGGGTGCCGTGGCCGCCGACGTCGATGGCGACGGGCACCTCGACCTCTACGTCACGACCTTCGGGCAGCGCAACCAGCTCTTCCGCAATCGCGGCGACGGCACGTTCGAGGACGTCTCGACGCGATCGGGCGTCGACGAGTCGCTGTGGAGCGCTTCGGCCGCGTTCGGCGATCTCGACGGCGACGGCTGGTTCGACCTGCTCTCGACCCACCTCGACCAACAGACCAACGCGGTCTACGGCAACGTCGGCGGTGGAGTGTTCGTCGACCGTCGCTTCGCTTCGCGTCTGGCCGAGCCGTCGGTGCCGATGGTGGGCTTCGGAGTGGTGTTCGCGGACCTCGACCACGACGGCGACATCGACGTGGTGGTGGCCAACAGGCACATCATCCACAACGTCGAGCTGTACGACCGGGGCACCACCTTCCGCCAGCGGAACCAGGCGTTCGCCAACGAGGGTGACGGCACCTTCCGCGAGGTTCTCGACGCCGGGCTCGACGTGGTCGAGTCGAGTCGGGGGCTCGCGGCCGGCGATCTCGACCTCGATGGCGCGCTCGACCTGGTGGTCAACAACTCGAACGCTCGTTGCGAGGTCTATCGCAACATCGGGGCAGCCGGCGGCGTCCTCTCGATTGCGCTGCGCAAACAACGCACCGCCAACCGCGATGCGATCGGCGCGCGGATCGAGCTCTGGCGGGGCGAACGGGTGGCGGTCCGCGAGTTGCGGGCCGGCTCGTCGTACCTGTCGCAGAACGCGCTGCCGGCGCACTTCGGTCTTGGCCGTGACGCCCGGGTGTCGCGGCTGGTGGTGCGCTGGCCGGATGGCGAGCGGATCGTGCTGCGCGACCTGCCGGCGAGTCAGCGGCTGCTGCTGGTGCGCGTTCCGGCCACCGCGACAGAGGCGCCGTGATGGTCGAGCACCTGCTGGCTCAGTTGCTGGTCGCGGGCGCGCTCGGTCAAGCCGAGCCTCGCACCGAGGGCGCCCTGCGCTTCCGCGAGGTCTCGCGCGAGTGGGGTCTCGATTTCCGACACCACCACGGCGGCTCGGGCCGACGCTACATGGTGGAGACCATGGTCGGTGGGCTCGCTGTCTTCGACTACGACGGCGACGGCGACCTCGATGTGCTGTTCGTGGACGGCGGCGTGTTGCCCGGCTACCAAGGCGAGCCGCCGCGCACGCGGCTGTTCCGCAACGACTCGCGCCCGGGAGCGATCGTGTTCGTGGACGTTACCGAGCGCGCGGGGATCGACTTCTCCGGCTACGGCTGCGGGGCCGCTGTCGGCGACGTCGACGGCGACGGTGACCTCGACCTGTACCTCACCGCGTTCGGCCCCAACGCGCTGTACCTCAACCAGGGCGACGGCACCTTCGTCGAGGCGGGCGTCGCGGCGGGCATCGCGGACCCGACATGGAGCGCCTCGGCGGTGTTCTTCGACGCCGCTCGAGATGGCGACCTCGATCTCTACGTCGCGAACTATGTAGATTTCTCGCTCGAGAATCACAAGTTCTGCGGCGACACGGTGCGCCGGATCCAGGGCTACTGCCATCCCGACTCCTACCAGGGCGAGCAGGATCGCTTCTTCCGCAATCGCGGCGACGGCACCTTCGAGGACGCCACCGCGTCTGCGGGATTCGCGGGCCCTCGCGAGGCCGGGCTGGGCGTCGTCGTCGCCGATTTCGACCAGGATGGTTGGCCCGATGTCTACGTGGCCAACGACCTCGACCCCAACCTGCTGTTCCGCAACCGCGGCGACGGCACCTTCGAGGACATGTCGCTGCTCTCGGGCACCTCGCACTCCCCGGCGGGCCGCGCCGAGGCGGGCATGGGCGTCGAGGCCGCCGACCTCGACGGCGACGGACGACTCGACCTCTATGTCACCAACTTCGCGCTCGAGACCAACGCCTTCTACCGTAACCAGGGCGACTTCCTGTTCCTCGACCAGCGCTTCGCCGCCAAGCTGGCCGAGCCCTCGTTGACGATGCTCGGGTTCGGCGTCGCGGCGCAGGACTTCGACCACGACGGTGACCTGGATCTCTTCGTGGCCAACGGCCACATCCTCGACAACGCCGAGGAGCTGTCGGACGTCAAGCAGTACGCCCAGCGGAACCAGGTGATGGAGAACCTCGGCGACGGCACCTTTCGCGAGCGGCTCGATGCCGGGGTCGACGTGGTGCGCGTCAGCCGCGGCCTCGCGACCGGCGATCTCGACGGCGACGGCGACCTCGACGTGGTGATCAGCAACTCGAACCAGGAGGCCGAGGTCTACGAGAACCTCGGCGCGGCGCCCCAGAGGTTCCTGCTGGTCGATCTCGAGGCGATGCGCGGCAACAACAGGTTTGGCATCGGAGCGCGGCTCACGCTCCGTTCTCGCGAAAGCTCTGGCGAGGACAGGAGCCAGGTCCGCGAGGTGCGCACTGGCTCGTCCTACCTCTCGCAAGGCGCCATCACGGTGCACTTCGGACTCGGCGGCTCCACGTTCTCGGAGCTCGAGGTGCGCTGGCCCGAAGGCGGCCTGCGCCGCTACCGAGGGCTGCCCGCCGGGGTTCGGGTGCGGGCAACGCAGTAGGGGCGTTGACTGGAACGAGCTGTCGGTATCGCGCGGGCGCGTCGGGTGATTGGCACCGCGACCGGCCCTGTGCGCCCGGTCGACGCCCCCGCGCGGTTCGGAGAGCACGTACGCTGCTAGGCCCCGACACTCGGTACACTCGGGGTGTGTCCTCCTACGCGGTCGAGGTCGAGCCCGTGCCCGTGCGACTCCACACGGCCGACGGCGGTACGGTCGAGGCCGAGGTGTTCCTGCACACGGTGGGGGAGAGCGGCCGGCCCGAGACACTCGGCGATCGACTGAACGACCCGCACCTGCGGTTCCTTCCTTGTCGCGTCGCGGGGCGCGTCGAGCTGGTGCACCTCGAGCGCCTCGCCTACGTCGAAGCGCTGGCGCCCCTGCCCGAGCTTCGGGACCTGGAGGAGGTCGGAGCCGTGCGACAGCCGGTCGAAGTGGATCTAGCGCACGGGCCCGCCCTGCAGGGCACGCTGGTGTACTCGCGGCCGGCGGGCAGTCAGAGAGTGTCCGATCTGCTCAACCTCGGTGAGGAGCGTTTCCTGCTGCTGGTCGTCGACGCCGAGAAGTCCCTCTACGTGCGGCGCGACGAGCTGCTGCGAGTGCGCGCCTGATCTTCGATGGCGACGATCGATCCCTTCCTGCGCGCCGCCAGTCGAAGCCAGATGGAGGCGCTCCTGCTCGAGCCCGGGAGGACTCCGCGAGTTCGGCGCGCCGGGCGCGAGCAGGACATCCACCCGGCGGTGCTCGAGGGCCCGCGCATCGCGGTCCTGATCGCCGAGGTGGCACCGGGGGGCGCCTCGCCCTCGCCCGCGGCTGGGCAATTCGAGTTCGCCTACCAGCTCGAGGGCGCGTACTACCGGTTCCAAGGCACCGCGACGCCGGCCGGATGGCGGGTCGAGGTAGAGCTGCCGCGGATGACGGACACCGGATCCCGACCGGCGTTGCAGGTCGAGCCCGCGGGCACGGCGGCACCACCGATCACGAGCCCCTCTGTCGTCACCGGGGCGACGCCGATCGAGTCGATCGCCGAGCTGCTCTTGCGGCTGCTCGATCAGCGCGGATCCGACCTGCACTTGAGCAGCGCGCTGCGGCCACGGATGCGGGTCGACGGCGACCTGGTCGAGCTCGTGGACGTCGAGGCACCTTCCTCCCAGCAGCTCGAGAAGCTGCTGTTCGAGATCACACCAGAGCGCAACCGCACCCAGTTCCAGGAGACTTCGGACACCGACTTCGCCTACGAGATCCCGGGCATGGCGCGATTTCGCGTCAACCTCTACCGCGACCAACGCGGCGTGGCTTCGGCGCTGCGGGTCATCCCGCAGCAGATCCCGAGCCTGGACGACCTGGGTCTTCCCGATTCCGTGCACAAGCTCGCCTTCCTGACGAAGGGCCTGGTGCTGGTGACCGGTCCGACCGGATCTGGGAAATCGACCACGCTGGCCGCGATCCTCGATCTCGTCAACCGCTCCCGCAGCGACCACATCCTGACCATCGAGGATCCGATCGAGTTCGTGCATCCTTCGAAGAAGTGTCTGGTCAACCAGCGCGAGGTCGGAGTGCACACCGAGTCGTTCAAGCGCGCGCTGCGGGCAGCGCTGCGCGAGGACCCCGACGTCGTGCTGGTGGGCGAGATGCGCGACCTGGAGACGGTCGCAATCGCGCTCGAGACGGCCGAGACCGGCCACCTGGTGTTGGGCACGCTCCACACCTCGACCGCGCCCTCGACCATCGAGCGCCTGGTCGACCAGTTTCCCGGCGACCGCCAAGGCCAGGTGCGCCTGATGCTGGCCGACAGCCTGCGGGCGGTGATCGCCCAGACCCTGCTCAAGAGAATCGGCGGCGGCCGAGTGGCAGCGCACGAAGTCCTGATGACCACCCCAGCGGTCTCCAACCTGATTCGCGAGGGTAAGACCTTCCAGATCTTCTCGGCCATGCAAACCGGCAAGGCTCAGGGCATGCGCTTGCTCAACGACGCTCTGCTCGACCTGGTCGAGCGCAAGATCGTGGAGCCGCGCGAGGCGTACCTGAAGGCAATCGACAAAGAGGGGCTGCTGGGGAAGCTCCGCGCTGCTGGGGCGCGTCTCGACTTTCTGGGAGACTCCGCGTCCGGCCCGTCCTGAGGGCAGGTGCGCCTTCTCCGCTCCGTGGTGTCTGACACGGCCGAGAGCCTCAGCCGTGAACCAGGCGCTCCAGGTTCGCCTTCGCCACCGGGTCGTTCGGGTTGATCTGCAGCACGCGCTCGAGCAGCGGCTGGGCTTCGTCGCGCCTGCCCGCCTGCATGAGGAGCACTGCCAGGTCGTTCAGCGCGGCGGTATGCTCGGGCGCCAGCTCGAGCGTCTGGCGGAGGCTGCGCTCGGCCTCCTCGAACCGGCGCAGCGACATCAGGACCGCCCCCACGATGTAGTGGGCGTCGGGGTGGTCAGGCGCGATCTGGAGCGCGCGCTGCCCGGCCGCGAGGCCTTCGTCGGCGCGCTCGAGATCGAGCAGCGCGCGCGCTTCGAGAATGCTCGGGCGCGGATCGCCGGGCTGGAGCCGGATCTCGCGACGCAGCAGCTCGAGCGCGCGCTCACCCTCGTCTTCGGCGAGCAGCTCGCGAGCCTCGCGCAACGCGCGGCCGGTGGGGTCGGCGAGGTCCTGCTGCCGCTGGTTCAGGCCAGGCTCGCCCTCGACGTCGAGCTCGCGAAAGCGCGCCAGCGCCTGCTGCGCCTGCTCGCGTCGCCCGGAGGCCGCCAGAGCCTGCCCGAACGCCTGCCAGGCGGCCTTGTCCTCTGGCTCCGCGGCGGTAGCGATCTCGAGGTAGGCGACGGCGTCGCCGGCCCGCCCTGCAGCCACCAGCAGGCGGCCGTACTCGCGGGTCAGGCTCGCGAGCAGACGGGTCGGCACCCGCTGTCGCTCTTGCTCGTTGCCGAGCACGTGCTCGGCGAACGGCTTCAGGGTGACGAGAGCGTCGTCGACACTGCCGGCCTGGTACTGCGCCTGACTCAGCCGGATGGCGAGCATCGGGTCGTTGCCGACGTAGCCCTCGAGCGCCGCGATCGCATCCGCCGACTGACCGACCTGGAGGTGAGCCTCCGCCAGCGTGCGGCGCGCATCGATCGCGACCATCTCGGGCGCTCCCGCGAGCAGCGGCGACAGCATCTGGATGGCACCCCACGGCTCGCCCTTGGTCAGCAGCAGCCTCCCCCAGAGGAGCCGCACGCCCGACTCCTCCTGCGGCAAAACGGCGAGGAGCTCCTCGGCCTCGGAGATCCGCTCGAGCTGGACCGCAGCGGCCGCTGCCGCCAGGACCGCGACCTGGTCCTCGGGATGCTGAGTCACCCAAGGGAGCAGCAAGACGTAGGCCTCTGGGTAACGACCCTCTCGTCCGCGCATCAGGCCTAGCTCCCGCGCGGCGGGCGACAGCGGCGCGCCGCGCACCGCGCGCTCGAGGAAGCCGACGCCCTGGTCGGCGTCGCCGAGCGCGAGGGCCGCTCGTCCGGCGTTGAAGAGCACCGCTGGATCGGCGTCGGGGGCCTGGGCGAGCGGTCGCAGCAGCTCCCATCCCTCCTCGGTGCGTCCCGCCTCGACGTACAGACCGCCGAGGATGGCGCGGGCCGTGGGTGGCGCGTCCGGACGCTGGACCAGCGGCTCGAGGCGCGCGATCGCGCCATCGAGGTCGCCGGCCGCCATCAGCTCCTGAAAGCTCTGCAGCGCCTCGACGAGCTGGGTGTCGATCGGCGCCTCGGTCTCCTGCGCGGTTGCCGAGAATGCCGCTGCCGCGCCGATCATCGCCACGACCACGATCGAGCGCCACCTGTTGGAGAACGAGCCAGCAGGAGCGGGGGGAGTGACGCGAAGGTCGCGGCACCGCGGCCTCGATGGGCTCGGGATGTCTGACTGCGGCGGTCTCATGAGGATCCTCAGTGGTCGTGATGGACCGGTCGCATGCGGAGCTCGAGCGGTTTCACGTCGAGAGGGCGCAGGTTCTCTGCGCCTTCGACCGCCTCGTAGTAGCGGTCGAGCGCGACGCCTTCGAAACGGTCGACGGTGCCGCTGCCGGGCCACCGGATCTCGAGACGCTCCACCGTTCGGGCGTCGCCCAACCCCACCTCGAGCTGGTGGCTGGAGCCGCCGAAGGAGCCGCCGGTGTCGACCCGGCGATGGATCGAGCGCCGCGCGCCCGCGGCATCCACCACGTCGACCCGCACGCGCGCGCCTACACCGAAGCGGTTGGCGCGCACGCCGCGCAGGCGCAGCACCAGCCAGCTCGGCTGGTTCGGCGAGGCGGCGCCGCCGAGGCTGGGGTTCAGGTAGAGGGCGTTGCCATACTTGTCGTACGGGAAGGCGCCGCCGAGCTGTTGGAACAGGTCCTCGTCGCCGTCGCCGTCGAGGTCGCCGAAGGCGACGCCATGCCCCTTTTGAAGGTGTCCCAGCCCGCTCCGAAACGTCAGATCCTCGAATCGCTCGCCGCGCACGTTGCGGTAGAAGACGTTCGGGTGGAGCGCCGCGAAGTCGGGCTGACCCGTTCCGAGATAGAGGTCGAGCCAACCGTCGCCGTCGAGATCGCCGAAGTTGGACCCCATGACCAACAGCGGTGCACCCAGCCCCGACGCCTCCGAGACCTCGGTGAAACGGCCGCCGCCGTCGTTGCGGTAGAGGAACGGGTTGCTGCGGATCACCTCGGAGGGCTTGCCGGGGGCCGGCGGCGAACGTAGCTCGATACCGAAGTACCAGGCGGCCACGTTCTCCGCCGGGCCGTGGAACGACGACACGAAGAGGTCGAGGTCGCCGTCGTTGTCGTAGTCGAAGAACCAGGTGGCGAAGTTGCGCCGGCTGCCGCCCGCGACGCCCGCCTGCAGCGTGACGTCCTCGAACGTACCGTCGCCACGGTTGCGGTACAGGCGATTCGGACCGAAGTTGGAGAGAAACAGGTCCTCGTGGCCGTCGTTGTCGAAGTCGCCCCAGGCCACTCCCTTGGTGAACCCACGATCCTGCACGCCCGCGGCTGCAGCGACGTCGGTGAACGTGCCGTCGCCGTTGTTGCGGAACAGGTGCGCCGGATGGCCGAACGCGAGGCCTTCCCTCACGTCGGACGGGTCGACCACCAGCTGGTCGGCCTCCGTGCCGATGTAGAGGTCGAGATCGCCGTCACCGTCGTAGTCGGCCCAGGCCGCGGCCTGCGACGGATAGGCCGGGTAGGCGAGACCGGCGGCCGCGGTGACGTCGACGAAGCTGCGTCGCTCGGTGTTCAGGTCGTTGCGTAGCAGGGAGCGTCGCACGCGTCCGGCTGGCCCCTGCCAGGCGCCGCGCAGCACGAGCAGGTCGAGGTCGCCGTCGTTGTCGAAGTCGGCGTGCACCAGGTTGAGCCCGCCGAGCTGTCCGTGCAGCCCCCAGGCCTCGGTGACGTCGACGAAGCCGCCCTCGCCGTCGTTGCGGAACGCCTTGAGCGAGTCGCAGGGGTCCCAGGTCGAGCTGATCAGGTCCAGGCGGCCGTCGCCGTCGAAGTCGTCCATCACCGCGCCCCCTGCGAGATCGAAGGCCGCCACGCCGAGACGCGGAGCGACATCGATCCAGAGCGGGAACGGCGTCGCGTCGGCGGGCGTCGCGAAGGCGCCGGGGGGCAGACGCAGAGGCTCGGGCACCCCCTGCGGGTAGTCGCCGGACACCATGCTGGACAGGTTGAGCAGCCACCTCGCGCTGACGTCGTCGGGCCGGCGGCGAAGGACCTCGAGGAACGCCTCCGCCGCGTCGCGAGCGTGCTCTGGGCGAGCGTGCACAGCCCCCGGGCGGATCGGCAGGATGCAGGCTCCCTCGGGGTGCAGGGTGACGCAGTTCGCGTCTTCGCCGGCCTGGTAGTTGGCGACGCCGAGCACCTTCCACGCTCCCAAGGCCGCCGGAGACCCGTCCTGCCCCGCCTTGCGGAGGAGGTCGAGAACGGCTCGCGCCTGGGTGATCGCCTGCTCGTGCTCTCCGAGCCGGATGTGCTCGTAGGCGAGTTGGAGCCGGACGCGCACCTCGCTACCGGGGTCGAGGTCCTGCTCGAGACGCCGAAGTCCCGCCGGCACCTGGGCTCGGCCGAAGTAGGGGTCGTCGCTCCCGACCAGGCGCTCGCAGTACGAGCGGA
>DATLFI010000385.1:0-4834 GCA_035524895.1 Thermoanaerobaculia bacterium | reverse complement strand
AGCAGAACGCCGAGGATGCTCTTGGCGTCGATCTCCTCGCCACCGCTCACGAGGTACACCTCCGACTCGAAGCCCGAGGCCATGTGCACGAGCTTGGCGGCGGCGCGGGCGTGGAGCCCGAGGCGGTTGACGATCGGAGCCGGCGCTTCGATCACACGCCGCCCTCGCGGCCGGCATCCGGCGGTGGCACACGGCAACCGGCCGGCGGCTCGCGCAGGTGCACGATGCTCTTCGTCGCCTTGCCCAGGACCCACTCGGCGAGCTCGTTCACCGTCGCAGGCTGGCTCTGGTGCATGCCCAGGCGCATCACCATCGGCAGGTTGACGCCCGTGACCATCTCGATCACGCCGGGCTCGAGGAAAGGAGCGCAGGCGTTCGACGGCGTGGCGCCGAAGACATCGGTGAGGATCAGGACGCCATCCCCCCGTCCGAGCTCGCGCAGCACGTCGCCCACCTGCCGGCGCGCCTTGTCGAGCGAGATGTCCCACTCGAGGCACAGCACGCGGATGTCGCCGAGTGGCTCGGCATTGATGCGCCGCGCCGCGTGGACCAGGTGCGCTGCCACCTGGCCGTGACTGACGATCAGCTTCTTGATCAAGCGCGCTCCTTCACGTCTCGCCGGCTCGAGCCCCGCGCGGCCCCGGCGATCACGACTCCTTGTCGAGGTCCCGATGGTCGATGCGGGTCGGCCATCCCGCCGAGTCCAACCGGTGCGCCAGCCGCTCGCAGACCGCCACCGAACGATGTCGCCCGCCGGTACAGCCGACCGCCAGCGACAGGTAGCTGCGCTTCTCGTCCCGGTAGCGCGGCAGCAGGAAGAGCATGAGTTGCTCGAGTCGGTCGACCAACTCGTTGAATTCGGTCCCGGACTCGAGGTACTGGACGACGCGGGCGTCGATGCCGGTGAGCGCGCGAAGGTCGGGCACGAAGTGCGGATTCTCCAGGAAGCGCACGTCGAAGAGCAGATCCGTGCCATACGGGATCCCGTGCTTGAAGCCGAAGCTGATCAGCGAGACCACGAGGTGGGGGCGGTGCGGAGTATCCTCGGCGAAGCGTTCCCACACCTGGCGGCGGATCTCGTGGATCGACCACTCGCTGGTGTCGAACACCATGTCGGCGGCCCCCCGCAGGTTCGCGAGCAGGCGGCGCTCCTCCAGGATGGCGTCGTGCAGGCTGGTGTCGCCGTCCAGGGTGAGCGGATGGCGGCGCCGGGTTTCCGAGAAGCGGCGCACCAGCGACTCGTCCGACGCCTCGAGGAAGAGCACCGTGGTGTCGACCGCGGCGTCCTCGAGTTCCTGGAGCAGCAGGGGCAGCTCCTTCGCGAATCCCGGCGCGCGCACGTCGGTGACCACCGCCACCCGGTCGGTCTCGGCGCCGAGGTGGTCGACCGGGTGGCGCAGGAGTGGCCGCAGCAGGGACAGCGGCAGGTTGTCCATGCAGTAGTAGCCCAGGTCCTCGAAGCACTTCGCGACCGAGCTCTTGCCGGAGCCCGAAAGACCCGTGATGAGAGCCAGGCGAATGCGTGGACGGGTGTCGGTCGTGGTCACGGCGCTGCCTGCTGCGCGGGCCGCTTCAGGGCTCAACCCGCCGCCGAGCCGCGCTTGCGCTCGAGCTCTTCCTCGAGCGAGCGCGCGAATTCCTGGGCCGAGAAGTGGCCCTGCAGCTTGAGCACGTGGTTGCGGGCGGCGATCTCGACCAGGATCGCCACGTTGCGCCCGGTCGCCACCGGCATCCGGATGTACGGACAGGGCACGTCGAGGATGCGGTACACGGTCTCCTCGAGACCGAGGCGGTCGTACGGCCTGCCGCTTTCCCACGGCTCTAGCTCGATCACCAGATCGATCGACTTGCGCGATCGCACGGCAGCCAGACCGAACAGGTCCTTGACGTTGATGATGCCGATGCCGCGCAGCTCCATGTGATGGCGCAGCGGCTCCGCACAGTCGCCGATCAGCTCGTCGTTGGGGTAGCGCCGGATCCTCACGCGGTCGTCGCCCACCAGGCTGTGGCCGCGGGTGATGAGGTCGAGCGCGGACTCGCTCTTACCGACGCCGCTGCGGCCGATCAGCAGGACGCCGAGCCCGTAGACCTCGAGCAGGACGGCGTGGACGGTGGTCGAGGGTACCAGGTGCTCCTCGAGGAAGTAGCCGACGCGCTGGATGACGACCGAGGACAGCCGCGGCGACCGTAGGACGGGGAGCTCCTGCTCTCGGCAGGCGTCGAGGAACTCGGGCAGGGCCTCGAGGCCCTTGGTGACGATGAAGACCGGAATGGGCAGCGCGGTGATCTCGCGGAAGCGCTCGCGGCGCTCGGCGGTGCCGAGCGTCTTGAGGAAGGTCAGCTCGCTTTCGCCGACGATCTGCACCCGCCCCGGTTTGATGTAGGGGAGGTGCCCGGCGAACGCGAGGCCGGGCTTCTGAACGCGCGGGTGAGTGATCCGGTTGCCGAGGTGGCTTTCCCCCGACAGGACCTCGAGATTCAGGTCGTGGAGCTCCTCGCCCAGGAGCTGGCTCACCTCGACGAAGCCCTGGTACTCAGCCACGCTCGCTCCCGTCGCCCGAGCCGCGGAGGCAGGCGTTGACCTCGTTGCTGGTCTTGGCCTTGCGGATGCGCTCGAGGTTGCCGTCGTCCTTCAGCCACTTCGAGATGGAGGCCAGGCTCTGCAGGTGCTCCGCCGGCGACCGCTCGGGGGAGACCACGAGAAAGAAGAGACGCACGGGTTCCTGGTCCGGGCACTGGATGTCGACGCCCTGGGGCAAGACGCCGACGGCGACCACCACCCGATCGAGGTGGGGCAGCTTGCAGTGCGGGATCGCCACTCCCCGCCCGATCGCAGTGGAGCCGAGGCCTTCGCGCTCCAGGAGCTTGCGGTAGAGCTCGTCGGCGTTGTCCACGACGCCGTGCGCCTCCAGCCGTTCGGCGAGCGCCCTCAGCACCGTGTCGCGATCTCCGGACGGAAGATCCGTGAACACCAGCTCGGGGTCCACCAGTTGCCGAAGGTTCATCGCGTCTTTCGCCTTACGATCCGGGCGCGCAGCTCGGCCCCCCGACCCGAAATCCGTTCAGGGGTCTCTGACATCGCGCTCTAGAAGATCTGTTTGCGGTCGGTCGAGGATGGGATCGCCAGCTCGTCGCGGTATTTCGCCACCGTGCGCCGCGCGATGTTGATGCCCTCGCGGTTGAGCACGCGCATCAGCTCGCTGTCGGAGAGCGGCCGCCGCGGATCCTCGCCCTGAATCAGCTGCTGGATCTTCCGCTTCACCGTCAGCGAGGAGATGTTGTCGCCGTACTCGCGATCGATGCCGCTGTGGAAGAAGAACTTCATCGGATAGAGCCCGCGCGGCGTGTGGATGTACTTGTTGGACACCACGCGGCTCACGGTGGACTCGTGCATGCTGATGTCCTCGGCCACGTCACGCAGGACCATCGGCTTGAGGTGGTCGATGCCGCGGTCGAGGAAGTCGCGCTGCTGGCGGACGATCGACTCCGCCACCTTGTAGATGGTGCGCTGGCGCTGGTCGAGGCTCTTGATCAGCCAGATCGCCGAACGCATCTTCTCCTTGATGTACTGCTGGGCCTCGGACTGCCGCTTCTCGGTGCGCCACTTGTGCAGTAGCTGACGGTAGCGCTTGGAGACCTGGAGGCGCGGCAGGCCGTCGTCATTGAGCTGGATCACGTAGTCGTCGCCGACCTTGACGATCATGACGTCGGGCTCGACGTAGTGGGCGCGTTCGGTCGAGAAGCGGCGGCCGGGATGAGTGTCGAGCGCGCGGATGGTCTCGACCGCGGGCTCGAGCTCGCGCAGCGGAACGTCCACCGCCTTCGCCAACGCCTGGAACTGGCGGCGTAAGAAGAGCTCCCAGTGATCCCGCACGATACGGAACGGGAGCGCAGGATCGCCGAGATCGCGCGCCTCGAGCTGTCGCAGGAGACACTCCTGGAGCGTGCGGCAGGCGACTCCCGGCGGGTCGAACGACTGCAGGAACGCGAGGGCCCGCTCGACCTCCTGCTCGCCGCACGGCGTCGCCCCGTTCTCCGACGTCATCTGGCGGATGTCGTCGAAGCTCGCGACCAGAAACCCGTCCGGGTCGAGGTTGCCGATCAGGAGCTCGCAGGTCTCGCGCAGGTGCGGATCGGCGTCCGACATGTGGAGCTGCCAGAGCAGGTGGTCATAGAGGTCGGGGTCGCGGGTGAGGCGGTTCTCGAGACCGGTGCCCTCTCGCTCCTCGTACGTGTTGGGCGCCGAGGAGCTGTCCCAGTAGTCGCGGAAGTAGGCCTCGATGTCGATCTCGTCCATCGGGTCGCGCTCGCGCTCGGCGGTCTCCGCGACGGGCGGCGGCTCCGGCACCACCTCCGCGTCGGCGGCGGTGGCGGCGACCTCGGCCTCCTCCGGCGTGTCCTCGCGCTCCTCGAGGACCGGGTTCTCGACCAGCTCCTGGGTGAGCGCGCCTTCGAGCTCCAGGCGAGTCATCTGCAGCAGCTTGATCGCCTGTTGCAGTGATGGCGTCATCACCAGCTTCTGGGAGAGCTTGAGCGATAGTTTCTGTTCGAGAGCCATGACTAAGACCGGTAAGGTAGCCGGTTACTCCGTGGCCGCGCCCTCGACCACGCGACCGGCGATGGCGCGGCTAGAGGCGGAACTCGGCACCGAGATAGACCTTGCGCACCTCGGGATCGAGCGACAGCTCCTGTGGGTCACCGCTGCGCAGGATCCTGCCGTTGTTGATGATGTAGGCACGGTCGGTGATCTTGAGAGTCTCGCGTACGTTGTGGTCGGTGATGAGGACTCCGATCCCTATCGACTTCAAGTGTTCAATGATACCTTGAATGTCCT
>DATLFI010000384.1:0-3226 GCA_035524895.1 Thermoanaerobaculia bacterium | reverse complement strand
TAGTAGGCGAGATTGCGGACGGGTGGGAGTGGTGGACCGGGGCGGTGCAGGCGACGTAGGGCGGCGAGTCGTATGGCGTGGAGCACGTGTTCGAGCGGCACGTTCGAGAGGTAGAGCGTTTGAGCGATGGCCCAGTCGTGCGTCGAAGCGCGAGGCGGCGCGCCGGGCTGCTCGAGGTAGAGGCGGACGATGGTGTGGAGATAGTGGCGGCGGCTCACGGCTTGCGGCGGCGGGCAGCGCGTTCCTGAGCACGGCGGCGGGCGAGCTCCTTGGACTCCTTGCGGCGATAGGAGTCGCCCTCGATGGGTACGATTTCGCAGCGGTGGACGAGTCGATCGACGAGGGTGACGACCGAGGTGGCGTTGGGGAAGACCTCGCCCCACTCGGCGAACGGCTTGTTGGTGGTGATCAGGATGGGGCGTTCGTGGTAGCGACGTGAGACCACCTCGAAGAGCAGATCGGCATGGCGGGAGTCGTAGGACAGGTAGCCGACCTCGTCGAGGACGAGCAGGTGTGGCCGGCAGAAGAGTGAGAGCTTGCGTTGCAGCGAGCTCGAGGTGGATTGGTCGGCGAGGACGTTGAGCAGCTCGGAGGCGCTGAGGCAGCGCACGGTGACTCCGGCGAGCACGGCTTGGTGAGCGAGGTTCTTGGCGATCATGGTCTTGCCGACGCCGTTGGGTCCGACCAGGACGACGTTGGTGGCGGAGTGGAGCCAGTCGAGCCGGAAGAGGTCTTCGATCTGCATGCGATCGATCTTCTTGGGCCAGCTCCAGTCGAAGTCGGCGAGGGGCTTGAAGGCGCCGAGGCGTGATCGTCGCAGGCGTCGTTCGAGACTGCGTTGCGCCCGCTCCTGCTCTTCCCAGGCCAGCATCTCGGCGAGCCATGGCTGGCCTTTGACCTCTTGCCAATGAGCGAGCAGTCCGTGGAGCTTGAGGGTCTTGGCCTGTTGCTCGAGATCGGTCATGACTCGTCCTCCGGGTCGTAGTCGGCGAGGGGGTGTGGGACGACCACCAGGTCGCGCAGACGCGGGTCGTCGGGCAGCTCGATGGCGAGCGGCGGCGGTTGGCTGCGCCCAGCACGCCGGCGGTCGAGGATGAGCCGGACGGTCTCGGGATGCGGCGAGCCGGCGGCGAGGGCTTCGGCGATGGCCAGAGCGAGCTCGTCGCGGCCGTGCTCGTCGAGCAGTCGCAGCAACCGCTCGACGGCGGTGGCAAGGTGACGCTGGCGCTTGCCGAGCTCGACGAGCAGCGTCTCGGCCGCGGGCACGTTGCGCAGCAGCCGATGCTGGCCGCGATGCAGGCGGGCGCGTCGCTTGGCCTGGCGCAGGACCTCGATGTGTTGCGGATCCTCGAGGACCTGGCCCTTGTCCCACGAGCGACGATGGCAGGCGATCTCGAGCTCGCGATCGAAGAGGCGGACGCGCTCGAGATCGGCGCGCACGGTGAGCGTGCGGTCGATGTGCTGGTGAGGGATCGAGTAGCGGTTGGCGTCGAAAGCGACGTAGGGGGTGCGCCGGACTACCGCTTCGACCGTCTCGTGAGCAGGGAAGGAATCGGGCGGCAGCGGCAGCAGCAGCGGTTGCTCTTGTCGGAACGCCTGCTCGACGGTGAGCCCGCGATCTTGCGGCCAGCGGCGCCAGGCGGCCTCCTCGCGACACCATTGACGAGCCTGGTCGTTGAGCGCCTCGAGCGCGAGGTGCGAGCGCAAGGGGAAGAAGGCGCCGCGCAGATAGCGGATGGCGCGTTCGACGCGTCCCTTCTCGTTGCCGCGGTAGGGCGCCACCGGACGCGGCTCGAAGCGGTAGTAGTCGGCGAGCTCGAGCAGTCGCGGATGGAAGCGGATGCCGTCGTCGATCCGCTCCAGCACAGCGCTCTTGAGGTTGTCGTAGAGGAGCTGCTTGGCTACACCGCCAAAGGTGTCGAAGGCTGCGACGTGACCGGCCAGAAAGCTCGGCAGGCGCGCGTCGTAGAAGAAGCGCACGAAGAGGTAGCGCGAGTACGACAGCACCATGACGAAGGCAAACAGCCGACGTTGGCCGCCCACCACCTTGCGACTGCCGAAGTCCGCCCAGTCCACCTGCGCCTGCTCGGCAGGAAGCGTGCGTAGCTCGAGGAACGCTTCGGGCGCCTTGCGCGGTCGCAGCCCGAGCTCGGCCAGTCGATGGCGGAAGTGATCGGGCCCGCCCGGATAGCCGCGCCGGCGCGCCATCTCGTGCAGTTGCGAGGCCGGTAAGGTCGGATACCTCTCGAGCAGCTTGCGCAGCCAGGGCAAGAAGCGATCGAGCTCGGAAGATCGCAGGCTCGGCCTCGCGGCCAGGGTCTCTGCGCGCTGCAGCGCTCGCCGCACCGTGCTGTGATGCACGCCGAGCTGATGAGCGATCCGACCCACCGGCCAGCCCTCCACCTCAGCCAGCCTGCGGATCTCGGCGGCCAAGCGCGGCGGGATCATCTCGACTCCTCCGCGCGCGTGGCCGCCGGCAGCGCAAGAAGTCGTGGCGCACTACCGGCCGACACGCTCTGCGGCACCTGCCGCAGAGGATCGGCGACCCCGTCTCCGCGACGCCTCCCGCGATCTCCTGCGTGGTCTCGCATGCCGCCACCCTGCCAGCGGACGGCGGCCGTGGGCTACCCTGATGCGTCACATCTTCGGCGGCACTCGCTAACCGACGCCGATAGGCGGCCTGCCGCCGGGCATGGTGCTCACGCCCTCGACGCGTGCGCTGGTAACGCCGCCCCGCGTCGCGGAGGCTCCGCCGCCGTGCCTGCCTGCTGCACCACTCCGAGCAATACCGCTGCCCGCGGTCACAGCACGAGCACACGTACGTCACCTCGTGGCAGCGAGCGCAGAGGTAGCGGCGGCAATCGAAGCGCAGGGCCGGGCCTCAACGGGCCTGGACTCCGAACGCCACAACCGCCAAAATCCCCTCGTCGGGAGCGCAAGCTCCAGGCCGGAAGCGGGGGACGGGCGTCTTGCCAGACACTGACCGTCCCCCGCGCGTTTTTCTGCCGATTCTCCCCCACCCAAAAGACACACCCCCGCCCCACCGGCGCGCTTCGCGCGCGGCGATGATGCTGACGCTCGCCTTGCCGCAGTGCGCGCTCAGACCGCCAGAATCACGCGCTTCTAAACAGCCGCCAACAGGGGTTGCCCGGAAACGTCTCTCTCCATCGCCAGAACTCGGCCTGCAACCATTTCGACGATTCGGGTTGCCACTGCCCCGGCCGGG
>DATLFI010000383.1:0-9337 GCA_035524895.1 Thermoanaerobaculia bacterium | reverse complement strand
TCGACGCGGCAGAGGGTGTGGGATCGAGCCCCACCAAGCTCACCAGAAGGCCGCCGGCTTCGAGCCTCGCCGCCTCCTGGAAGGTTGCGTCGGTCAGTGGATCGCTCGAAGTGTTGCCGTCCAGACGGGCAACGATGGCCGGCGTGGCAGCGCCGGGTTCGCGCTCCACCGCCACGACCTCGACACCGTCGGCGTCGAACACCTGCACCAGGTCGTAGGAGTCGCGCCACAGAGCCAGGTTGAGGAGCTCTAGGCTCAAGAAATCGTCGGTGGCCGAGCTGTGATCCAAGGCGAATCCGCGAACGTCCCGATCCTGGAGCACCCTGCCGATGTCGAGCGCCACCTCCGCGAAGGCTGACCTCATCAAGTTCGACTGAGCCTCCACGACTCGCCGCCCCTCCTGCCGCAGGTGAGTGAAGGCCTCTTCGCGATGGCGGTCCTGTACCAAGTACACCGCGACCAGGCCGAGCAGCGCCGCCGGCAGAAAACGGATCAGTGTCCCACGCAGCAACGGCCAGGCCGGCACGGCGCCGCCGAAACTTCGAATCCGCCTGCCCTCTCCACGAGAGCTCTGCTCACCCTTTCGCATGGCGTTCCCCTTCACGGCGGCGCGTCCTTCGTATCTTTCCTCCCGTCGGCCACCGTAGCCCATCGCGCCGGAGAACGTGATCGTGGAAAGACGACACGGGGGTAGTGGTTTTCCACTACCCCCAAAGGTTGGCTCACGCGGACGAGTGCCCCGCGTGCCGCGGGCACCTGGTCCGAAGACGCGACCTCACCGGCCAGGCCACAGGCGCTCCCACCAGCGCTTCGGCGGCTCGGCCGACGGGGTTCCAACACCACCAAGCCGCATGCGACCACGAATGTCCTCGAGCTCCCAACCCGTGAGGTTGGCCAGGGTTTGGGCCTCCCGCTCGAGCCTTTCTGCGAGCGACCTGCGGTAGGCGTCCGCTGCGTCACACGTCGACTCGCCCCGCCACGGGTGCCGGATCACGTAGCGGCCTTGGAAATTGGAGCGATCCGCCGTCTCCTGGAACATCAGGTCCTCGGGAAAGGTCTTTCCCGTGTAGCGCACGTGGAGACGCGTCACGAACACGTCCTGGGCGCCGCCGCCGCGACCGCCGCGACCGCCCTCGTCGTTCGCCCAGAACACACCGAGCCTGCGGAGCTGATCCGCCGACAGCGGATCGGCCGCACAGGGATCGCACCAGGCCATGTCCCAGGCGTATTCGAGGAACACCACGCTTCGACCCTCGCGCTCCACCTGCCGGGCGAACATGTCGCGGTAGAAGTCGGCGAACTCCTCCTCGACCAGCGCGGGCACTTCGACGTCGCTGGGCAGACGCACGGTGCGGTAATTCGTGGTCTCGACGCGCCCACGACGCGTCAGCGTGTACGCGAACAGCTCCTGCTCGCCATCCGCGTTGACAGTGCCAAGACGGATCGGCAGCATGAAACGCGCATGCTCGAACGCGATCTGCAGCGGACGCAGGTTCGAGTAACCCAGGCGCGACTGCTCGTCGAGGTTGACCTTCGCGACGAAGAACCGCATGCCCTGCTTGAGATAACTCGCGAGGACCGCGGTCGCCCCATCCGGCACCCGATAGCCGTTGCGGCGCAGCCAGGTCTCGAGCCCGCTGCTCTCGTCGGCCGAGAGGATCAGGATGTCGTACTCGCCGACGGTGTACTTGGCCTCGATGCGCACGCCGAGCTTGGCGGCGTCACTGCCCACCATCTCGTCGGGCATGGCGCTCGCCGCCATCGGGAGCCGCCGCGCCATCTCGAGCCGGAGGCAGGGATCCGGGTCGTGGTACTCGACCAGCCGCGGCGACGTGTACGCGTCGAGGTGGTCGATCAGCGACTGGTCGGCGACGTGGATCTGGCCGCGCTCGAGGAACGTGGGCACCGGCACCACCAGCGCGAACTCCTTGGGGTCGCCCTGGTAGTCGTTGGCCATGGTCAGCACCGTGCGGGAACCGTCGCGCACGATCACCACCTGGGACGCGCGGTTGAACAGCTTGGCGTCGGCCTTGGCGACGTAGAAGCCACAGAAGGCGTCGGCACGCGCCACCTGGAGGGCAGCAAGCACGAGAGCGATCAGGACCAGACGCGCGGCGCCCGCCGCGAGCCGTCGAGAGCGTGGATCCGGAACGGCGAGAGCTGTGACGACGGGAACGGGTTTCGTGGACATGGGTACCTCCGGGACGAAATTCGGTTGGGGTGGAGAGGAGCTGTTGCCAGTCCCTTGGCGGGAGCCGACCACCGGCGCACGCCACGAGTAGCGCTCGCCCGGCAACAGCCGGTCGAGCAGCGGCACCAGCGGTGCGCAGAAGAACAGTGACCAGACGAGCCCTCCCGGGCGGTACAGCTCGAACTGAACGTAGGCGGCGCCCAGCGCCACGGCGGCGGCGAAGACCACCCTGCCGGCGCGCGAATCAGGCGTCGTCTTGGGGTCGGAGATCATGAAGAACGCGAACAGCACCAGTGCGCCGCTGTCCAGCGTGTGGAGCGGAATTGCCCAGGGGTCGCCGAGCCATGCGGCGCGACCGAGCACGACCGCCGCGTAGCAGACGAGGAAGGCGAGTGTCACGTCGCTGCGCAGCGCACGGTGCACCACCAGGCCGCCCAAGCAAGCCATCAAGAACGCCAGGTTCGCGCTGCTCCCCCACTGACCGGGAGAGACCCACGCCTGGCCCGTGAGCAGCACCGCCGCCATGATGCCGAGCGTCGCCGGGTTGAAGAGGTGCTTGCCGCGGACCCGCAGCACGAGCTTGCCGCCGATGGCCACCGCCGCTGCGAGGGCATAGAGCCACGGCGATGCGGCCCGCAGCAGCAGGCTCAGCGAGAGCGCGGTGATCAGGGGGCTGCGCGGGTCGAACCGCCGACCCAGGGCCCGGCCGAACGTCGCCTCGATGCCGAGCCCGACGCCGACGGCCAGCACCGACCCCCACCCCGTGGGGAAGTCGAGCGCGAACGTGCCCCAGGCGAGCAGCCCGCCCAGGACCGCGAGCTGGAAGTGTCGTGGGTCGCTCAACGCTGCCCGGACCGTGCGCCGCAGGCGCGACTCGCTGCTTGGTTCGCTCACGCGCATCTCCTTCACGGCTACTTGGACACACGAGAAGGGCCCGACGAAACCGGTCAGAGCACGCCGTCCAGCTAAGATCCGCCGCATGCCCCCAACGAGGAGCGGTGCCTTCGAGCCCGCCACGGAGAAGTCCGTCGCCGCGATCGTCACCGGTCTTCACGAGCTGCACCCCGAAGCCGACGTCGAGCTCGAGCACGAGAGTCCGCTCCAGCTCCTGGTCGCGACGATCCTCTCCGCTCAGTCGACCGACAAGCGGGTCAACGAGGTGACGCGGACGTTGTTCCAGAAGTACCGGACGGCCCAGGACTTCGCCGGTGCCGACCCCGAGGTGTTCCAGCGCGAGATCCACTCCACCGGGTTCTTCAACCAGAAGACGAGGTCCGTGCTGGGCGCGGCGAGGGCGATCGTCGAGCGGCACGGCGGCGAGGTGCCGCAGACCATGGAGGAGCTCGTCGAGCTCCCCGGCGTCGCGCGCAAGACCGCCAACGTGGTTCTCGGCACCGCGTTCCGAAAGCCCGTCGGCTTCGTGGTCGACACCCACGTCAAGCGGCTCGCCTACCGGCTTGGCCTCTCGGACCAGACCGACCCGGTCAAGGTCGAGCGGGATCTCATCGCGCGACTCCCCATGCGCGAGTGGATCTTCCTCGGTCACGCGTTGATCTGGCACGGCAGGCGCGTCTGCCACGCCCGGCGACCCGACTGCGAGCGGTGCGGCCTGGCTCGTGTGTGTCCCCGCAACGGCGTTGCCACAGTCCCCGTGCCCGCGTAGGTCGCGTCGAGACGACTGCAGAGAGAGCAAGCCTGGTATGGACACCGGACTCAGAGACCAGCGCATCCTCGTCACCGGCGCCAGCGGCGGCATCGGCGCCGCAACCGCCCGGGCGCTCGCGGCCGAGGGCGCCCACGTCGCGCTGCACTTCCTGCGTGGCGCCGAGGCCGCGGACCGCCTCCGCGACGAGTTGCACGAGCAGCACGCCGTCCAGGCGCCGCCGCTCCAGGCGGACCTGCGCAACGAGCTCGAGGTCGATCGGATGTTCGAGTACGCGATCGCTGCCCTCGGCCGGCTCGACGGGATCGTGGTCAACGCCGGCGTCTGGCCCCCAGAGCACGTGTCGATCGGACGCATGACGCTGGCACAGTGGAACGACACGGTCGCGGTGAACCTCACCGGCGCGTTCCTGTGCTGCCGAGCCTTCGTGCGGCATCTCGAGCAGGTGCCGCGCGACGAGGCCGCGATCGTGCTGGTCGGCTCTACCGCCGGCATCTTCGGGGAGCCCGGCCACGGCGACTACGCCGCCACCAAGGCCGGCCTGCGCGGGCTGATGCTGTCGCTCAAGAACGAGATCGTGCACACCGCTCCGCGCGGCCGCGTCAACTTGGTGAGCCCGGGCTGGACCGCGACGCCCATGGCCGAGCCCAGCCTGCGCGACGAAGCTCTGGTCGCGAGAGTCACCGCCACCATGCCGCTGCGCAAGGTCGCCACGCCCGAGGACGTCGCCGTCGCCATCGCGTTCCTGCTCTCACCGCGCTCCGCGGGTCACATCAGCGGGGTCGAGCTTCCGGTGGCGGGGGGAATGGAGGGACGGTTGTTGCGGGATCCCGCCAGCGGGGCGACGTGACCAGCCGCTCCGGCAGACCGCAATGCGCGATCCAGTCCGCCTAGGCCTGCTCGTCACGGCTCTCGCGGCGGCGCTCGGCGCGGCGGCGGTGACCGCGATGCCGCACGAGCTGGCGCGCCCGGATCCGGCCCGGCTGAACATCTACTTCTACCTGCTCGACCGCTGGGAGCCCATCGGCCTGGCGATCCTCGCGCTGGCCGCCTTGGCGATGGCGGCGTTCGGCTCGGGCGTGCGATCGGGTCGTTCGATCGAAGAGAGCGCCGACGAACGGCCGACGACGAGCGGCTCGCCGAGCGCCCGGACCTCCCCAGCCACGCTGGTTCGGCTGATCGCTCTCGCGGTGCTGGTCGTGAGCGTGATGGCCGCGTTCCTGGCGCATCACTCCTACCCGCTGAGCATGGACGAATGGGCCGGCGAGCTCCAGGCCAAGATCTTCGCGACCGGACGCAGGACTGCCGAGATCCCGGAGGATTGGGCTCCCTACGCGCGGGCCGTGACGCCGGTCTTCGTCTCCTTGCACCATGATCCTCCGCGCTGGACGTCGACGTACCTGCCGGTCAATGCGTTGCTCAAGACACCACTGGTGTGGATCCGCGCGACCGAGCTGTTCAACCCGCTGCTCGGCGCGCTCACCGTGCTGGCGATCGCGGCCGTCGCACGGCGACTGTGGCCTGGCCGACCCGCTGCGCCGCTGGTAGCGGCAGTCCTGCTCGGCACCTCGAGCCAGTTCTTGATCACCTCGGCTTCGTTCTACACCATGCCCGCTCACCTCCTGGCGAGCGTGGTGTGGTTGTGGCTACACCTGCACCCTCGACGCAGCCTCGAGCGGCTCACCCCCTGGGTCGGCGTGCTCGCGCTCGGACTGCACAACTTCGTCGTGCACACCCTGTTCGTCGCCCCGTTCCTGCTACGCCTAGTTCGACGCCGTGAGCTGCTCCGTGCGACGTACTACGGCGCTATCTACTTCGCTGCGGGCCTCGGCTGGCTGGCCTGGCTGCGGTGGGCGGTGCCGAACCTGGAGGCGGCAACCAGCCGCTCCTTTGCGATCCCTGCTTCGTGGAGCGCGCTGTGGCAGCAAGTGTGGAACGTGGCGCTGCTCGTCGGGTGGCAGCCGGTCGCCTTCACCTGCCTGCTCGCGCTCGCGCTGGCCAGGCTCCGGCATGCAGGAGTCGTCGAGCGCGATCTCGCCTGGAGCGCGCTCCTGACATTCGCGTTCTACTTCCTCTACACCAAGAACCAGGGACACGGTTGGAGCTACCGCTACGTCTATGCCGTGCTGGGCAACCTGGTATTGCTCGGCACCGGCGCCTGGCTGGAGCTCGCCCGTCGCGCGGGCGAGCTGCGACTGAAGCGGCTGCTCGTCGCATCGTCGGTGTTCGCGCTGTTGTTCCAGATTCCGTATCGCCTGTTCGAAGTCCGTACGACCGTCACGCCGCGCGCGAATGCCAGCCGTTGGTTGGCGAGCAACGACGCCGACGCCGTGGTACTGCACCCGGCGCTCGGGTGGTATGCACAGGATCTCGTGCGCAACGAGCCCGGGCTCACCAACCGGCCCGTGCTGCTATTCATGAATCGCATGCAGTCCACCGAGTACCTGGAGCTACGCCAGCGCATGGACATTCGCGTGCTCGGACCCGACGCCTTGAGGGTGTTCGGCATCCCGGCCGCCGACACCGTGCGCGCGTCTCCGCCATGAGCCCCGAGCAGAGGCCAGCGTGGCCATGGGCTCGTGGAGAGCTCTCGAGCTGGCTCTGGCTCGGGACCTCGTACGGGCTGTCGGCGGTCTTCTCCTTCGCCTACGTCGCACTGGCTGGACGGCGGCTCGGTCCAGCGAGCGCCGCCGACTTCTACTCCGGCCTGTTCGCGATCTACCTGATCGCCATGCTGGTCTGGCCGCTCGGCGGCGCGGTCAGTCGCACCACGGCCGCTGCGATCGCGCTCGACCGACGCTCCGGGATCGTCAGCCACCAGCGCCGGGTACGCCACACCACGCTCGCGGGGGTGACCGTGATCGCCTTGCTCGCCGCCGCGGGCGTCCCGCACATGACCCGAACGCTGGGACTCGGTTCGAACGCACCGCTCCTAGTGGCGCTCGCCACTGCCCTGTTCCTCGGGGTGTTGTCGGTCGACCGCGGCTTCCTCCGAGGTGCCGGCGACTTTCGAGCCTTCTCCACCAACCAAGCTACCGAGAGCTCCCTCCGGTTGCTGTGCGGGATCGGCGCCGTGGTGTGGTGGCCGACGGCTTCGGCCACGCTCGCCGCATACCTGGCCGCCTGCGCGGGCGCCTGGCTGTTGGCCCGTCGCCAGGTGGACAGGCTCGGCTCCGAGCTCGCCGGGAGCGTGTCCGCCACCGACCGCCACCCCTCCTTGCCCGAGGGCCACGACACCTGGCGCTGGATCCTTCCGCTGCTGGTTGTTGCAGTGGCGGAAGCTGGGTACCAGAATCTGGACCCGCTCGTGGCCCGCGCGACGCTCGACGCTGAGAGCGCCGGCGCCTATGGAGCCGCTGCAGCGCTGGCGCGGACCTTCGGCATCCTGGCCAGCCCGTTCGTCGCCACCGCATTGCCAGATGCCAGCAGTGCCTCGGCGCGAGGCGGCGGGGTGCTGGCTTCGTTCGGGCGGACCGTGACCGCCTTCCTCCTTGTTGCGGGCCTCCCCCTGATCGCCTGCGCTTTCATGCCGTTGCAGATCGTCACCTCGATCTTGGGGAACGAATTCTCCGAGTCTGCCAAGCTGCTGCCGATCCTGGCGTTGGCCTGGACCGCTGGTTGCGCTGCACTGCTGGCCACGCAGGCACTGATCGCGGCCGGCCGGGTCGCGTTCCTGTGGTTCTTCCTGGCCGGCCTCGGGGTTGAAGCTTGGCTGCTGCTCCGTGCCGAGCCCAGCGCGCTCGACCTCGCTCGGGTCACCCTGGCAGTCAAGGGCACGGTCCTCCTCCTGCTGTTAGGGGTCCTCGCGCACTCCCGGCACAGAGGGACGGGCTGACCCCTATGGTGCGATCGACAGCGAATCACGGGGTGCCCGAGCCTGGACCTCAGACTGAGATGTCAAACGGTCAAGGCTCCACCAACGCCCGCCGTCTGCCTCGACTCCCGGGGACCGCCTTCGACCTGGCGGCGCTGCGGATCGCGGTGTTCGGCGCCCTGATCCTGCAAACGCTGATGTGGCAAGGCACGCCGTCCTGGTTCGCCTCCTTGCCCGAGGCGCTGCGGCAACCGCCTCCCGGTTGGCGAGCTGTGGGCGGGCTGCCGTTCGCGTCGCCGATCGCCGTAGCCCTGCTCGAAGCCGGCTTCGTCGTGGTGTGCCTCCTGGCGGCTGCCGGCTGGTTCACACGGACCACGACCGTCGTCGCGACGCTCCTCGGGCTCTACTTGTTGGGCTTGCCGCAAAGCTTCGGCAAGCTCAACCACTACCACCACCTGCTCTGGATCGCAGCCCTGCTCGCGGCCAGTCCGTGCAGCGATGGCTGGTCCCTCGACCGTGCCCGTCGCGGTGCCACTGCCGAACCTCAGCCGCACTCTGCCTACGGGCTGCCGCTACGGGTCACCTGGGTGCTGATCGGTTTGATGTACTTGTTCCCAGGTCTGTGGAAGGTCGTAGCTTCGCCGGCTGGCTGGCTCTCCGGCCGTGACTTGGTGGGCCATCTACATGCCAAGTGGCACGAGCTCGAGGGCTTTCGACCTTTTCTGCCAATCGACCAGTGGCCATTGCTCACCCGTACGCTGTCCTGGTTTACGCTCGCCTTCGAGCTCAGCTTTCTGCCTCTGGTTCTGTGGCGCCGGGCTCGGCCTTGGGTCGTCGGAGGCGGCCTCCTATTCCATGTCGGCACCACGCTCACGATGCGAATCTCCTTCTTGCCGCTGGTCGCCTGCTACGTGGCATTCCTGGACTGGGGCGCAATCCGTGCGAAGTGGAGGCGCCGGATCGGTCGCGACGCGCCGGGCGCCGAGGCGGGGCCCTCTCTCTCGGTCTGGCCTGCGGCCGTCGCGGGTGCGGTGGTGCTCTGTGGCGCGACCCTGGCGGGCGCGCTGGGACACGACGGGTGGCCGTTCGCTGTCTACCCTCGATTCCACTACCGGCCGCCCGCCGTGGTTCCCGTGGTGCGCGCCGAACGGCAGATGCCCGGAGAAGCACCGAAGGCGGTGGCCGACCCGGCCTTCGTCGACCAGCTGCATTCGTCGCGCTGGGCGGCGATCGCCCGATCGCTGATCTCACCCGCCAACACGCTGCAGCACGCGGCGCGTGTCGAGGCCGTCACTCGCCTCTATCTCGACGACGGCCTGCGGCCGTCGTTGCGGCCCTGCGAACGGCTCACGGTCTTCCTGGACCTCGACCGCACCCACCCCGCCGCCGCGGATGAGAACCCTTTGCGTCGCCGCGTGCTCCAGGTCACCGAGAAGCGTCCTCAGGAGGGCTGCACCAGCGAAGCGGCGAGCGCCGGAGGCCAGCCCGGAAAGGTGCCTTCTCCATGAGCGAGCGTCCCGAGAACGACGTCGACGCAGTACCTGCTTCGACGAACCTCCCGGAGTACGAGCGAGCGAGCGGGTCGATGTTCCGGCGTCGCAGCCTGCTCGCACCCAAGTTCGTTCGCCAGCTCTTGCTCACGGCGGGAGACTTCCTGCCGCGACCGATC
>DATLFI010000382.1:0-11466 GCA_035524895.1 Thermoanaerobaculia bacterium | reverse complement strand
GCGCGCGACAGTGTGAGCTCGATGCTGGCCACCTCACCCGCGGGCACAACGACGGTGCGCACGGCGCGTCCCGCGGAGGGGCTGTCGACCACGAGCACGTGCTCGCCGGCAGGCAAGTCGTCGAAACGAAATTCACCCGAGGGCGAGACGGCGACGCGACGCCCGAGATTGGGGAGGCTGGCCTGGGCGCCTTGGAGGTCGCCCGTCGTCACTGCAACGCGCCCCACCAGGCTGCCGGACGGCTGCTGCGCGTCGAGCGCGACCGAGCCGAGGAAGGCGAGCACTGCTCCACAGAGCAAGCAGGAACTCCAACGGTCACGGACGAAAGGATCGCAACGAATAGGGGTCATGCTCTGGTTCTCCGACTTTCCGCAGGCCCACCGGCCTCGGTGTTCTCTATGGTCTAACGACGGTCTCGACACGCGCGCCTCACTCGAAGCCCGCAGGAGCAGGCTCGATGGTCCATCGCCGGTACGCTCACAGGGGAGCGGCAACGCAGCTCATGCGCGCGGCGCGGGCGCGCAGAAGCTGGTGCTCGGCGAGGGTCAGGCCGCGGGCGGACCGCGCGGCGCCGGGAACGCGTGGGCCGAGCGCAGCTCAGCGGAAGCGCGCAGGGCGATCGGGAGCGTTCGCGAGGCCGTGTCGAACGCCTGAGGCGTCCGATCCCGATGCACGGCTGGCGGGTGGCTGGCGCCGTGGAGGCCGACGCACAGGTGCCGGTGCGGCGCTTCGGACGAGCCTAGTGTCTGGGAGCTCGCGCCGCCCCCAGCAGTCGACGGCTCGGTTGGGCCTCCGCCGTCGTGGTCCACCACGCACACCACGCCCTCGGGGGTGTCACCACCCCACAGGTCGTGCTCGTGCGCGCCCACGGCCACCAACGCCGAGGCCAGCATGAGGCCGACCAGGGCCATCAGCAGCGACGGACAGTGGCAGCGTCGCAAGAAGTTCACACCAGGGAGTATACCTGCTCATCCGAACCCGACCTGTGCGACGTACTCCTCCCCAGCGACTCACAAACCGGGAGCTCGCGCTCGCGCGCGAGGTAGAGGTGAGCGCCGCCCGCGTAGCGCCTGTTCCGGGTGTCGAGATCGACCCGCACCTGGGCGTGAGCTGGCGACCGGCGTCGAGCGCGTCGAAGCGGAGGGGCTGAGTAAGGCTTCCCGGCGGGCGCGGAGGATCGGAGGATCGAGATGGGGCTACAATGTCGTGGCGACATTCCACGGCGGCCACCGCAGGAGTACATCTTCTTGAGTCGCCCAATCTCTTGGTTCGCGTGCGGCCTCTGCGCTCTCTTCCTGGTCCTGACCGTGGCGCCGGCAGCCGCAGACCACTGCGACCCGACCGAGGGCCACCTCTGCCTGCAGGATGGACGCTTCGAGCTCTCGCTCGAGTGGCGCACTGGTGACGGCAGCTCGAGCGGCTCCGGTCTCGCGGTACCGCTCTCGGCGGACTCCGGCTGGTTCTGGTTCTTCACGCAGGCCAATGTCGAGGCGATGGTCAAGGTGCTCGACGGTCGCGCCATCAACGGCCACTTCTGGGTCTTCTTCGGCGCCCTGTCGGACCTCGAGCTCGAGCTGCGCATCGACGACCTCGAGACCGGTGCGACGCGGAGTTACCTAACGCCGCCGGGCGCGCCGGCGGCGCTGCGCGATCTCGAAGCTTTCCTCGATGGCGGATCGTCGGCCGAGGCCACCGCCACGACGACCACCGTCCCGCGACGGATCGCGTCGCCCCATGGCGAGAAGGAAGTCGACCCCGAGCAGGATCGCATCGAAGGCTTCGTGGCGCACACCCACTGCGCCTCTGGAGGAGCGGCGGGGTTCCCGTGCCTCAACGTCGACCTGCAATCGCTGCTCCCCCTCTCCGCGATGACCTCGCGCGACGGCTCCGTCGTTACCGGCAACGACGTTTGGGGTTGGGCGGACCCCGACACCGGGCGCGAGTACGCGCTGATGGGACTCTCCGACGGCACGTCGTTCGTCGATGTCACCAGCCCCACGGCGCCGCTAGTGCTCGGCCACTTGCCCACCGAAACCCACAACACGCCCTGGCGCGATATCAAGGTCTACCGCAACCGCGCCTACGTAGTGGCCGACCACGCGCTGGAGCACGGCATGCAGGTGTTCGACCTGCGGCGCCTGCGCGGCCGAAGCGCGAGCAGCTCCGGCGTTGCCTCGCTAGCGCCCGACGCGGTGTACGACGGCTTTGGCTCGGCACACAACCTCGCGATCGACGAGAGAAGCGGCTTCGCCTATGCCGTGGGCACCGAGACCTGCGAGGGCGGCTTGCACATCGTCGATATCCGGCAGCCGGAGCAGCCGGTGTTCGCCGGCTGCTTCGGCGATGACGGCTACACGCACGACGCGCAATGTGTCACCTACACCGGGCCCGACGGGCGGTACCGCAACCGACGCGTGTGCTTCGCCGCCAACGAGGACACGGTGACGATCGTCGACGTCACCGACCCGGCCGCGCCGCACATGCTCTCGCGCACCGAGTACGAGGGGCGGAGCTACACCCACCAGGGCTGGCTCACCGAAGACGCGCGCTATTTTCTGGTCGACGACGAGGGGGACGAGCGGGCGTTCGACCACGGTACCCGTACCTATATCTGGGACGTGCGCGACCTGCTGCAGCCGACGGTGATCGGCGTGCACGAGAGCACCAGCCCCGCCATCGACCACAACCAGTACACGCACCGCGGCTACGTGTTCCAGGCCAACTACACCAGCGGGCTGCGAATCCTCGACCTCGCCCGCGTGTCCCAGGGTCAGCTCGAGCAGGTCGGCTACTTCGATATCGTGGCCGAGCACGACGACCGCGTTTTCAACGGCGCCTGGTCGGTGTACCCCTACCTGCCGAGCGGCAACGTGCTCGTGAGCGGAATGGCGCAAGGGCTCGCCGTCGTGCGACCACTGCTCCCCGGCTTCGCCCTGCCGCTGCCGCCGGGGAACCTGCGTGCCAAGGTGACGGGGCTCTCGGTCGAGCTGACCTGGACCAACGCCAGCCAGGCTCAGGACGCGGTGCGGGTGTACCGGCGCCGCGCCGGCGCCGGCGAGGAACTGCTCGTCGAGCTGGCTCCCGGCACCGGTACTCTGGTCGATCGCGGCCTCGAGCCGGTCACCGAGTACCGCTACCGCGTGGTCGCAGTGCTCGGCGAAGTCGAGAGCGAGGGGCAATTGGTCACCGTGACCACGGCCACCGAGCCGAGCGTCTGTATCGCTGGCGCGACCGATCACTGCCTGATCGGCGATCGCTTCGCCGTGACCGTCGCATGGCGGGCCCCGGACGGCGAGGCCGGCATGGCGCAGACGATTCCGCTTACCGGCGACAGTGGCGCGTACTGGTTCTTCGACGCAGGCAACGTCGAGCTGGTGATCAAGATGGCGGACGGTAGAGCCATCAACGGACACTTCTGGATCTTCGTGGGCGCGCTCTCGGACGTCGAGTACACGATCACCGTGACCGACACCGACAACGGCCGCGTGCGGCAATACGCGAACCCGCCCGGCACGCTGCGCAGCTTCGCGGACACCTCGGCGTTCCCGGGAAGCTGAGGCGTCCTTGCCCTGTTAGCATTAGATGTCATGAGCTCGAAACACCGTCTCGCGAGTGCTCTCTTCTCCCTCCTGCTGCTCGGCCTGGCCGCGGCCGCTCATGCCCACTTCAAGGTCTCCAAGACCGAGCCCGCCGACGGCGCCGTGGTCGACCGGCCGGTGCGTGACCTGCGGATCTGGTTCAGCCAGGAGCCCGATGTCGCGCTGAGCAAGCTCGAGCTGGTCGGGCCGAGCGGTGCGCTCCAGGTGCAGGGCGTGCACACCATGGGCGAGAAAGACCTCATGGGCAGCGTCGTCGGCACCATGCCCGACGGGGAGTACACCGCCAAGTGGCAGGCCGCCGGCGACGACGGCCACGTGTTGAAGGGCGAGTGGAAGTTCACCGTCAAGCGCGCCTCCCGCTGAGCACGGGCGGCCGCTGAAGTCGCTGGGCGGTTCGTGGACGCCGCCGCACTCTGGATCGAGGCCGCCGGCCGCTGGGCGGTCTATCTCACGGCCTTGCCCTGGCTCGGCGCGGTCTCGGCGCGCCTCCTGCTCTGGCCGCGCGTCACGGTCACGACGCCAGACGAGCGGCTGGAACTAGATCGGGCTCTCGGCCGGCTGGCGCTACTGCTCGCGATGGCACTGCTGTTCGCTCTCGCCTTGCGCGCGCTCGGTCAGACCGCGATCGCTTTCGGGCTCGGTGACGCGCTCGACCTCGACCACCTGCGCACGGTCGTGGTCGAGAGCCGCTGGGGTGGACGCTTCCGCTGGCAGGCATACGCCGCCTGCGCCGTGCTCGTCGCCTCGCTCCTGGTTCGCCTCCGCATCCCGGGCGGTTGGGCGCTCGCCACGCTCGCCGGAGTCGCCCTGTGCGTCGCGCTGCCGCGGACCGGGCATGCCGTCTCGCAGGGCACGCTGGCGCTCGCCGCGCAGGCACTGCACGTGCTGGGCGGCGGGCTGTGGGTGGGGACGCTGGCGGTGGTGGTGGGGAGAAGGCTGTGGGGCGCGAGAGAAGAAAGGCAGTGGGGGGAGGGAGAAGGAGGGGATCGCGGCAAACATGCCCTCACGGCTGAGGCGTTGCGCGTGTTCGCGCCGGTCGCGATCACCGGCGCGAGCGCGCTCGCTGTCAGCGGGCTGCTGACCTCCTACCTCTACCTGCCCGATCTCGCCAGCCTCTTCACCACCTCGTGGGGTCGCGCCCTCCTGCTCAAGACGGCTCTCGTCGGCGTTGTCGGTCTCCTGGGGCTCCTCAACTTCCGCCGCTTTCGTCGAGCCAACACCGCCGTTGCCTCACTCCGCCTTCCCCGCATCGAGCTGCTCGTCGCCCTGGTCGTCGTCCTGCTGACTGGCCTCCTGACCGCGCTCCCGTCGCCCTCCGGATGAGTCAACGAAGAAGAGCCCCACTGGCCCACCGCCTTCGTCCCATCGCCCCACTGCCTTCGTCCCAATTGACCTACCGGTCGGTAGAAAGCGATACTCAGGTCGTGCGACGGCGCCCCCACCAGCCGGACCGGGCTGCCATATCCTCGACCTTCGCCGCGCCCCCCAACCGGTCCCTGGCGACCGTGCCAGCGAGCGGGCGACAGACCGCAAACCAACCGAGTCGATGGAGACCGCGCCATGAATTTCGACTTCTCGGACGCGCAGAAGGCGCTCAAGAAGCAAACCCGCGACTTCCTCAAGGCTGCGTGTCCGACGAGCGTGCCGCGCCGGATCCTCGAGGGTGAGGAGGCGTACGCGGCGGACCTGTGGCGCGGCCTGCTCGACATCGAGGCCGCCGGGACCGCGATACCCGAGGAGTACGGCGGCATCGGCTTCGGCTACCTGGAGCTCTGCGTGATCGCGGAGGAGCTCGGCCGGGCACTCGCGCCCGTCCCGTTCTCGTCTTCGGTGTACCTCGCAGCCGAGGCGCTGCTGCTCGCTGGAAGCGAGGAGCAGAAGCGAGAGTGGCTGCCGAAGCTCGCCACCGGCGAACGCATCGGCACCTTCGCGCTGGCCGAGGGCCCGGGCGCCCCCTCGGAAGACAGGCTGCAGACGCGGTTCGAGAACGGCCAGCTCCACGGCACCAAGTCGCCGGTGGCCGATGGCGACGTCGCGCACTTCGCGATCGTGGTCGCGCGCACCGGATCCGGAGCGTCGTGGGTGCTGGTAGACCTCACCGGCGCGGGCGTCGAGCGCGTGCCGGTGCAGACTCTGGATCCGACACGGTCCCACGCCGAGCTGCGATTCGACGGCGCTCCGGCAAAGCAGGTGGGCGCTACGGGCCAGGGATGGGCTCTCAAGGACCGGCTGTTCGATCGCGCAGCAGTCCTGTTCGCCATGGAGCAGATGGGCGGCGCCGACGCCTGCCTAGCCATGGCGGTCGACTACGCGAAGGGCCGCTACGCCTTCGGCCGCCCGATCGGCTCGTTCCAGGCGATCAAGCACAAGCTCGCGGACATGTACATCAAGAACGAGCTGGCGCGCGCGAACTGCTACTACGGTGCCTGGGCGCTCTCGACCGACGCGCCTCAGCTCCGGGTGGCCGCCGCAGCCGCGCGAGTCGCGGCCATCCAGGCCTACCACTACGCCGCCAAGGAGAACATCCAGACCCACGGTGGCATCGGTTTCACCTGGGAGTCGGACTGCCATCTCTACTACCGCCGCTCCAAGCTGCTCGCCCTCAACCTGGGCAGCGAGCGCGTGTGGAAGGACCGGTTGGTGCGCGGCCTCGAGGTCGAGCGATCGGCAGCACCGCAAGCCGTCGAGGTCGCCGCCCACGCGTAGCCTCTCTTTCCTTCACCGCTCCACCGCTCCATTCCCTGACCCGCCCTCGACGACCAGCCCTCGACACCGCCCGGCTTCCACAACACCGCCCCGGAGCCCCCATGGACTTCCACGACAACCCCGAGCAAGCCGAGTTCCGTCGCGAGGTGCGAGGCTGGTTGGCGAAGAACGCCAAGCCCCTCGTCGGTCGCCCCACCGTGAGCCGGCGGCTGGACGCGCAGGAGGGCCTGAAGATCGCCAAGGAGTGGCAGGCTCGCAAGGCCGACGCCGGCTACGCCTGCATGCACTTCCCGAAACCGTACGGTGGCCAGGGCCGGCCAATCCTCCACACGGTGATCTACGAAGAAGAGGAGGCGCGCTTCGACGTGCCGAGCGGATTCTTCGAGATCGGCCTCGGCATGTGCGCGCCGGTGCTGATGCAGTACGCCAGCGAGGAGCAGAAGCGTCGCTTCGTGCCGCCGATGGTCCGCGGCGAGGAGGTGTGGTGCCAGCTCTTCTCCGAGCCCGGCGCCGGCTCCGACCTCGCCGGGTTGCGCATGCGCGCCGAGCAGCAGGGCGACGAGTGGATCGTGAATGGTCAGAAGGTGTGGACGTCGGGGGCGCACTACTCCGACTACGGCATCCTGGTCACGCGCCACGATCCGTCCCTCGCCAAGCACAAGGGGCTCACCTTCTTCTTCCACGAGATGCGCTCGCCCGGCATCGAGGTGCGGCCGATCCGCCAGATCGCCGGCGGCTCCAACTTCAACGAGGTGTACTTCACCAATGTCCGCATCCCCGATGCGCAGCGCCTGGGGCAGATCGGGGAGGGCTGGCAGGTCTCGATCACCACGCTGATGAACGAGCGGCTCGCCGTCGGCGGCGCCCCGCCGCCGGACGCCCAAGAGCTCGTGAACCTGGCGCGCGCGATCGAGCTGGAGCACGGATCTGCGCTCGAAGACGGCGCGGTGCGCGAGGCGATCGCCGACTGGTACGTGCAGGCCGAGGGCCTGCGGCTGATCCGCGCGCGCACCATGACCGCGTTGTCGCGTGGCCAGACTCCCGGACCAGAGGCGTCGATCACCAAGGTGGTGAGCGCCAACAAGCTGCAGGCAATCTCCTCGTTCGGAGCCGATCTCCTCGACATGGCCGGCGTCCTGACCTCGCCCGACGAAACCCTCCAAGACGCCCTCTTCCAGACCGGCTACCTCTACGCCCCCGGCCTGCGCATCGCAGGCGGCAGCGACGAGATCCTGCGCAACGTCATCGCCGAGCGCGTGCTCGGTTTGCCAGGAGACGTGAGGGTGGATCGGGATGTGCCATTCACAGACGTGCCGTCTGGCCGCTGAGTGCCACGCCGGTAGCAGTCTCCCCCTTCGCCATTTCTCGAAGTCCAAACCCGGAGCCAACACATGCCCCACGCCTACATCTACGACGCCGTTCGCACCCCTCGTGGCCGCGGCAAGAAGGACGGCTCCCTGCACGAGGTCACCGCGCTCCAGCTCGCCACGCAGGTGCTCGAGTCGCTGCGCGACCGCAACCAGCTCGACACCTCGAAGGTCGACGACGTCGTCTTCGGCTGCGTCAGCCCGATCGGCGAGCAGGGCGCGTGCATCCCGCGCATGGCGGTGCTGAACGCCGGCTGGGATCAGAGCGTGCCAGGCGTGCAGATCAACCGGTTCTGCGCCTCGGGCCTCGAGGCGGTGAACATGGCCGCTGGCGAGGTCATGGGGGGCGCGGCGGATCTCGCGGTGGGCGGCGGGGTCGAGGCGATGAGCCGAGTGCCGATGGGCTCCGACGGTGGCGCCATGGCAGCCGACCCCGAGCTCGCTCTCAAGACCTACTTCGTACCGCAGGGCATCAGCGCCGACCTCATCGCCACCAAATACGGGTTCTCCCGCGACGATGTCGACTCGTACGCCGTCGAGAGCCAGGTGCGCGCCGAGCGTTCCTGGCGCGAGGGTCGGTTCGCCAAGAGCGTGGTCCCGGTCAAGGACCGCAACGGTATCGAGGTCCTCGGCCACGACGAGCACATGCGGCCCGGCACCACCGTGGAATCCCTGGCCTCGCTGAAGCCGGCCTTCTCCGACATGGGTCAGCAGTACGGCTTCGACGCGGTGGCGATCCAGCGTTACCCGGAGGTGGAGCACATCGAGCACGTGCACCACGCCGGCAACTCGTCGGGCATCGTCGACGGCGCCGCGGCGGTGCTGGTCGGTAGCGAGGAAGCCGGCAAGGCGCTGGGGTTGAAGCCGCGAGCGCGCATCCGCGCCTACGCGTCGATCGGGTCCGAGCCCTGCATCATGCTGACCGGTCCTGGCCTGGTCACCGAGAAGGTCCTGCGCCGCGCCGGTATGACCAAGGACGACATCGATCTCTTCGAGCTCAACGAGGCGTTCGCTTCGGTGGTGCTGCGCTTCATGCAGCAGCTCGACATCGGCCACGACAGGATCAACGTCAACGGCGGCGCCATCGCAATGGGTCACCCGCTCGGCGCCACCGGAGCGATGATCCTCGGCACCGTTCTCGACGAGCTCGAGCGCCGCGACCTCGGCACCGCGCTCGTCACGTTGTGCGTGGGCGCGGGGATGGGAACGGCAACGGTGGTCGAGCGCGTGTAGCCGCGTGTAGCAGAGGCTCTGCGACGCCCTGCCCCTCTCACTCCAATCTCTCCTCTGCTTTCCCAAAAATCCCCTGACCCCCAGCAGGAGAGCCTGCCCGCATGAAAAACCTGAGCTACGAGACGGCCGCCTCGATCGCCACCATCACCTGGGACCTGCCCGGGCGCTCCATGAACGTGCTCACCGAGGACTCGCTGCGCGAGTTCGCGGAGTGCGTCGAGCGAGCGTGCGCGGACCCGGAGGTGAAGGGCATCCTGATCACCTCCGCGAAGCCCGCGTTCATCGCCGGAGCGGACCTCACGATGCTGGGCGGCGCCTCGCAGCGAGCGAGCGGCGGCGATCCAGTCGATCGGGCCAAGGCGATGTTCGAGGCGAACCTCTCGTTCAACATGCTGCTGCGCAAGCTCGAGACCTGCGGCAAGCCGGTCGCCGCGGCGATCAACGGCACGGCGCTGGGGGGCGGCTTCGAGATCTGCCTCGCCAGCCACTACCGCGTGGTCGGCGACGATCCGAAGATCCAGCTCGGGCTGCCCGAGTCGAAGGTGGGAGTGATGCCGGGAGGCGGCGGCACCCAACGGCTGCCGCGGCTGATCGGCGCCATGCAGGCGCTGCCGCTTCTGCTGCAGGGCAAGACGCTGTCGCCGCAGGCGGCTCTGGGCCAGGGCCTGGTACACAAAGTGGTGCCGAAGGATCAGCTGGTTGCGGAGGCGCAGCGCTGGCTCGTCGAGGAAGGTAAGTCGAAGACCAAGCAACCCTGGGACGAGAGCGGCTACAAGATCCCGGGTGGCGGACCCTACACCCCGCAAGGTCTGCCGGTATTCATGATGGGCAGCGCGATGTTGCGCCAGGAGAGCTACGGCAACTACCCGGCGCAGAAGGCGATCATGCAGGCGGTCTACGAGGGGCTCCAGGTGCCGATCGAGGCCGCGCTGCGGATCGAGTCGCGCCTGTTCACGAGCTTGCTGCTCCACCCCACCGCGCGCAACATGATCCGCTCGCTCTTCCTCTCGATGCAGGAGCTCGAGAAGGGCGCGCGGCGACCCGCCGGCGAGTCACCCACCGAGGTGAAGAAGCTCGGAGTCCTGGGCGCCGGCATGATGGGCGCTGGGATCGCGTACGTTTCGGCGGGCGTCCGCATCGAGGTCGTGTTGCTCGACACCGAGCTAGCCAACGCCGAGCGCGGCAAGCAGCATGCGGCCGAGCTGATGGACCAGCGCATCCTCAAGGGTCGCGCCACGACCAAGGAGCGACAGGAACTGCTCGACCGCATCCACCCCACCGTCGACTTCAGCGACCTAGCCGGGTGCGACCTGGTGATCGAGGCGGTGTTCGAGGACCGCAAGATCAAGGCCGACGTCACGAAGAAGGCCGAGGCGGTGCTGGGACCCGACGCGATCTTCGGCTCCAACACTTCGACCTTGCCGATCACGGGTCTCGCCGAGGCCTCGATGCGACCAGAGAGCTTCATCGGCATCCACTTCTTCTCGCCGGTCGAGCGCATGAAGCTCGTCGAGCTGATCGTGGGCAAGAAGACCGCGCCGCGAGCCATCGCGACCGCGCTCGACTACGTCAAGAAGATCCGCAAGACGCCGATCGTGGTCAACGATAGCCGCGGCTTTTACACCAGCCGCTGCTTCGGCACCTACGTCGGCGAAGGCATCCTGATGCTCGCCGAGGGCATCGCGCCAGCGCTGATCGAGAACGCCGGGCGCGCGACCGGCATGCCGCGCGCGCCGCTCGAGATGAACGACGACGTCGCGCTCGACCTCGGCTACAAGGTGCGCCAGCAGACCAAGAAGGATCTCGGCGCAGCGTACGTCGAGACGCCCGGCGACCGCATCGTCGAGAAGATGGTGGTCGAGCTGCAGCGCTACGGGCGGAAGAACAAGAGGGGCTTCTACGAGTATCCAGAGGCCGGCAAGAAGCGGCTCTGGTCGGGTCTCGGCGACCTGGTGCGCGAGGTCACGGGCAAGGAGCCGGTTGCGGAGCCACCGGTCGAGGAGCTGAAGCAGCGCCTGCTCTACATCCAGGCGCTCGAGGCCGCGCGCTGCTTCGAGGAGGAGGTGGTCACCGACGTGCGAGACGCCGACGTCGGCGCGATCCTGGGCTGGGGCTTTGCTCCCTGGAGCGGCGGTCCGCTGTCGCTGATCGACACCGTGGGCGCGCGACGCTTCGTCGCCGAGTGCGAGGAGCTGGCGCGAAGGTACGGCAAGCGGTTCGAGCCCAACAGCCTCCTGCGGGAGATGGCGGAGAAGGACGAGACGTTCTACCGGCGTTTCGCCCCGCAGCGCGAGCAGGCCGCCTAGCAGCCCGTGGTGGAACCCCCGTGGGCTGCGTTGGGAGCGCCGTGGGGCCGGATGCTCATGCGGTGCGCGGGGAAGGTCCTTCGCCTGCAGAGGCTCTACCGGCGCCTCGGGGTTGGCGCGCGAGCGGTGGCGATGCTGGGTCCATCGCTGAGCGAGCGCAACACCGCAGACGGCCCCACGCCGCCCCAACCGCTTGGGGCGCGGGGGTTTGCGGCCGCTGGCTACGTTGGGCCTCCTGCACGATGGCACCGCATC
>DATLFI010000381.1:0-11449 GCA_035524895.1 Thermoanaerobaculia bacterium | reverse complement strand
GAGATCGTGCGCGACATGATGGCCTTCGACTACGACCTGACAGTGATCGGTGCTTTCGGCATCGGCAAGGTCCGGGATAGCCAGATCGGCTCCGTATGCGAGCAGGTAGCGCGTTCCAGCCACAAGGACGTGTGGGTGGTGAAGCGCCTGCCCGAGCGGCCACGCCGCAACGGGAACGGCAGCGGCAACGGCCACCTCGACCTCGCCGACGACAACCGCGACACCATCCTGGTGGGCATCGACGGCAGCCCTCAGTCGTTCGGGGCGCTGATGACGGCGATCGAGCTCGGTCGTCGCTTCGGCAAGAAGGTCGAGACCATCAGCGTGTACGATCCATACCTCCACTACTCGGTGTTCAAGGGCGTCGTCGACGTGCTCACAGAGCGCGCCGCCAAGATCTTCCGCTTCGAGGAGCAGAACCAGCTCCACGAGGAGATCATCGACACCGGGCTGGCGCAGATCTACCAGTCGCACCTCGACGTCGCCGAGCAGATCGCGACCGAGCACGGTGTCGAGACCCGCAAGACCCTCCTCGACGGCAAGGCGTTCCAAAAGGTCCTCGACCACGTCCGCAAGACGGATCCTTGGCTGCTGGTCGTCGGGCGCATCGGCGTGCACAGCGACAAGGACGCCGTCGGCCTCGGCTCCAACGCCGAGAACCTGCTGCGTAGCGTCCCGTGCGACGTGCTGCTCACGACCGGGCTGCTATGGCCCGAGCTCGACGTCAAGGCCGAGCAGAGCATCCGCTGGACGCCCGAGGCTGAGGAACGGTTCAAGCGGGTCCCCGACATGGTCAAGGGCATCGCGCGCACGGCGATCTATCGCCTGGCGGTCGAGCAAGGCCACAGCGTGATCTCGAGCGACGTGCTCGACGACGCGATGGCCCGCTACATGCCCAAGCGCGCGGCGCAGGAGACCGAGCGGCTCGCCGAGGTGCTCGCGTTCGAGGCCGCGCGCAGCCGGCCGACGTTCCTGTGCAAGCGGTGCGGCGTGGTCGCGCAGCAGGCCGATCCCAAGCGCTGCGCGGTGTGCGGCGGCGACACCTTCGAGCAGGTCACCGCCGAGATGCTCGACCAGATCGCTCAGCTCGAGGGCGGCCTCACGGTCGACACCACCTACGACGGCCGCAAGCTGCAGTGGACCCAGGACGCGAAGCGCGCTCTCAAGACCATCCCAGACCTCTACCAGCGCCGCCGCGCCAAGGCGCGCATCGAAAAGAAGGCGCGAGTCAGCAAGCTGCCGACGGTGACGCTCGAGCTCGCCCGCCAGGTGGTCGAGGAGGAGACCGGCCGCCAGCTCGAGCTGCCACCGATCGATGCCGAGACTTCGGACACCGAGGAGGCTGGTGCTGCGGCCACCGCCGGCGAGCAGCGCCTGGTCGCGCGCGATGCCGACAACGTGCCACTGGTCTCGGCCTTCTCGTGGACGGCCGACGCCGTCGCCCGCCTGTTGCGCGTGCCCGCGGGTCTCATGCGCGACCGCACCCAGGAGCGGGTCGAGACGCTGGGCCGCGAGCGCCACGCGGCCGAGATCGACCTGCGGCTGGTCGAGGATGGTGTTGCGCTCGGCCGTCAGATGATGGAGGAGTTCCTGACTCGTTACGAGTCGGAGTCCGCGACCCCAGTTGCGGCCGCGACCACGCCTGCCGCCGGGAGCCCAGCCAAGGCGCCGGCCGCCCAGCCCGTCGCAGAGGCCGCTCCCAGCAAGTGCCCATTCCACGCCCTCGCGACCGGTCAAGGGGGCGAGACCGTGCGGAAGGCCGCCGGGCTCTACCTCAACGAGGTGGGCCTGATGTCAAACCTCGCCGGGCAGCAACGCGAGGCACGGCAGCGAGGCGGCGAGGAGAGCTGACGCCCCCCGTACCGCCCAGCACCCCAAGAGCCCGCGGGCGGTCGCCCCGCCTGCATAAGCTCGTGCCGGGGTGCGCGCGGGATTACGCGCGGGAGACCGCCTCCCTCGCTGGCAACGAGCCATGACCGCCTACCGCTTCTGCCGCACGGACGACGTGCCGCTCCTGGTGAGGGCCCACAACGCCTGCATCAGCGAGCCCATCGGCGTGCCACCCATCACCGTCGACGAATTCCGGCGGTGGATGCGCGAGCTCGACATGTGGTGCTCGAGCTGCATGGTGGCGCTCGAAGGCAGCGAGCCGGTCGGGGTGCTGATCGCTGCGAAGCGAGCGCCCGCGAGCTTCATCCACCGCATCGGCGTGCGGCCGGAGCACCGCCGGCGCGGCCACGCGCGCCACATGCTCGAGTCGCTGGCGCGCAAGATGGCGATCCTCGAGCCAAGGCTGCTGCTCGCTGAGGTGTCAGAGGAGTTTCCCGACGCGATGCGCCTGCTCGAGGCATGCGGCTACTCGCGCGGGGACGATCTGGTGGATCACCTCGCCGATCCGCTCGTCGATGCGGCCGCGGTCGGGGATGCGCCGGCCTCGCTCCTTCGACCGAGCCCGGTGACCCTCTCCGAGCTCGACGCGACCGGTGCCCTGGCCGCCGAAGAGCCGGCCACCTGGCTGCGTTCGGTCGCGGCCCTGCGCGCCGTCCGCGACGAGCTGCGCGGCCTCGCGTTCGTCTCCGACCTGCGTATCGAGGCCTGGCTGCTCTATCGCGACGGCCCCGAGTCGGCCGAGCGCCTCGTCCTCGCTGTCGGCACTGGAGAGGGTGCGGCTGCGGGAGCCACGATGAAGGCGCTCCTCCCACTCCTCCTGGCGGCCCGCCGCGAGAGCCGTCGCCCCCTCCGCATCCCTCGGCTCCATTCGGGCGAGATCCCGCCCGCTGTCCTCGCGGCCGCGGGTTTCGTTCCCGCAGCCGCGTTCGCGACCTACTCCGCCGAAGCCGCGCCAGGGTAGGCTGCTCACGCGCCACGACTCCATCGTTTCCCTGCTCCACTGCCCTCATGAAGACCTACCACGACATCTCCGGCGACGGCGGTTCTCGCGTGCTCGAGCAGGTCGGCGCGCTGCGCGCGCGGGTCGCCGAGAACCTGGCGGGCGTGAAGCGGCGCGTCGCGATCGCGTCGGGCAAGGGCGGGGTCGGCAAGAGCACCCTCACCCACCAGCTCGCAATCGCCTCGGCACGCCGCGGGCAGCGCGTCGCGGTGCTCGACGCCGACCTGAACGGCCCGACCCAGGCGCGCATCGCGGGCTTGCGCGCGACGCCGCTGCTTCCCGGCTCCCGTGGCCTGGCGCTGCCACGATCCTCGGCAGGCATCGGGGTGGTGTCGGTGGGCTCCATGGTTCCGGAGACCACCGCGTTCGACATGCCGAGCGTCGCCCAGGGCGACTCCTACACTTGGCGCGCGACACGCGAGTTCACCTTCCTCTTCGAGTTGCTGGCCAGCGTCGAGTGGGGCAAGCTCGACCTGCTGCTGTTCGACCTGCCACCTGGGGCGGAGCGGACGAGGCAGTACGCCGAGGCTCTGGGCGCCGACACGGCCTTCGTGCTGGTCACCGTGCCCTCCGCGCTCGCCCAGGGTGTCGTCGCGCGCTCGCACGCCGCCCTGGTCGCTGCCGGCGCGCCGGCGCGCGGCTACGTGCTCAACATGAGCGGCTACTATTGCGCGGAATGCGAAGAGGTGAAGGTCCTGTTTCCCGACGCCGCCGACGCCGTCGAGCTGCCGCTGCCCTGTCTCGGCCGCGTGCCGTTCGATCCCGAGCTCGCCGAGCTCTGCGACCGCGGCGAGCTGGAACGCTACGATCCGGCCCGGCCGGCGGCGCGCGCGGTCGACGAGATCGTCACGGCGCTGGTGCGAACGAAGGCAACCGGGGCCAGGCCGTGAGCGGCAGATGGTTCCCCAGCCACGGAGCTCTCCACTCTTGAAGTTCCTCTGCATCCCCTGCGACCAGCAGATGCGCCTTCGCTCGGTGACCGGTCCGGACCGGGGCTCGGTGTCGCTGGTCTACGCCTGCGAGAGCTGTGGCTATGGCATCGCGATGCTGACCAACGCGCACGAGACCCAGGTGGTCGGCTCGCTTGGCGTGCAGATCGGCCCTGGCGGCGAGGCCGTTGCGGGCGCCAGCAAGTGCCCGGTCACGGGGATGCTGCGGGAGCTCGACGCACGTGCCGACACGGCCCCTGCGCCTACGACTGCTCTACCGACCGCCTCTGCCCCCGCGCCGAGCGACGACCTACTCTGGAGCCGCGAAGCCAGCCAGCGGCTCGAAGCGATTCCAGACCTGGTGCGGCCCATGGCCCGCGAGAGCATCGAACGCTTCGCTCGGGAGCACGGCTACGAGCAGGTCACCGAGCAAGTGCTCGACCGCGCGCGGAGCCACTTCGGGTTGTGAGCGAGAGCCTCGTCAGCCTGCAGCGCCCGTTTGCGGCCTGGCAGCGAGCCGCGGCACCGGCGCCGTCCGAGTTCCCGCGACCGTACGTGATCTCCTGGAACCTCACGTACCGCTGCAACCTGGCCTGCGAGCATTGCTACCTCGACGCCGGACCGGCGAAGGTGGCGCACGACCCGGCCTTCTCCGACCGCGGAGAGCTCTCCACCGAGCAGTGCCTCCAGGTCGTCGACCAGATCGCGACCTTCGCCCCCGAGGCGCTGGTCATCCTCACCGGCGGCGAGCCGCTGCTCCGCCGCGACCTGCTCGACATCGTGCGCCACGCGAGCGGCCGCGAGCTGTGGGTGGTGGTCGGCTCCAACGGCGTGCTGATCACCGAGAACCTGGGCCGGACGCTGCAATCCGCGGGTGTGCGCGGCATGTCGCTCTCGCTCGACGCCCTGGACGCGCAGCGGCACGACGAGTTTCGCCGCGTGCGCGGCGCCTTCGACAACACCGTCCGGGGCGCCAAGGTGCTGGCCGAGGTCGGGCTGCCCTTCATCATCCAGACCACGGTCGGCGCCCACAACCACCACGAGCTCGAGGCGATAGCCGACTTCGCCTATGGAAAGCTCGGCGCCACGGTCTGGAACTTGTATTTCCTGGTACCGACCGGACGCGGCGGCTTCGTCACCGACCTCGAGCCCGGCCAGTACGACGCGGTGCTCGAGAGGCTGCGCCTGGTGCAGGAGCGATACCTCGGACGCATGCTGGTCAATGCCAAGTGCGCGCCGCACTACGTGCGCGAGCTGTTGGCCCACGATCCGCGCTCGCCCTTCCTCAAACGCTACACCGGCGGCGCAGGGGGGTGTCCGGCGGGCACGCACTACATGGGAATTCGTCCCAACGGCGAGGTCACGCCGTGCCCTTACCTGCCGCTGTTCGGCGGGAACTTGCTGGACGTCTCCATGGAGCGAATCTGGGCGTCGTCCGATCTGTTCCGGCGGATTCGCCGTCGCGACGAGCTGGGACAACGCTGCGGGGCCTGCGAGCTGCAATCGATGTGCGGCGGCTGCCGCGCGCGCGCGTACGGTGCCACCGGCGATGTCATGGCGGAGGATCCGCTGTGCAGCCACGAGCCCGGGTCGCTCGCCCACACTCTCGGCAACTCTGCTCCGATCGAGTACGGCTCGTCGCCCGCCACCGGTAGCGCGGTGAGCTGGGACCCGCTTGCCGAGGAGCGCATGAAGCGCATTCCCGCCTTCGTACGCGGCATGGTCATGCGTCGGGTCGAGGACTCCTGCCGGCAGCGCGGCTCTGACCGCGTCACCGTCGAGTTGCTCGAGGAGATCCGGGCGAGGATGCCGACGCCGAAGATGTTCGGACGGTAGGCGCAGGAATAGAGCCCGGCCGTAGACGCCCGGCGGGGCCCGGCCGATAGACGGCCGGCGGGGCCCGGCCGATGACGGCCGGCGGGCCCGGCCGTAGACGCCCGGGTAGGTAGGTGGACGGCCCCCTACGCGGCGCCCTGGGCTCGCGCCGCCTAGAGATCGAAGAAGTCGTCTCCGCCCTGCAGCAACTCGACCTCGGAGGCCATCCACGCGTCGTATGCCTCCTGGGTGTGCACCGTGAGGAACCCGCGCATCGCGTAGTGGCTGTTGCCGCACAGCTGGGCGCAGGCGATCTCGTAGACGAAGGCCGGGTTGCCGGTCTGCTCGCGCATCTGGGCTGTGGTGATGGTGGGCTCGAACCAGAGCGGGATGGTCAGGCCCGGGATCGCGTCCTGCTTGATCCGCATGTTCGGCAGGTTGAAGCTGTGGATCACGTCCTTGCTCGACAGATGGATGATCGCAGGTCTACCGACCGGAAGGTGGAGCTGGTTGAGAGTGACGATGTCATCAGCGCCTGCGCCGTCACGCACCAGCGCGATCGGATTGGTCGCCTCGTCGATCAAGGACAGGTCCTGCTCGCCAAACACTCCATCGGCGCCCGGATACCAGATGTTCCAGGCGAACTGCTGCGCCACCACCCGGACCTCCACCGTTTCGGCGCCGGATGGGATGTCGTCCACCCGCTCCGACCAGGCCGGGATCGAGAAGCCGAGCAGCAAGATGCCCTCCGCGACCGCGACCCCGATCTCGAGGTAGGTGTTGGTCTTCTTCTTCACGCCGACGTAGTCGGCCTTCGGATTGCGCGACGCGCGGAAGCGGAACAGGGCGTAGAAGAAGAAGAGGATCCAGCCCACGAACAGCAGCAGCATCAGTATGTGGACGGCATCGATCATGCGGTCGATGTCGCCGGCGTGCGCCGAAGCCGCCGGGGGGAACAAGGCGTCCATCATGGCTCGCGAGCCTCCTTGACATCGGTCCACCACGGCTCCATCGGGCCGTGGTGATTCCTGGATCTCCGCCGCAAATGAAGGAAGAAAGTGAGCAGCGCTAGCTGGACCGCCAACACCAGGCCGTACAGCAGCCAGACGCCGAGCTTGGCGGCGTCGATCATCGGGCCCTCGGCCTCGCCGTAGCAGACCGAGCATGCGCTCGCCTCTCGCGCCGCGCCCAGCAGCCAGACCACGGCGAGCGCGCCGACGGTCCGAAACAGCTTTCGCTTCTTGCGCCGTTCCTCTTCGGGTGTCTGGATCTTCCGCCAGAACCAGACGCCGTAGACCGCGAGGGCGGCTCCGACAGCGAAGGCCGCGACACCGCCGATCGCGTAGCCACCGCCCCGCGCCAGGCTCCAGCCCCCGAACAGGAACGCCAGGAGCGTCGAGCAGGTCACGAAGACGACGTGGAAGAGCTTCAGAGACATCCCGAGTGGCCTCTCGAGGCGATCAGCCGCCGACCTGGTCGGTGACCGAGGTCCAGTAGGGCACCAGCAATAGCACGAAGAAGGCGGCGAGCGTGCACACGAGCATCCAGTAGATCACCTTCTTCTCGTCGATCAGGTGCATGAAGACCGCGGCCACCAGGCTCGCCTTGACAGTCGCGATCACGAGGCCCAGCGCGATAGCCGCGGCCACCGAGACGTCGAGGTAGGAAACCGCTACGGTGACGATCGTCAGCACCATCAGGGAGGCGAACACGATCATGTAGCTGCGAACGTGCTTGTCGACGTCGATGGCGTGATGCTCGCTCATGCTTCGCTCCACAGGATCTCGATGTCTACAGCAGGTAGAACACCGGGAACAGGAAGATCCAGACCAGGTCCACGAAATGCCAGAACAGACCGGAGTGCTCGACCCGATCGGTCAGCCACTGCGGGTTGCGCTGCCAGAGCTTGGCCCCCGGTACGGCCAGGTAGAAGTTCACGGCCATGCCGCCGATCACGTGCAAACCGTGGAGGCCGGTCATGGTGAAGTAGATCGCGAGGAACGTGCTCGTCTCGGGAAAGTGGCCGTGCGAGAACTTCGCGGTGTATTCGAAGTACTTGATGATCAGGAACACGAAGCCGAAGGCCACCGTCGCCAGCATGAAGAGGCGGTAGCGATCGAGCTGCCGCCGCACCAGCGACGCCCATGCCATCACCATGGTCACCGACGAGGTGATCAGAACGATGGTGTTGACTGTCGCGAGCGGGATGTTGAGCCCCGCCTCCATCTGATCGTGCTGCCAGTCCGCCCCCCCGACCCGCAGCATGATGTAGGTCGCGAACAGAGCTCCGAACAGCATCACCTCGGAGGTCAGGAACAGCCAGATGCCGATCTTGCCGTTGCTGAGCCCGGTCTCGGGGTTGCGCTCTACCGTGTAGGGAATTTCCATCGCGTCTCTCGCCGGCTCAGGTGGTCGCCGCGGCCGGGGGCTGGCTCTGCGGCAGGTAGTCGACCTCGTGCCCCGGAACGCTGTACTCGTACGGACCGCGGTAGGCGACCTGCGGCGCGGCGAAGTTGCCGTGCGGCGGCGGCGACGGAGCTTGCCACTCGATCGTGGTTGCCTGCCAGGGATTGGCCGAGGCCTTCTCGCCGTTGCGCAGGCTCCAGAAGAAGTTGACGACGAACGGGATCTGCGCCACCGCGAGTCCCCATGCCGAGAACGACATCATTTTGTTGAGCCCGATGACGTCGCCCGCGAAGTCGTAGGTGACGCCGCCGTCGGCCAACCGGCGAGATACGCCGTTGAGGCCCTGGATCAGCATCGGGAAGAAGATGCAGTTCATGAACAGCAGCGAAGGCCAGAAGTGGATCCTCGCCAGGCGCTCGCTCATCATCCGGCCGGTCACCTTCGGGTACCAGTAGTACACCCCCGCCATGAGGGCGAAGAGAGTTCCCGGCGCCACGACGTAGTGGAAGTGACCGATCACGTAGTAGGTGTCGTGCAGGGGAATGTCGGCTGCCGCGAGCCCCAACGGCAGGCCCGTAAGCCCGCCGATGCCGAACATCGGCAGGAACGCGAGCGCGAACAGCATGGGGGCGTTGAACCGGATCGACCCGCCCCACAGCGAGAGGATCAGCGCCGTCAGGATGACCACCGAGGGGATCGAGATGATCATCGTGGTGGTCTGGAAGAAGCTCGACATCACCGTGCCCATGCCGGTGATGAACATGTGGTGCGCCCACACGATGAACGACATGAAGCCGAGGAAGATCAGCGAGTAGACCATCGCCCGATAGCCCCACAGCGGCTTGCGCGTGGTGTTGGCGATGATCTCGGCAACGATGCCGAGCGCCGGAAGGATCAGCACGTAGACCTCGGGGTGCGCGAGGAACCAGAAGAGGTGCTGCCAGAGCAGCGGGCTGCCCCCGCCGCTTACCTGCAGCACCTCGCCCCCCACGACGAGTCCGCTGGGTAGGAAGAAGCTGGTGCCCGCGAGCCGGTCCATGAGCTGGAGCACCGCGGCAGTCTCGAGCGGCGGGAAGGCCAGCAGGAGCAGGAACGCCGTGACGAGCTGCGACCACACGAAGAACGGCAGCCGCATGTAGCTGAGCCCTTTGGCACGAAGCTGCAGTGTGGTGGTGATGAAGTTGATCGCGCCGAGCAACGACGAGGTGATCAGGAAGACCATGCCGACGAGCCACCAGGTCTGGCCGTTCATCGCGATGTCGGAGAGCGGCGCGTAGGAGGTCCAGCCCGAGGCCGCCGCGCCGCCCGGCGCGAAGAAGCTGGCCAGCATGGTCATCCCACCGAGGAACAGGAACCAGTAGCTCGCCATGTTCAGCCGGGGGAATGCCATGTCGGGAGCCCCGATCTGCAGCGGCAGCACGAAGTTGCCGAAGCCTCCGACAGCGAGCGGCACGACGCCCAGGAATACCATGATGGTGCCGTGCATGGCTCCCAGCTCGTTGTAGAAATCGCCGGTCATGATGCCGCCCGGCGCGCGCGCCTGACCCAGCAGCTTCCCGATCAGCGGGATCGGCTGATCCGGGTAAGCCAGCTGCCAGCGCATCAGCATCATCAGGCTGAAGCCCAGGAACAAGAAGCACAGCCCGGTGATCGTGTACTGGACACCGATGACCTTGTGGTCGGTCGAGAAGACGTACTTGCGCCAGAAGCCGAGCTCATGCTGGTGCTCGTGCTCCTCGTCTTTGCCGCGTACGGGTTCCGCCATGTCTCGATCCTCTCCTTGCTCGTGCTAGCGATGGCGGCGGTCGCCTGCTGCGACCGCCGTCCTGTCCTATTGCCGCCCTGGCACCCGGGAGCTCTCGTGAGCGCGCGCCGTGGCCCAGCGTGCTCTCGCCTGACTCAGGACGACGGGCCCTTGAACGTGAAGTCGACAGCCTTGCTGTCGGAGGCACCGACGGTGACCGACATCGTCTGCGGCGGGAATCGCTCGAACTCGTGCACCGCCTCGATCTCGTAGGTGCCGGCAGGCAGGTCCTTGATCGTGAACTTGCCGTCGCTCCCCGTGACAGCGTAGAAGGGGTGCGGCATCACGTGCACGAACGCGCCCATCCAGGGATGCACGTCGCACTTGACCTTGAAGCTCTCCGGCTTCGCGAACTTGTAGTCGGCCTCGGTGACGCTCGCCGGCATAGCCCGGTTGAACGCCGGGTTCGTGGAGGACAGGGAATGCACGTTGTGCAGCAGCCCGTCGGAGTTCTTCACCTTGAACGGCTGGTTCACCATCACGCCGAGCACGTGCGGCATGTAGTTGCAGCCCTTCTGGTCCAGGACGACGGGCGTCGTGGGCGCGGTGAAGCTCTGGTTCGGCAAGCCGCTCTTGACCCTCACCAGCACGTTGGCGAGGGTGTCGCCCGCACCCAGCACCAACAGCTCGGGCATCACCGGCGCAGAGTGCTTCGCGGCACAAGCAGGGTCGGCATCCATCGCGAGCGGGCGCAGGTTCGGCACGCGCCCTTCGTACTTCACCGTGCCCGTCAGCGTGGCGGCGAATGCGCTGCCCGCCGAGAGGAGCACCAGAACACACGACGGGAGCAGGACCCTACGAGGTGCTGAGGTCATCTAGATTGGCTCCTTTCGAGCAGAAATCGGCGAGTCAGGGCGCCGAGCGGCAACCAGTGGACGAGCGCATCCCAGAGGAGAGGCATCTTCCGCTGCCCGAGACGACTCGGCCGGGCAAGCTCACGGTCCGTAGGCGCACGAGGGTAGGCATTGGCTGGAACTCAGGCTAACAGACGACGCTCGAACCCGACAAGACCGAAGCGAAGCTGGCTCTGCGCGTCATGACCGGTCAGGAGTTCTCGAACGCCATCGACTCCAGGAGCCGCGGGTCGCGCAGCGGTACCAGCGGCGCGCCGGCGAGGAGCCAACCCACGACCGCCAGCGCGACACCACCGATGCCCACCAGCGCGGTCAGCTCGAGCAGCAGGAATCGCCCCGACCCGGCTCCGGACATCGCCGGAATGATCAACCAGTGGAGATCGAGGAAGTGAACCAACAGCATCCACACCGCGCCCACCATCAGCAGCGGCCGCCGCCGCTTGATGGTGCGCGGCATCAGGAAGAAGAACGGCACTACGAAGTGCCCGAACACCAGGAGCAGTGTCATCGACCGCCACCCGCCGTCGAGGCGGTGCAGGAACCAGCCGGTCTCTTCGGGGATGTTCGCGTACCAGATCAGGAAGAACTGGCAGAACGCGATGTAGCTCCAGAACACCATGAAGGTGAACAGCAGCTTCCCCAGGTCGTGGAAATGGTCGGCGGTTACCGCCTGTCGCAGGAAGCCGGAGCGCGTCAGGGCCAGAGCGAGCAATGCCAGCGCTGCGAAGCCGCCGACGACGCTTCCCGCGAA
>DATLFI010000380.1:0-3373 GCA_035524895.1 Thermoanaerobaculia bacterium | reverse complement strand
ACCACGCCCAGGATGACGGGCGGCGGAGTGACCTCGGAGGACGCTGCCATCGAGACGATCCACCGGCAGACGGGCGTCTACACACCATTCGACGTCTACGGGGCGCTCCAGGAGCTCCTTCGCGGCCACGCTAGAAGCCTTGACCCGCAGAAATCGTCACAGACGAGTCAAGTTTGTTCCCGGGTCAAGGCTTCCGAGCCGCGCGGCGCAGCCGCGCTTGGCGGGGAGCATCAGCTAGCGGGGCCGTGGTAGTGACCACGGACCCGCTAGACCTCTCGGGCCTCAGGGGTGTTACAATGCCGAAAATGTTCAACCGAGGGCGAAGGCGGCTCGCAGCCGCCCCCGCGCCAGGGTCCCGCTCTCGAAAAAAGGAGGTCGCAGTGCCGACGAGGTTTTTCCGTTGGGTCTTTGCTCTGTGTTTCGCGGCGGGAGCGTGGCTTCTCATGCCGCTCGCGATCGTCGCCCAGTCCGTGCAAATCGGTAACAGCACAGTTCGGATCACCACGTCTACAGGTACCACCGAGGGCTTTTGGAACAGGGGTGACGATCTGACCCTGGGTGGTGCGGATTTCGATGGCGACCTGATAATGAGAAACAGCGCTGGCACCGTCGTGATCACCCTGGATGCCACCACCGGTGACGCCGTCTTCGGCGGTGCAGGCGGACAGGATGGGGATATCTTCGTCAGAAACTCGACCGGGACGAACACCGTGCTCATCGACGGGCAGACCGGCAATCTCACGAACATCTTTGCCGGCAACGGCCTGGCGAAGGCCTGGGCGCGGATGAACGCGAACGGAACGGTGGCGAGCTGCTTCGGCTGCAGCACCAGTTCTTTGAACACGGGCCCCTTAGGTACTGGGAGCTACGAGGTCGACTTCACCATATCGGGCGATATCAGCTCTCGCCCCTGGCTATGCTCGATTGGCCACGGAGGCCTCGCTGACGCCCCGAGCGACCAGATCGGCTGCGTTCAGCGTTCCGGCGATCTCAGCTCCATATTCGTTAGGATCGAGAACGACGCAGGTGCCGCCGTCAACCAGAACTTCACCATCGTCGTCTTCTGAGGCGCTTATGAATTACCGATCCATTCCGACCACGCTGCTGGTGGCGGTCGGCTTGCTGGTGGGTGCCACCGGGCCTGGGCTGGCCCAGCTCGACAGGCAGGCGCTTGCTGCCTCCCACCGGGCCGACGTTCTCGAGATCGAGGCGTTGCTCGCCGATCCCGAAGGGCACGAGCGAGCCGGTGCCGTGCGCACGCTCGTCGCTTTGGCATCAATGTACCGGGTGTTGCCGTACGAGGTGCGGTCGCTGCTCGATCGCGCCGCCTCCGACGCCGATCCCGCCATCGCCACGATCGCCACCGAGGCGCTCTACCGCAACCAGACGCAACAGCTCGACCAGCTCGAGCCGGGGCCGGTCGAGACGCTCGAGAGCCTCCTCGCCGCGGAGCTCGCGCCGCTGGCGGGGCTGCTGGCCGATCCCGAGGGGGGCGAGCGAGCCGGTGCCGCGCGCACGCTCGTCGCTTGGGCATCGCAGTACGGGGTGTTGCCGTACGAGGTGCAGTCCCTACTGCAAGAGGCCAGCCAGGACGAGGATCCCGAGGTCGCCGGCCCCGTCGCGGCGTTCTTGGCATACCGAGCGGGCCCGCCGACGGCCGTCGAGAGGCCGACTCATCTGTCACCGGAAGGGGCGGCCGATTTCGTCGAGATGCTGGCCGCGGCGCGAGATCCCGAGCCTGCGGTGCGCTTCCTCGCGCTCGCCCAACTGCGCGACTTTCCTGTTCCGGCCAGCGAAGAGGCGGCTCTGATCGATGCCTTCGAGGTAGCTCTTTCCGACTCGGAGCCGACGATCAGCAGCTTTGCCGGCTTCGCCCTCGCCGGCCTGGCGGGCGATCCCGCTGCCCTGGCGCAGGTGCACGTGGGTCCTGTTACAGCGACTCCACGCAGCGGAGACGCGCAGCCGGCCGTCTCGGCATCGGCGTCGGCCGGCCCTCAGCCGGGTTCCTACACCACCGCGGGGGTCTTCGTCGGCATCACGGCACCCGCCGACCCGACGGGAGAACCTCAGCCGATCTCCGTCGACCTCGGCGGTTGGCAGTACGAAGGGTACGTCGACGAGGCGGACGTCTTCATCGGCACCGCCCCGACCGTGGAATCGGTGCACGACGCTCAGCAGCAGCCGTAATCGTAAGTGTCGGTGCCGTCTTTCCGGAGCTCGCCGGCGGCCTCATCGTCCACCACCAGGTGGCCATGGTCGCCGGCGAGCCAGGCCGGGAGCCGGGGGGGCGGCATCGTGCCGCATCTCGGTCGACTTCTCCGGGTCGTTGCATGGACGGCGGCGGTTTTCTCGTCGTGGGGTTCGGCCACGGCTCGCAGCCTGGCCAGTGATGACGGAGCCACGAGACGGCTGACCTTCGAGATGGCGAAGGCGGCTCTGGAGTCTGGCGAGGATCATCTCGCCGCGGATCTCCTCGGCGAGCTGGAGCGGGGCGCCTCCGGGGACGAGAGGGCGTTCTATTCCGCCCTCCGGCTGAGCGCAGAGGGCCGAGGACCCGAGTCTGTCGCGGCGCTGCAGGAGCTGTTCGAAAGAGCCAAGGTGGAGACTTTCGAGCCCTCCTGGGCCTGGTCGGATCTCGTCGAGCGGGTCGCGCGGCAGCGCCTGGCAACGCGACGGGAGGAGGACCAACGACGCCTCGAGGAGGTGCTGTCGCGCCACTACGAGGCTCTGGGTGGCCTCGACATGCTGCGCTCGCTCGAGAGCATGGTGGCCTACGGAAAGCTCCGTTCGGGTAGTGGTGAGCTCTCCTTCCGGTTGGCGCGCCGGCGCCCGCGCTTCTACCGGCTCGACCTCGTGAGCTCCGTCGGATGGCAGATCGAAGGTTCCGATGGCCAGACCCCGTGGGGGGTCGTGGTCTCGGAGTCGGGCGTCGAGGGCTCCCACCTCCAAGGCCCGCCGAGGGAGCGGCTGCTCGTCGCCTCGTACTTCGACGACGTTCTGGTGCGCTACCGGGAGACCGGCGAGCGACTCTACCTCGCAGGCAAGGAGACCACGGAGACCGGAGAGGTGTACCGGATCGAGATCGATGGGCCCAAGGGCAGACGCGAAACCAGCTTTCTCGACGCCGCGACCCTCCTCGAGACCAAACGCATGATCTGGGATGAGCCGGGCGCTTCGCCTGTCGTGATCTCCTTGGAGCACGCCGAGGTCGAGGGCAGGCCTCTGTCGAGACGGCAGATCGTCGAGACCGCGGAGGGCATCCTCGAGCTCTCGTTCGAACGGTACGACTTCACCAGCGAGATCGACCTGACCTCCTTCGATCTGGAGAGCGTCCGACGGAAGGCTGAGGGTCGAGAAACCTCCGGATCCGACA
>DATLFI010000379.1:0-2918 GCA_035524895.1 Thermoanaerobaculia bacterium | reverse complement strand
GGCGAGGTGTGGTGGGTGCGCATGGACATCGGCGATCGACCGGGCTACGGAAGGCGTCGGTGGCAAACGTCTACGACGTGCAGAAGGTGCTTCGCTCCGATTGCATGGCCGCCGCGGGCGTGCTCGCTGGCGAGGATCTCTCGGCACTCGGTCAGGGTCTTCGACTGGTTCTCGATCGGTAGTGACTCGAGCTCCGGAGACAGCGAGCCATTTCGCTGGACCCTCCGCGTTCTGGGTCTTCGTGCGTCTGGTTGTGTATTAGAAATACAGTTACGTATAATCTATACACATGGATCGCATCCAGGTCCTTCTTCACCCTGAAGAGAAGGAGACCTTTCGCCGATTGGCCGGGGAGAAGGGTCTCTCGCTGAGTGCATGGGTGCGCGGAGCGGCCTTGAAGCAGGCGGCGGTGGAGAGTCAGAGGATGCGGATCCGAACCGAGGAGGCGCTGCGCGACTTCTTCGCGGAGTGCGATGCTCGCGAGGAGGGTCGGGAGCCGGAGTGGCTGGAGCATCTCGAGGTCATGACCGCCTCGAAGCTGGAGGGAGAGCCTACGTCGAAGCGCAGGCGCCGGTGATCTTCGTCGACACCAACATCTTGGTCTACGCCGTGGGCCGGCCTCATCCTCTGCGCGACGAGGCACGGGCCTTCTTCGAGGAGAGCCTGCGGAGCTCCCGCCCGTTGGCGACCTCAGCCGAGGTTCTGCAGGAGCTGCTGCACGTCTACCTTCCCGTCGGACGGATCGCCACCCTCGACGCCGCGCTCACGCTCGCCGGGTCGTTGATTCCGACGGTGTGGCCCGTCGAGTCCGAGGACGTTCGCCGGGCGCGTGCGCTGGTCGACGTGCACCGCGGGCTGGGGGCGCGGGATCTCCTCCATCTCGCCTGCTGCCAGCGGCGCGAGGTGCAGGGCATCAAGACCTTCGATCGGGGCTTGGCGGCGGCGTTCGCCAGTTAATGATTCAGCTCCGGCCAGGGGCGAAAATCGGCTCGCCGCTGGGCTGTACTATCGAGCCCGGCAGCAACGAGCTCGCGCGCCATGATCCCTCTCTCCGTCCTCGACCTCTCGACCGTCACCGAGGGCAGCACCGCCGCAACCGCGCTGCGCAACACCCTGGACCTCGCGCGCCACGTCGAGCGTCTGGGGTACCGCCGCTTCTGGCTCGCCGAGCACCACAACATGCCCGGCATCGCGAGCTCGGCGACGGCGGTGGTCATCGGCCACGTCGCCGCCGGCACCTCGACCATCCGCGTCGGCGCCGGCGGCATCATGCTGCCGAACCACGCGCCCCTCGTCATCGCGGAACAGTTCGGGACGCTCGCGGCACTCTTCCCGGGTCGCATCGATCTCGGCCTGGGCCGTGCGCCCGGCACCGACGCCTATACGGCGTACGCGCTGCGCCGCAACCTCACCGGTGACGTCGACCAGTTCCCGCGCGACGTCGTCGAGCTGCGCGACTACTTCCGGCCCGTGGAGCCGGGGCAGCGGGTGCGCGCGATCCCCGGCGCCGGCGAGGTGGTTCCGCTCTGGATTCTGGGGTCGAGCCTCTACGGAGCGCAGCTCGCCGCGGTCCTCGGGCTGCCCTACGCGTTCGCCTCCCACTTCGCGCCGCAGGCCCTGATGCAGGCGATCGAGATCTACCGCAGCCGCTTCGAGCCCTCCGCTCAGCTCGACCGCCCGCACCTGATGCTCGGCTTCAATGTCTGCGCGGCCGACACCGACGAGGAGGCCCGCTATCTCAGGAGCTCGGCGGTGCAGTCGTTCGTGCGATTGCGCCGCGGCGATCCTGGCCAGCTCCCACCGCCGATCGAGGACGTCGAGGCCACGCTGTCGCCGGGCGAAAGGCGCATGCTCGCCGAGGTCGCCGCCTGCTCGGCGGTGGGCTCACCGGAGACCGTGAAGCGTGGACTCGAGGAGTTCGCCGGTCGTACCGGCGCCGACGAGATCATGGTGGTCTCCCAGATCTACGACCACGCGGCGAGACTGCGATCGTTCGAGCTGCTGGCGGGCGTCTTCGTTGAAGGCGCGAGCGCGGCGGATCGACCGCTCTCCGGTTCGGGCACTGACTCGCACCTCCCGGCCTCCTGAGCCCTCCGCCGTCAGCCCCGCCCCGAGCGCGACGCCAGGGGATGGGTCCCGCCAGGGGATGGCTCCGTCTCCTCTCGGCACTCGTGCGCGTCCGCGCGAGGTCCACACCCGACGCCCAGCGCCCAGCTCCACCGCACTCGCTCCTTCGCCGCACCACTCCCGCGCCTCGAGCTCACTACCCCCCCGATCACACGTCCAGGGCTTGGAGTTCCTGGAGCCGGGGCCCGCGTCGCGGTCGGAACCAGGGAAGCTCCCGGTCTTCCGTCGAGATCGGTGAACGAGCGAGAGAGTTGGTCGGTGATCTGCGTCGGGCGGACAGTAAGATGGCGACGGTGCCTTCCAGCAACCGTCCTGCGCTGCGGCCGAGCACTGACCGCCTGGTCGTCGTCGGGGACCTGCATGGTGCATTCGCAGCGCTGCAGGCGATTCTGCCTGGAGTAGGGCTCCTCGACGACCACCAGCGTTGGGCGGGAGGCGCCGCGCACCTGGTGCATGTCGGCGAGGTCTTCAACCGCTTCGACGGGGATCGCGCCGCCTACGAGCTGCTGCTGCGGCTGTGCGAGGAAGCTCGGCAGTGCGTCGCTCCGTCGCCGCTCATCGCAACATCCGGAGCCGGAGGGGACCGGAGGGGGAGAAGAGTGTCAACCATGTCCCCAGACTGTTCTGTCAACTATGTCCCCGGCCGCTCATTCAGCCGTAGGAGGCGATCGCCGTCGCTTCGTCGTCGAAGATGTCGAAGACCCCGGTCAGCCCACTGATCGTCAACACGTCCTTCACTCGAGGCGAAAGCTTGAGCAGCTTGAGCGCAGCGCCGCGCCGGGTCGCCGACG
>DATLFI010000378.1:0-14909 GCA_035524895.1 Thermoanaerobaculia bacterium | reverse complement strand
CAGCCCGGCCGGTCGCGGGGTGTTCGCGTCCGAGGAGCCGTTCCTGTTCGTGGCGTGGTGGACGTTCGTTCTCTCGCTCGTCGTAACCACGCTGGTGAGCCTGGTCACTCCCCCCGAGCCGCCCGAGCGCCTGCGCGGCCTGGTCTGGCGCGAAGCGGTGCGCGACGAGGAGCTGCAGGCCAACCTGAGAGCGCGGCTGGGCTGAGCCATCAGGTGTTTCGGTCTGGGCATACGATCCCCAAACGGCATGAACGAGCTACTGCGCGCGACCCTGGGTACCCTCGACGCCGGGCTCGGTGCGATTCCGATTGGCGCCGCGCGCTGGTGCGCTCTGGCCCTGCTCGTGGTACCGGTGGTCCTGCTGGCACGGGCGCGCCGCGAGTGGATCTACCTGGGCGCCCCGGATGGACGCCGCGTCCGGGACCTGCGACTGTGGGCAGCGCTGGTGACCCTGCCCTACGCAGTGCTCTACTTTCTGGCTTGAGCAAGGAGTGGCTGGCTTGAGCCAAGGAGTGGGATGGTGAGCCAGGATCTGAAAGGTCGGGACTCGCAGGCGGCACTCCTACTCGGAGGATTCCTCGCCCTCTTCTCGCTTCCGGTGCTGGCGGGAGGGGTGATCGCCCAGCTCGGCATCGACCGCTGGCTTTCGCTTCTGTCGGGTCTCGCACTACTCCTGATCGGAGTCGGCCTCTTCGCATGGGGTTGGCGTCGGCGACCGCGCGCCGGCGCGGCGCCATGAGCTCGCGACCACACGTAGCGTCGGACCTTTCCGGGCTGGCCGGCTCGCATCGAGTCCTCCAACAGCGGATCGACCGCGACACGGCGGCGGAGAGGTTGTCGGCGCCGGGGTTCTGGAAAACCCTTGCGCGACGACCACGGCAGCCGCTGCGACTCGAGCTCGTCTACCTGCCCTACCGGCAAGCGACGGCGCAGGTGCGCTATCGCGAAGCCGGAAGAGATGTCCAACGAACGGTCTCGTGTCTGGTGTGTGCCAACACCGGGCTGGCGTTCCGCTTCGACCCAACACGCGTCGCCCTGGAGGATGGGCCCCAGGGCGATCCGCTCTCGGCGCGCCTCGACTCCGACGAGCTCGATCGCCGGGCTCTCGACTATCTCCAGCGCTGGACCGCGTCTGCCCGTCGCGCACGCGGCGCGCGCCTGGATGGGCCACCGGCCGTCGAAGACCGCGCTTATCCGATCTGGCTAGCGATCTACGAGCGGCGAGCGGGCACCCTCGATGTCGAAGGCGTCGACGCCATCACCGGCGTCCGCATCGGCTCGGCGACGCGGCAAGCGCTGTTGCTCGCGCTGGCAGTCACGCCCGCGGACGCCCCGGCGGCCGGCGAGCCACACATGCAGGGCGCGCATACGACGAACGGTTAGAGTGCGCGCGATGTCGCGCCTCGCACTGCTCGGCGGCTCGCCGCTTCGCACCGCGCCGTGGCCGCGCTGGCCGGCGCGCTCCGAGGAAGAGGAGCGCGCCGTCCTCGCCGCGCTGCGCGACGGAGACTGGGGCGGCTTCCCGCTACCCAACGAGCGCTCGGCCCACTTCGCCGAGGCATTCGCCCGGCGCCACGACAGCCGGTTCGCGCTCCCCGTCACCAACGGCACCGTGTCGCTTGAGGTCGCGCTCCAGGCGCTGGGCGTGGAGCCCGGGGGCGAGGTGATCGTGCCCGCATACACGTTCGAGGCGACGGCGAGCGCGGTGCTCTTCGCAGGAGCGGTGCCGGTGCTCGCCGATGTCGAGCCCGACACCTACTGCCTGTCGCCCGCCGCCGTCGAGTCGGTGATCACGCCGCAGACGCAGGCGATCGTGCCGGTGCACCTCGCCATGGTCATCGCCGACATGGACAGCCTCAACGACATCGCCGCCCGCCACGGCCTCGCCGTGCTGGAGGACTGTGCGCACGCGCACGGCGCCCGCTGGAAGGGGCGCGCGGTCGGCGCGCTCGGCAATGCCGGGTCGTTCAGCTTCCAAACGAGCAAGCTGATGACCGCCGGCGAGGGCGGCATCGTCACCACCGACGACGAAGCGGTCCTCGACCGCCTGCACGCCCTCGTCAACTGCGGCCGCCAGCGGCCGGGCCGCGAGCGCGACGTGCCCGTGGTCGGTCACAACTACCGCATGACCGACCTGCAGGCGGCGATCCTCGAGGTGCAGCTCGGGCGCCTCGACGAGCAGCACGAGCGGCGCGCGCGCAACGCCGCGCGACTCGCCGCCGGACTGCGCGAGATCTCGGGGCTCGTCCCGTTACGCGTTGACGAGCGGATCACCACCCAGGCGATCTACCAGTACGTGCTGCGCTACGACGCAGAGGCGTGGGACGGTCTACCGCGAGACCGCTTCGTCGCCGCCCTCGCCGCCGAGGGCGTGCCGTGCGAAGGCGTGTTCTACGAGAACCTTGCCGACAGCCCGCTCTTGCCGCTCGACGCGCAGCGGTATCCAGCCTGGGCCGCCGCGTACGAGCGACGCGCCGACTGCCCGGTCGCGCGGCGCGCCGCGTACCAGGAGTCGGTGTGGCTGTCGCACCACCTGCTGCTCGGCGAGGGCTCCGACGTCGACGACATTCTCGCCGCGATCCGCAAGGTCTACGACGCGCGCCACGAGCTGCTGCGCGCGGAGCACCCCGAGTTCGGGCGGCGCGCGAAGGCGCGTACGCGACGCGACTGACACCTCGGTCACCTCGGTCGGTCGAGCCGCGCGCCACTGTGATCGGGCACGCGAAGACCGGGTCGCCCCGTCCCCCACCCCCGGTCGTGGGCTCGCACCCGGGTGCTACGCTGCCTCGACACTTCGAAGGGAGTCGTTCCATGCAGCCCGAGACCCTGCTCCGCCGAGCCCTCGTCGTCGTGTGTATCAGTGCTGGCACCACCGTGGCGAGCTCCCAGGAGCTTCCCCGCACACCGAGCGGCCGCCCCGACCTCTCCGGCACGTACGACATCGCCAACCTCACGCCCTTCGAGCGCGAGGCGAGGTTCGGAGATCGCCTCGTGCTCACCGACGAGGAGGCCAAGGCGATCGAGCAGCAGAGGGCAGGCTTCCTGGCCTTCGCGAACCGCCAGAGCGACCCGAACCGTGAGGCGCCGCCGCAGGGCGGCGACGGCTCCGGCGGGGCGGCGGGAAAGGTGGGCGGCTACAACGCCTTCTGGATCGACGCCGGGTCGCGGCCGCTGCCGATCGACGGCCAGTACCGCACCTCGATCCTCACCGATCCTCCGAACGGACGTTTGCCCGAGCTGACCCCCGAGGGCAAGAAGCGTCGCGACGCCATCAATCCATACATCACCGAGAACACCGGCGACGCCTGGTGGCTCGAGACCGGCGACGACCCCTTCGACGGGCCGGAGAGCCTCACCACAGTGGATCGCTGCCTCTACGTCGGGGTCGCGACGCTCCCGGCGCGCTCGGTGCCCTACAACAACCTGAAGAGGATCGTCCAGACCGAGGACCACGTGATGATCGAGATCGAATGGATGCACTGGGTGCGTGTCATCCGGCTCGACTCGGAGCACGCGCCTCCCGAGATCCTCTCGATGTCGGGCGACTCGATCGGCCGGTGGGAGGGTGACACGCTGGTCGTGGAGACCACGAGCTTCATGGAGCGGCCGAACGTGCCTCGTCCGGGGCTACGTATCGCCGAGCGCTTCAGCCTGCAGGACCCCGAGACGCTCCTCTACGAGTTCACGGTACACGACCCCGAGTACGTGGCTCCCTATAGCGGCGCGATGCCCTGGCCGCGTACAGGCGATCGTCTGTTCGAGTACGCCTGCCACGAAGGCAACTACGCCATGGGCAACATCCTCCGCGGAGCCCGCCTCCTCGAGAAGGAGAAGCTGGAGCGCACGAAGAGCTCGAGCGAGGACGACTGAACGGAACGCCGCACCGACCAGAGCCGCCACGTCAGCGTAAGTGGGAGAGCGCCAACCGGCCCTATCCGTCGATACGCCGATCCACCGCCGCCCACAGCTCCAGGAGGTCGAGGTGGATCTCAGGAAGCGCCGGCGAGCGATAGTCGCGCCCTGCCGGCAGTACGACGACGAAGTCACCATCCCGATTCACCAGGAACTCGATCTGCCGCTCGTCGACGTCGACGATCCAGTATTCCTGGATTCCCGACTCGGCGTAGAGCCTGAGCTTCTCGCCCCGATCGCGCCGCGTGGTGCCTTTCGAGAGCACTTCGATCACCAGGCTGGGAGCGCCCTCGATCCGCTCCGCCGCCACGGCGCGACGCGACCGTCCAATGTAGACCACGTCCGGTTGCACCACGGAGTGGTCCGCGAGCACGACATCCACGGGAGCCACGAGGGCCAGGCCGCCGCTCGCCTCAGCGATCTCGTCGAGCAGCCTGGCGAGCAGAGTCACCAGAACTTGATGCAACACAGTCGGAGCGGGGCTCACGTAGAACCTCCCGTAGAGCAGCTCGTACCTCGGCTCGTCAGGCAGCTCCAGGTAGTCGGCGCAGCGGTGTGGCCCCAGCTCGAGCGGAAGAACCAACGGCGACACTTCGGCGGCAGCGGGGAGGGTCATTCCGAAGAGTATAGACAAGGGCTCTGGGCGCGGACCGCCGCGAGCGCGCGCTCGCACCCATTCGTGTAAGGATCACCGGCAGTCCTCCCTCGATGCCTGGTTGCCAGCCCCAAAACCCATGCGCTATCGCGACGCCTTCACCTACGTCTTCCGCGGGCCCAACTGGCTGGTCAACCTGCTGGTCCTCGCGCTCGCGAACGTGGTGCCGCTGATCGGTCCGATCTTCGCCTTCGGCTACAGCGCGACGGTCACCGAGTCGCTGCGCGGCGGAACGAGGGAGGATCGTTACCCCACCATCGACGTCGACCGGCTCGGTGACTACCTGCTGCGCGGCCTGCGCATGTTCCTGGTCTCGGCGCTGGCATCGTTGGCGATCGTGCCGGTCTACTTTCTGATCGTGTTCGGCATCATCGCCAGCTCGGCCCTGGGCTCGGTCGCGGGAAGCCAGGGCTCCGACGCTGCGGGCGCTATCGGCTCGGCTGTCGGCTGTCTGGTCATGATGGGCGGCATAGCGGTCCTGCTGGCCCTGATGCTCTCGATCGCGGTGCTGGCACTGCCGATGCACCTGCGCGCCGCGCTCAACCCGGACATCAAGTCCATCTTCTCGGTGGCCTACGTGCGCGACTTCCTGCGGCGGGTGCCCCGCGAGAGCGTGCTGTTCTTCCTGGTGCTGATCGTCTCGTCGGTCCCGCTCGTCATCGCCGGTTTGCTGCTGTTGGTCGTCGGCGCCTTCGTGGTCGTGGCGTACCTCCACCTGGTTCAGGCACACCTGCTGGCACAGCTCGCCGACCTCTACGAAAGCCGCGGCGGCGAGAGCATCGCCGGCGCCGCCAGCGAAATGCCCACGCCTCCGCCGCTTCCGGGCTGACGCAGCGCTTCCGGGCTGACGCAGCTCGGGTAGCTCGCCAACCGTCAGGGGACGCTCCCCCCTTGGCGGAGATGTTGCGCTCACCAGTGAACCAGAGTAACTCTGCGCACCAGAGTGCAGGACGACTACCGCGGCCGGATGGAGGGCGACGCGTTCGTCTGGGAGATGGAGCTCCCCGACGGCGCCGTCATTCGCTACGACATCCGTGTCGTCGACGGCGAGTGGCGCGAGACGGGCGCCATGTCGCGCGACGGCGAGACCTGGTTCGAGTTCTTCGGCATGACGCTCCGCAGAGTGCCCTGAGCTCTGGGAGGCGCTCCGATGACACCATCAGAAGACAGCGCCTCGGCTACGCGTGACCTCGCCTACGTTCGCGAGCTGACTGGAGCGACGCGAACGGCAACCATGATCTCGGGCAGCTACTTCCTGCTGTGGGGTGGCCTGACGTCGCTCGGACTGGTGCTCACCTGGTTGGTGCTCCGGGGTTGGATCGCGGCCGGCCCCGCGGCGTTCGGCTGGATCTGGGGTGCCTTGGGCGTTGTTGGTGCTGGCGGCATCGCTTGGCTGCGCCATCTCTCCTGGGTGCGGTGGCTGGGAGCCGCCCTCATGCTGCTCCTCCCTGGCCAGCACACCTGCCTCGTGCTCGCGGGGATGACCCTCGTCGGCTACACGCTTCCGGGCTGGTGGTTGGCGAGGGGGCGCTGGAAGCTGCACGGCGCGGTGTGAGCGACTACGATCACACCCGCCTCGACGAGCTGATCCACTCGCGCCTCAGGCTCGCGATCATGACCGTGCTCGCGAATGTCGAGCGCGCGGAGTTCACCTTCCTGCGCGACCAGGTGAAGGCCACCGACGGCAACCTCGGCAGCCACCTGCGGCGACTCGAGGAGGCCGGCTACGTCGAGGCGCGGAAACGCTTCGTGGACCGCAAGCCGGCGACCGACTACCGCTTGACTGCGGCCGGCCGCCGCGCCTTCAAGGCCTACCTGGCGCAGCTCGCGTCGATGATCGGCGAGCCGTCGCGCTGACCGCCGCACCGGTGGCGCCGACGCGGAGCCGGCTTCCACGCCGCAGCGGTCGAGCCCCATCCGGCCCAGGTCGGCGCGCCGCGCGCCGAGCGCCACAGAGCCTCTGCCGGAAGCTCAGAACGAGAGGCTCAGGCCCAGGGAGATCGTCTCGATGTCGCCCGCGATCTGCTCCCACTCGGCGAACACGCTGAGCGGACCGGGCAGGTTCCAGCTCACGCCGACGCCGAAGATCAGATCCTCGTCCGAGAAGTCGTCGAGGAACTCCGACACTCCCTGGTCATCGAGGACGTCGATCTCGGTCTCGAGGAACGCGAATCCCGCCTTGCCGAAGATCGCGAAGCCCAGCGGCAGCGGCAGCCGCAGCACTCCTGTCACCGAGTACGCCTTGGTCTCGGCATCGAGTACCGCGAGCGGGTCTGATCCTCCGAGCTGGCCGCAATCCGAGGTGTCGCACAACAGACCAGAGAATGCGCCGAAATCGTGGTAGCCGGCCTGCACGCCCAGGTACTTGCTGAAGCGGAAGCCGAGCTCCAGCGCATACGAGTCCTCGTCTCCGTCGACGAGCTGTTCGACGGTATCGCCGAAGCTCTGCTCGACGTCGGTCGAGCCCAACTTGCCGTTGACGTAGAAGCCGCGGTCCTTGGCGAGGCCAGGGCTCGCCCCGCCGAGCAGGACACAGCAGAGCAGGACACAGCAGAGGAGCGGGACCCGCGATGGAGAGGACGAGCTCGCTCGGGTCGAAGGAGCATCACGCATGGAGTTCACCTCGACGCGGAGTCTAAGGGATGGCAGTACCGCACCCGCGCGGGCCAGCCCACTCCGAGGCCACTACGGTGACCGGCGGCTATACGCCGAACGAACGGAGCGCCGAATCGACATCGGCGAAGATCTCCAGGACGTTCGTGAGCTGCGTGGCCGCGAGCACCTCGCGCGGGCGGCGCCCCACGCGCGCGAGCTTGACGGAGCCGCCCCCCTTCACCGCGGAGGTATAGCCGCTGACCAGCTCGCCGACGCCGGACGAGTCCAGCATCGTCACGCGCTCCATGTCGATCAGCAGCTTGCGGTGGCCTGCGGCGAGCGCGTCGCGGACGGCGTCGCGGATGCGCACGTCGCCCGCACCGATCGCCATCTTGCCGGCGGCCTCTAGCACTAAGACGTCACCCTGGAGGCGCTTCGTGATCTCCAAGCCTGACCCCTTTCGGCGCGTCGCGCGGGGCCGTCCCGCTCCCGGGAGCGGGCACTCTGAGAAGTCGACTTGCCATCACCTTACCCCGAGCGCCGCCGCAGGGCAACGAGCCGACCAGGGCCCCCAAGCGCAAGTCGAGACGTCTGCCAGACTGGACAGCCATGCGTCTCGGACCGAGCCTCTCGATCGCACTGGTGATCGCCGCCGCTCTCGTCACCGGCCTCAGGTGGCCTCCGACAAGGCTCGACGCCAGCTCGGCCGGAGTGCTCCAACAACCTCGAGCCAGCGCCCAGACCAAGGTGAACGCGGGGTCCACCTACCGCGAGCACATCCCGGGCACGGAGGCCTCCTTCGAGATGGTCGCGATTCCCGGCGGCGAGGTCTGGCCAGGCAGCCCCGAGGACGAGACCGGCAGGAGCTCCGACGAGGGACCCCGAAGAAAGGTCGATCTGGCGCCGTTTTGGATCGGACGACACGAGGTGACCTGGGACGAGTATCGGATCTTCATGTACGCCACCGACATCGTCGCCCGTGCACCTGACGGAGAGGGCGAGACGCTTCCCGAGGGGATCGATGCGATCAGTCGACCCACCAGACCCTACGTGCCGATGGACTTTGGCATGGGGGTGGACGGCTATCCCGCTGTCGGCATGACGCACTTCGCCGCCCGCCAGTACACGCGCTGGTTGAGCGCCAAGACCGGACGCTTCTATCGCCTGCCCACGGAAGCCGAGTGGGAGTATGCGTGCCGTGCTGGTACCGCGACGGCGTACTTCTTCGGCGACGACGCCGCGCGCCTCGGCGATCACGCGTGGTATTTCGAGAACAGCCCCGACGGCTACCAACCCGTGGGCACTCGCCTGCCGAATCCCTGGGGCATTCACGACCTGCACGGCAATGTCGCCGAGTGGGTGATCGACCAGCACGCCGAGCGCTACCCGAGCGTCGAGCCCGTGCTGTGGCCCACCGCGCAGTATCCGCACGTGGTGCGCGGGGGCTCCTTCCTCGACGACGCGCCGGACCTACGCTGCGCAGCGCGACGCGCGTCGGGCCCGGGTTGGAAGCGGCGCGACCCTCAGCTCCCGCAGAGCATCTGGTACCTCACCGACGCCCGCTTCGTCGGCTTCCGAGTCGTGCATCCCTTGGCCGAACCGAGCAAGGAAGGTGGGCACGAGAGCGAGCGCTGGTGGGGACCAGACACCGAGGAGGAGCGAAAGATCCTGGAACGTCAGAAGCGCACCGGCGAAGCACCGGAGCGGTCGCGCCCGTGACACGACCCATGACGTAACGGCTGAGACGTGACGGCTGAGCTATCCTGGGTCAGCCCCCTCCAAAAGCTACCGGAGACCCCCCATGTCGCGCGAAGAAGGTCGGGACCCCGCTCGCCTCACCCGCCGCTCCTTCCTGCACGGTTCGTCGATCGGACTGCTAGCTGCCGCAGGCGCCGCAGGCGCCGCCGGCGCCGCAGCGGCTCCCCGCGGCACGCTCGGAACTGGAGCCGGCGTCGACGCAGCTTCCGCGCTGGGGGACCGCGAGATCACCGTGGCACTGGTGGGCTGCGGCGGGCGCGGCACCGGCGCCGCTGCGCAGGTGCTGGCGACGACCGGCCAGGTCCGGCTGGTGGCCATGGCCGACGCCTTCGAGAATCGTCTCGCCGAGAGCCTCGAGACACTGATCGAACACTCCGGGAAGCGCGTCGACGTGCCGCAGGAGAACCGCTACGTAGGCTTCGACGGCTATCGCCGAGCCATCGAGAGCGGCGCCGACCTGGTGATCCTGGCGACGCCGCCAGGCTTCCGGCCGGCGCACTTCGAGCACGCGGTCGCTCAGGGCAGGCATGTCTTCATGGAGAAGCCGGTCGCGGTCGACGCACCCGGCGTGCGGCGAGTTTTGGCCGCCTCGGCCGCAGCCGACAGCCGCGGTCTCAAGGTCGGAGTCGGCCTGCAGCGACACCACGACCCGGCCTACTTGGAAACCGTGGCGCGCCTGCGCGACGGGGCCATCGGCGAGCTCCTCGCCTACCGCGTCTACTGGAACTCGTCCGGCGTGTGGGTCAACCCACGCCAGGCCGGCGAGAGCGAGATGACCTACCAGATGCGCAACTGGTACTACTTCAACTGGCTGTGCGGCGACCACATCGTCGAGCAGCACATCCACAACATGGATGTTGCGAACTGGCTCCAGGGCGCCTATCCGGTCGAGGCGCAGGGGCAGGGCGGCCGCGAGGTGCGGCGCGGCCCCCAGCACGGCGAGATCTACGACCACTTCTCTGTCGAGTACACCTACGCCGACGGCGCCGTGATGCTCAGCCAGTGCCGGCACATACCCGACTGCTGGGAGAGCGTGGCCGAGCACGTCCACGGCTCACGCGGGACCGCCGACGTCAGCGGCGGGATCATCCGCCCGCGAGGCGGCGAGGTGTGGCGCTGGCGCGAGGAACCGGCCGACCCCTACCAGCTCGAGCAGGACGCGTTGCTGGCTGCGATTCGCGCGGGCACGCCGTGCAACGAGACCGAGAACGGCGCCAAGAGCACGCTCACCGCGATCCTGGGACGCATGGCCGCTTACTCGGGGCAGCGGGTCACCTGGGACCAGGCCCTGTTGTCGAACCTCGACCTGTCGCCCGCGCGGCTGGACTGGGAGGCCGACCCGCCCGTGTTGCCCGGACCAGACGGCGAGTACCCCGTCGCCGTGCCGGGTCAGTCGGAGGCGCTGTGAACCGCCGCGAGCTGCTGCAGGCCGGCATCGCGCTGGTTGGGGCCGGCGCCGCAGGGATCGGCGGTGGCGCCTCGCCGCTGAGCGCACAGGAGGCACCGCGGCCTGGCGCCGCCGGCCGCTTCAAGCTCAGGTACGCCCCGCACTTCGGCATGTTCCGCCATCACGCCGGCGAGGACCTCGTCGACCAGCTCGGGTTCATGCACGACGAGGGATTCCGCGCGCTCGAAGACAACGGCATGGCTGGCAGGTCGATCGACGTGCAGGAGGGGCTGGCGCGCGAGATGTCGCGCCTGGGCATCGAGATGGGCGTGTTCGTGACCCACACCTCGTGGGGCGAGGTCTCGTTCGCCTCGAACAGCGACGAGGCGCGCGCGCGCATCCTCGCCGATGCCCGCACCGCCGTCGAGGTGGCAAAGCGAGTGAACGCGCGCTTCACCACCATCGTGCCCGGCGAGGTCGACCGCAAGCTGGCGTTCGACTACCAGACCGCCAACGTGGTCGACAACCTGCGTCGCGTGGCCGAGATCTTCGAGCCCGCCGGTCTCGTCGCCGTGCTCGAGCCGCTCAACCATCGCCGCGACCATCCCGGCGTGTTCCTCACCGGCATCCCGCAGGCGTACCAGATCTGCCGCGCCGTCGACAGCCCCTCGGTGAAGATCCTCGACGACCTCTACCACCAGCAGATCACCGAGGGAAACCTCATCCCCAACCTGGACGCGGCATGGAGCGAGATCGCCTACATCCAGGTCGGAGACAACCCCGGCCGCAAGGAACCGACCACCGGCGAGATCGACTACCGGAACGTCTTCGGCCACCTCCACGCCAAGGGCTACCGGGGCATCGTCGGGATGGAGCACGGCAACTCGAAGCCCGGCAAAACGGGCGAGCGCGCCGTGATCGACGCCTACGCGTGGTGCGACGCGTTCGACTCCCCGCGCGGGTAGCGCGACCGCCGCGAACCTACGCGCGGGGGCTGGGGCTCCCAGCCGGCGTCAACCGGCCGGCGGCGCGCCGTCGCCGTGCCGCAGGCGGCTGTGCCGGTGGCCATAAGCGAAGTAGATGAGGACGCCGATCGCCAGCCACACCCCGAAGCGGATCCAGGTGACGAGCGGGAGCTGCACCATCAGGTAGACGCACGCCGCTGCCGCCAGGATGGGGATCACCAATCCACCCGGCACCCGGAACGGGCGGGGGCGATCTGGCTCGCGGATGCGCAGCACCGCCACCCCGATCGCCACCAGCGCGAAGGCGAACAGCGTCCCGATGTTGGTCAGCTCCACCACCTCGTTGATGTTGGCGAACGCCGCGAGCGTCGCGACCACCAGTCCGGTGAGGATGGTGGTGACGTAGGGCGTCCGGAACCGCGGGTGCACCTTGGCTGCCCACGACGGAAGCAGCCCGTCGCGAGCCATCGCGAAGAAGATCCTCGGCTGGCCGAGCTGGAACACCAACAGCACCGACGTCATGGCGATCACCGCGCCGACCGCGACGACCACCTTGGCCACCGAGAGCAACCGCTCGTTGCCGCCGGCCAGGGTGAGCGCGGTGAGCATCGGCTCGGCGGTGCCGAGCTGGTTCCAGGGTGCGATGCCGGTCATCACCAGTGCCACCGCGATGTAGATGACCGTACAGACCGCCAGACTGGTGAGGATCCCGAACGGCACGTCGCGCGTCGGATTCTGCGTCTCCTCCGCCGCCGTCGAGACCGCGTCGAACCCGATGTACGCGAAGAAGATGATCGCTGCCGCGGTCGAGATGCCCGCCCAGCCGTTGGGGGCGAAGCCGCCGTGCGCCGTGTAGTTCATCGGCTTGATCAGGGCGGCGCCCACCGCCACGAAGAACAGCACGACGCCGATCTTGAGGATCACCATCAGGTTGTTGGTGCGCGACGACTCGGTGATGCCGTACACCAGGAGCGCGGTGATCGCGAGCACGATCAGGAACGCTGGGACGTTGACGATCAGCGGTGTGCCGAACAGGTGCGGTGCCTGTTCCACCGCGGACGCGAAGTACTGGGTCACCGGCGAGGTGTCGCCTGCCGCCGCGTCGGCTGCTGCCCGGAAGGCGGTGCGGTAGTCGGTGGAGAGCCACGCCGGAAGGTCGAGCCCGAACGTGCGCAGCAGCTCGCGGAAATGTCCGGACCAGGAGATCGCGACCGCGACGTTGCCGACCGCGTACTCGATGATCAGGTCCCAGCCAATGATCCACGCCACCAGCTCTCCCAGGGAGGCATAAGAGTAGGTGTACGCCGAGCCGGCGATCGGCACCATGGCGGCGAACTCGGCATAGCACAGCGCCGCCAGCGCGCACGCCACAGCGGTGACCACGAATGACAGAGCGATGGCGGGCCCGGCGCCGAGGTGGTCGGCGCCGCCAGCGATCGCCGAGCCGGTGGTCGCGAAGATACCGGCGCCGATGATGCCGCCGATGCCGAGCGCCGCCAGGTCCCAGCGACCGAGCGAGCGTCGCAGGTTCGTGGTGCGCGCTCTCTCCTGAAGCGCCTCGACCGGCTGTCGCGCGAAGAGCTGTCGCATCGATGTCCTCCACGGGGAGGCGGTGCGCCACGCGCGCGCACGCACCCGTGTCCCGCCGGGGCAGGGTCGCAGGGTTCCAATCGAACGCGCCGACACTACCCCAGCGGCAACCCATGCGACAGTCGTCGCCGCGACCACCGCACCCAGCCTTGCTCAGTCGACGCGGCGCATCACGAACGACTCGGTTCCGCTCTCACCGCCGTCCTTCCAGAAGCTCCAGGTCGACTCGAGTGTCCCGTCAGCGCGCAGCCTCAGGTATCCCTCGTGCGCGTGGGCGTCGCGAGCGGGGTCGAGGTTGTCGCCGCCGTCGAACACGAACCGGACCTCGCTCGCGTCGGCCGTGGGCTGGTGTCGGTACCGCGGCTGGTTTCCCAGCATGCAGTAGTGCTGCCCCACCAGCTCGCCGTCTCGGAGGTAGTACAGGGTGGTCATTTCGTGATCGGTCCCGGGGAACTCTCGCGCCACCACGGTCTTCCCGCCTGCGATGACCGCGAGCTCCATGGCGTAGGTCGCTTCCCCCTCGCCGCCGGTCCAGCGACCGGCCAGGAACGTGAATCGCTCGAACGCGGCGGCCCCGCTGTCCACGTCGGCAGCCGCTGCAGCGGCGACCGTTCCTAGCCAAGCAACGAACGCGAGCATGATCCATCTACCGATCGTTGGCAGGTTCGCTGGCTTCATGAGCATCGTCCTCTCGGGTCATGGCGCGGAGGTAGACCACGCCGTTCCTCCGAGAGACGAACGACCGCCCGGTGTTTCGACACTTGAGTGTGTCTCGACAGGCCCGGTGTTTCGACGGTACTGCCGAGCTGCTTCGATGATTCGGGGTCAGCGAGGCTCCAGACCGCGGCGTCGACCGGCGCAGCCGGCGGCGACCAGGCGAGCCGAGGATTCGGTTAGCGGATTACCGAGATGCCGGCGCGTGGAAGCCCCGATTCACCGCCGATCCCTGGGGCGCTACTCTCTCCATACCGAGCGGCGATTGGAAGTCGCCGCCAGACGAAGCGGAGGGACGACCGATGAACACGATGTCGATGACGAAGCCGGACCTGGCGGCGCCCCGTGCGTCGCGACCGCTTCGCGGCAAACCCAGTCTTCCCACGCGCGTCCGACGACGCGGGTCGGAGCCAGGCATCTTCCCTCCACGGCAGGCAAGCTCTCGAACGCGCGTGCTGCCGTGCCCGGCTCCGGCCCGCGATCCTTTCTGTCCCGGTGACAGCCTCGTAGGTACATCCCCGTAGGTAGACGCCGCATAGGGAGTCGGCACAAGCACCGATTCCCGAACCGGCGTCCCGCCCGTAGGGTGCCACTCAGCAGGCAAGACATCCGGAGAGACGAACTATGGTCACCAACGCACCGATCACTCAGACCCACGCGCTCCCAGCCCTGAAACCAGACAACGATGGATGGCTGCGCCTCGACGAGACTCAGACTCAGACTCGGCCGCGACCGCGCCGGCACGTCGCGATAGCGGAGGTACTCTCGGCCAAGCCAGCGTCGTTCGCGGGGGACCGCGGATTCCCGAAGGTCGAGGTCTTGGGCTCTCCGGCGCTCGTCCTGGTAAGGGTGGCGCTTCCCGGAGTGCAAGAGGGAGACCTCCGGATCCGTCTTGACGAGAGCGACCTCGTGATCGATGGCGAGCTGCGCCCGCCCGGCGGCGAGGCCGGCTGTAGTGTCCTGCTGAGCGACTGGTCCTATGGGCCGTTCCACCGCCGCATCCAGCTCGACGTCCCGATCGACCCGACGGCGATGAGAACCGAGCTCCGCGACGGTCTGCTGCGTATCGAGATCGACCTGCTCATCGAGGACCGAGCCCTCCAGTCGCGCCCAGTCTCCTGAGCCGGAGCATCGACCCGACGCTCCGGAAACGGTTCGTTGCTGCTCCCGCTTCCATCTCGGATCCCGGCTTTAGCAGCCCGTGGTGGAACCCCCGTGGGCTGCGTTGGGAGCGCCGTGGGGCCGGATGCTCATGCGGTGCGCGGGGAAGGTCCTTCGCCTGCAGCGGCTCTACCGGCGGCTCGGCGTTGGCGCGTGAGCGGTGGCGATGCTG
>DATLFI010000377.1:0-5233 GCA_035524895.1 Thermoanaerobaculia bacterium | reverse complement strand
CGCCGCCGCGATCAAGCTCTCGACAGAGCACGACCTCGCGTTCGGCGAGACGCGGGTCCCCAAGGAGAACGTGGCGCCCGGCTACCCGGGCGTGTACTCGCTGTGGCTGCAGCGCACCAGCGATGGCTGGCGGCTGGTCTTCAACGAGAAGGCCGACGTGTGGGGCACCCAGCACGACCCGGCCGCAGATGTCGCGAGCGTGCCGCTGCAGCACACGCGGGTTGACGGCATGACCCTTGAGCTCGCGGTGAAGCTCGTGGCCTCGGCGCAAAGGGATGGATCGTGGCTGCTCGCCTTCCACTGGGGCGAGCACCGGTGGGACGCGCAGTTTCGCGCGGCGGAGTAGCAGGAATCCGCCGGCGGTAGGGGAATCGAGACTCCGCCGCGTCCGCCCCGTGCACGGCGAGGGCGCTAGGCTCTCGGCCATGACCCAGGTCCACCGCGTCGTCGTGCTGGGTGGCGGCTTTGGCGGTGTCGAGGTGGCGCGCCGCCTCCTGCGCGCTGCTCGCGGCGGCGGTTCGGCGGAGCTCGAGGTGCATCTCGTCAACCGCGAGAACTACCTCGTGTTCCAGCCGATGCTGCCCGAAGTGGTGTCGGGTGGCGTGGGTCTGGCCGACACCATCAGCCCGCTGCGGCGGCTGCTGCCGGGGGTGAAGCTCTACGTGCGCGAGGTGCAGGCGGTGGACCTCGACCGCCGTACGGTGACGTGCGCGCCAGGGTTCGAGCCGAAGCCTCTGGTGCTGCCGTTCGACCACCTGGTGGTCGCGCTCGGCAACGTCACCGACTTCCGTGGCATGACCGGGCTCGCCGAGCACGCGCTGCCGTTCAAGACTCTCGGCGATGCGCTCGCGCTGCGCAACCACGCCATCCACGCGCTCGAGGAAGCGGCGGCATCACCCCCAGGCGAACTGCGCTCGCAGCTCCTTGCCTTCGTGGTCGCCGGCGGTGGCTTCTCGGGGGTCGAGGCGATTGCCGAGCTGCACGACTTCGTGCGGCGCGCGCTGCGCTCGTACCCCGGCATCGCGCGCGACGAGTGCCGCTTCGTGCTGCTCCACGCGCGCGAACGCATCCTGCCCGAGATGGACGAGAGCCTCGCGCTCTACGCGCAGTCGCTGCTCCAGCGCCGCGGCGTCGAGCTCCTACTGGGCGCGCGCCTGCAGGCGGCGACGCGCGACCACGCGATCCTCGCCGACGGCACCCGCATCCCCACGCGCACCCTGGTGGCAACGGTGCCGTCGCACCCCAACCCCGTGGTCGAGTCGCTGCCACTCGCCAAACAGGGAGGACGCATCCTGGTCGACGCGACGCTACGCGCCCAGGGTCACGACCGGGTCTGGGCGCTCGGCGACTGCGCGCTGGTGCCGATGCCGACGCGTCCCGGCGCGGAGCCTTCCTTCGCGCCACCCACCGCCCAGCACGCGATCCGCGAAGGCAGGCTCCTGGCCGACAACCTGCTCGCGGTGCTAAGCGGCAAACCGCCGCGCGCTTTTGCTTTCACGGGCCTCGGCACCATGGCCTCGCTCGGCCACCGCAAGGGCGTCGCGAGAGTGCTCGGCCTGCGGCTGTCGGGCTTCGCCGCGTGGTGGGCATGGCGCACGGTCTACCTGATGAAGCTGCCCGGCATCGACCGCAAGATCCGCGTCGGCTTCGCCTGGGCGCTCGACCTGTTCTTCCCGCCCGACCTGGTGCAGCTTCGCGTCGGGCGGAGCTCCGGCGTCGACCACGAGCACTTCGAGCCGGGTCAGATCGTGTTCGAGCAGGGCGACGTCGGCGACCGCCTCTACATCATCGTCAAGGGGACGGCCGACGTCGTGCGGGCGCGCGACGGGGAAGGCGAAGAGTTGCTGGCGACCCTCGGCAAGGGCCAATACTTCGGCGAGCTCGCGCTGCTGCAGCGCACCACGCGCTCGGCCACCGTGCGCTGTCGCGAGGCGATGGACGTGATCAGCGTCGAGAAGGGCGACTTCCTCGCGCTGCTCGAAAATCTGCCGGAGATGCTCGGCGACGTCGAAGAGAGGCTCGCTAGTTACCGGCAGCAGCCAGACCCGCCCGCCTGAGCGGCAGGATCCACACGTCGGCCGTCATCTGCGTGTGCTCGAACGCGATGCGATCCCCCGACGGCGACCAGTCGGGCCAGCGCACGTAGGCGGTGTAGCCGCTGTTGACACCGAGCAGCCGCTCGGGCTCGCCCTCCTCGACGACGGCGAGATCCCAGCGGCCGTCGCGCTGCGCCGCGTACACCACACGCTCACCCCGCGCGTCGAGGCGCGCGCCCCAGGAACGGCCGCGCGCTTGCAACACCGGCCGCGGCGGTTCGTCGCCGGCGACCTCGACCACCCACAGCTCGTCCTGCCCAGGCGTCGCCAGCCGGCTCACCTGGAACACCAATAGGCGGCCATCGGTCGACCAGCTCGGAAACTCGGAGATGGCACCGAGCTGCGTGAGCTGGCGTGGCTCCGGCGCCTCGGTGCTCGCCCAGAACAGCTCGAGCGCCTCCGGAGCGTGCTCGGATCGCGCGCCGAAGACCACGCGATCGAGACGCGGTGTGAAGTGCCAGAACGAGAGCTGGTAGCGGCCGCCGGCAACGAGCCACTCGGCCGGCGGCGCGAGGACCCGTCGCTGACCGGACTCGACGTCGATCTCGACCGCCTGGCTGTCGCCCTGGCGCGGCACATACTGTGGTTGAAACACCTTCGCGAGAGCGACCAGGCGAGTGGCAGACGACCAACCGATCGACACCAGCCCCTGGAGCTCCAGGGCGCTCGCCGCCGCCGAACCCTCGTCGCCGAGCCCGACGACTACCAGGTCGGGGGCCTGGCCGCCGCGCCAGCGCGAGTAGGAGAGCCTGGCGCCGTCGGGCGAGAAGATCGGGTTGGCGAGGCGCCGCGCGGCAGCCGCGATCTCCACCACTGACCCGACCTCGCCACCCTGGCCGAACGTCACCGCCGCGATGCGACCCCCCGCGGTGTAGTCCGCAAACGCCAGCCGTTCCCCGCCAGGCGACAGCGCCAGGTCACCGGTGCCCTCCGGCGTGACCGGCAGGACTTCGTCCGCGCCTTCGCGACCCCACACCGGCAGCCGCCAGACCGCCTGGGAGTGCGACGAGCGCACCGCGAGCACTTCGTCCTCGTCGACGAAGACCGGCGCCCGCCAGTCGACCACCTCGACGCCCGCGGCGTCTCCAACGGAAGCATACGCCGCGGACTCGAGCTTCTCGGGCTCACCCCCCGCCGCCGCGACGCGCCACAGGCTCGACCGACCTACCTGATCACCGGCGGTGAATGCGATCGTGCTCCCACCGGGTGACCACGCGGGCTCGCCGTGGCCCCCGGGGGGCGATCCGGCGCGCGTGAGCTGGCGCAGGTTGCCGGTCGCGATGTCGACCACCCATAACAGCGCATCGCGCGGGGCCGCCCACGACCAGGGGGCGAGGGCCGTGGTGTTCTGCGAGCAGAACACAACGCTGCCGGCGTCGGGCGACCAATCCGGCTGCGACCCGAGCTCGGTCAGGCGGCGCGGGCTGCCGCCGAGCGGCGAGACCAGCCACAGGCCGCCTTGGGCCATCGAGTGGTACGCGATCCAGCGACCGTCCGGGGACCACGCGGGCTCGACGTTGCCCGCGCCGTCGCTGGTGAGCTGCAGCTCCTCGCCGTCGTCGAGCCGGCGCACCACGATCTCGGGGCTCGGCTCGGCGCCGCCGCGCTCGCTCGAGAAGGCGACGTAGGTCCCGTCCGGTGAGAACGTGGGGCCACCGTCGTACCGCGGCGACACCGTGAGCTGCTGGGGGGCACCGATACGGCTCCTCGCCGCCTTCCCGATGCGGGCGGCGCGCAACAACTCGTCACCCACCAGGGTCACCACCACCAGCACCAGCACCGCCAGAGCGATCGCGATCACGCGCCCCGCGATCCGAGACGAGCCGACCGCGGCCGGCAGCGCGGCGGAGATCGCAGCCGCAGTCGAAGCGACTGGCCCGCTCGCAGACCCCGGCGCGGCCGCCCCGAACGGAACCGCCTCGACCCTTGCCACGAACCGGTACCCGCGCGTGCGCACGGTCTCGAGGTAGCGCGCGTGCGCCGCGTCGTCGCCGAGCGCGCGACGCAGCTGCGCCACCGCGCGCACCAGCGCGTTGTCGGTGACATAAGCGCCCTGCCACACCCGCTCGAGGATCTCGTCCTTGCCGATCACCCGGCCCGGGTTGCCGGCCAGGAAGACGAGAAGGTCGAAGACCTTCGGCTCGAGCTCCACCGGCTCGCCGCCGCGCAGCACTCGCATGGCGCGCACGTCGACCTCGACGTCGCCGAAGCGGAAGCCCGCGGCCGCGGGCGCGCCCGGAGCACCTGCGCCGTGCCCCGGGGGCGGATCGGACGTGGACATCACAGAGCCCTCATCGGCCGATCAGCCTGTCATCACGACGCGTCGCTGGCCAGCCCCTACCCTGCGCCCCTCGTCCACGACCGCGCAGGAGCCGACCATGACCACGAAGCGCGTCTCGCTCGCCTCCGTACTTCTTACCGTCTTGCTCGCCGCCACCGCGCTCCTACGCGCCACCGCGGCGAACGCCGGGCCGCCGGGGGAGTGGGTGACGGCGCGCTCGGCCGGCCCCGACACCCTGGCGGTGCAGGTGCGCGTCGCCGGAGCGACGGCGTGGATGCTGGTCGACACCGGCGCCACCCGCAGCCGCATCCGCGCCGACCTGGCGGCGCGCCTGGCGCTGCGACCCACCGCGCGCCACGCGCTCACCGGTCTCGACGGCAGCGAGCGCGCCGCGCTCTGCCACGGTCCGATCGCGGTAGAGGTCGGTGCCCAGGAGCTGGTGATCGACTGCCTGTCGTGGTCGGCCGAGCTGCCGATCCCGCTAAGGCTCGACGGCGTGCTCGGCGCCGACGCGCTGCTCCGCGCCGACGTCCTGCTCGATCCGTCGCGCGGCCTGCTGCGGATCGCACCACCCGGCGCGCTCGGCCCGTGGACGGAGGGCGCGCGCATCCCCGCGCACGCGATCGAGGGGCGGCCCGCGATCGCGGTGCGGTGGGACGATCCGCAGGCTGCGGTCGCCGCCGATAGTCGCACCGTCGAGCGTTCCGGCTTTCTGGTCCTCGACTCGGGCACCGACGCCACGATCCTCTTCGGCGACCTCGCGCGCAGCCTCGCGCAGGCGACGACCACGCGGCCGATCTTCGTCGAGACGGCCGGCGGCACACTCAGGGCGAGCGCCGCCCGGTCCGTCTCGCTG
>DATLFI010000376.1:0-11888 GCA_035524895.1 Thermoanaerobaculia bacterium | reverse complement strand
GCGTTGGGAGCGCCGTGGGGCCGGATGCTCATGCGGTGCGCGGGGAAGGTCCTTCGCCTGCAGCGGCTCTACCGGCGGCTCGGCGTTGGCGCGCGAGCGGTGGCGATGCTCTGGGACATCGTGGAGCGAGCTCATGGACGGAATTCCACGCCCAAGGTGTAATTCCTACCGTCTCCGGGTATCACGGAGGCGGTTCCGAAACCCCGCCGGAGGTACTCCTCGTCGGTCAGGTTCTTTGCGTTCAGCGAGAGCCGAACACGCCGAAAGGCATAAGAGGCCATGGCATCGAAGACGGTCGACGAGTCGATGGCAAACTGGTTGGCTTCCGCGATGAACTGATCCGCCACGTAGCGGCCCCCCACCCCGAAGCCGAGGCCGGACCGGAGCTGGCGATGCAACCAGAGATTGATCACGTGCTCGGGCGCGAACGCCGGGCGATTGCCCGAGCGATCGATCAGCTCGAACCCCGACGGGAAGAGGTCGACGCGCTCGTTGAAGCGATCCAGCACGGCATCCGTGTACCCGTACGCCGCCTGCACGCGCCAGCCGTCAGCCGGCACGGCGACCAGGTCTAGCTCGAAGCCCTGGGACTCCTGAGCTCCGATCTGTGCCGTGAAGCCACCGCCGTCGAAGATCGCGAGGTTGTCGCGCGTCAGATCGTAGACCGCCGCGCTTCCCGACACCTTGGCGTTGGCGAGCTGGAACTTGACCCCCAGCTCCACCTGCTGCGACTCCTCCGGCTTCAGGTCCCCGACCGTCCGCGTGCTCGGCGGCGAGAAACCCTCGGAATAGCTGGCGTAGAGCGACACCGGCCCGGCCGCGTAGAGCAGACCCAGAGACGGGCTGAGCTGCTCCTCTTCGAGATCCCGGTTCTTGGTCGGATCCTCGAACTCCAGCATGTCGTAGCGCGCGCCGACGAACAGCTCGAAGCGGTCTCCGAAGGTGAGCCGCTCCAGGAGGTAGGGCGAAACCAGACGAATGGTGGCGTCGCCGAGCTCGTCGAACTGAGGCAGGGGGAACGGTGGCACCGGCGACTCTAGGGGTACCTCCACGTCGATCGGCTGCAGGAGAGCGTTGGTGATCGTGAATGCGTCGGTCTTGTCCTGGAGCTCGAGCCCGAGCAGCAGGGTGTGGCGCTCTCCTGCCCGAGTCGCCTCTAGCTGGTTTCCGAGGAAGTCCTGCTCGTCGTCGAGGCTGGTCAGCGCGCGCAATACCGCCGGGGAGAAGCTGGGCGGAAGCGGCACGACGGCGAACGGCAGGGTGCCCGAGGTCTGCCAATCGAGCTGGTTGAAGTAGAGCTTGTCGCGCAGGCGCCAGCGGCCGCCGAGCGCCGCCTCCCAGTCCGCCCGCAGGCGCAGGATCTCCTGCTCGGAGAAATCGAACGGCGAGCCGTAGGAGCGGCGCCGAGGCACGTCGAGGACCTCGCCGGCGACTATCGGCAGCCCGGCGTCGGGGGTGCTGTCGCTGCCGAGCCACTCCGCATTGAGACGAAGCGACGACTCCTCGCTCAGCCACCAGGTCGCCGTGGGGTTGATCCCGACCACCTTGCTGTCCTGCCGGTCGCGATAGCCGCCGGACTCCGCATAGAGCCCGTTGAACCGGAACGCCACGCCGCGCTCCTGGCCGCGGGTGTTGACGTCGACCTCGTAGCGCAGGGTATCGAAGCTGCCGGCCGTCGCGCGATGCTGGTGCACCCAGGGGCGGTCCGCGTGGGCTCGCACCAGGTTGATGGCGCCCCCGAGCGGGTTGGCGCCGTAGAGGAAGCCGGCAGGCCCCTTGAGCACCTCGACGCGCTCGACGTTGTAGAGCTGGTAGTAGGAGGCCTCGGGCTCCGGCGCGCCGTCGACCAGGATGAGGCCCGAGTTGAGCGAGTCCAGCCCGCGGAACAGCACCAGGTCGTGCACGCCTGTCTGTGGCTGCACCGTGACGCCACTGACGTTGAGCACCGCCTCGCTGAGCGTGCGCGCGTCCTGCTCCTCGATCACCCCGGCCGTCACCACCCCGACGGAGAAAGGCGTGCGCTCGAGCGGCACCGACAGCTTGGTGGCGATCGAGGCATCGACCGCGATCTTTTCCGCCGTGTCTCGAACATAGATGGTGTCGCGCTCGGTCAGAGCTGGTCGCGGCGACTCCTGAGCCGCCGTAGGCTCCTTGCCTTCGTCGGGCGGGCTCGCGGGCGGCTGCGCGCCCATCCAAGCTGCCAGCAATGCGGCGCCCGCCGCGATGGTGCTTTCGGAGAACACGTTCAGACCTCCTGGTCGTTGCATACCGGTAGTGAGGGGGCTCGCCCTGCGACTGCGGCTGCAGCCGTGCTACAGGTACGACACCTGCAGTGGGAAGTTGGCCCTCAGATCTAGAGAACGAGCTCGAGGCGAGAGAGGAGCGATGCAGGCGAGGCGAAGGGCGAGAGACCGCGATGAGGGCACGCGTACCGAGCTCCTGACCGATGGCTCACGTGTAGCGCGCGCCCCGGTACTTCGGAGCGTAGAACTCGGGCAGGAGTTGGTCCACTCGCAGCAACCCTTCCGGCCGGAGCGTGACTCGGTCCTCTGTGACGGCCAGCAGCCCCTGCTCCTGGAGCGTCGCGAACGATTCAGAGTGCTCGTCGACGGCGTCTCGTCCGAACTTGTGCCGGAAGTACTCGCGCTCCACTCGACCGGTCTTGAGCTGGAGGATCAACTCGCGGGTGAGCCGTTCGGCGTCGCTGGGCACCAGCGCGCGTCGGATTGCGAGCCCGCCCGCCTCGATCGCCGGCAGGTAGTCCTCCCAGCGGTCGGCGTTCTGGAAATGGACGCCGCCGACGTGCGAGAAGGAGCTGACGCCGGCGCCTACCATGTCAGCGCCTCGCCAAACCGAGTCGCGATAGACGAACTTGCAGCCGCGACCCTTCTTGACAACCGTGTACGCGCTCGAGACCTCGTATCCAGCTTCCTCGAACCGCCGGAACGCGAAGGCGTGCCACTCGCGCTTGGTCTTCCAGTCGGCGAACGACTGCTCGTCGTCGCCGGCGAGCTTGCCGCGCGAGAACACCGTGTTGAACGGCAGCTCCAACTGGTACACGGTCACGCTGTCGGGGTCGTACTCGATCGTGCGTTCGACCGTGCCTTGCCAGCGCTCCCAGGTGTCGCCCACCATTCCGGCGATGAGGTCGATGTTGAGCTGGGGGAACGCGAGATCCCGGATCCAAGGCCTGACGCGGTCGATCTCGGTCGACACGTGCGCCCGGCCGTTGATCCGCAGGACCTCGTCGTCGAAGTTCTCGATACCGAGGCTCAGGCGCGTGACACCGATGCTGCGGATCGCTTCGAGCTTCGCCTGGGTCAGTGTGCCTGGCTCGCACTCGAATGTGACCTCGTCGGCCTCGCGCCAGGGCAGAGCCGCCTGCAGCCGCTCGACCAGCGGCAGCAACTGCTTCACCGCGATGTAGGAAGGCGTGCCACCGCCGAAGTACACGAAGCGCAGCGGCCGGCCGGCGATGGCGCGCCGCACGGAGAAGCGCTCCACTTCGGTCGCCAGCGCGTCGAGGTAGCCCTGGATCTGCTCGGCGTTCTTGTCGGTGTAGACGCGGAAGTAGCAGAACTTGCAACGGCGCCGGCAGAACGGCACGTGGAAGTAGAGACCCAGATCGGTATCTGGTCTGGGAGCGGCGTCGAGCGCCTCGTAGGCAGCAGGTACAGCCTCGGCGCTCCACGCCGAGTACGGGGGGTAGTTCGAGACGAAAACGCTACCGACCTCGGTAGCTTCGAGGTCGAGCCGTGAGGTGGCCGGCTCGAGAAGCGTGGAGGTGGTCATGATGGAGGGGAGAGAGCTGCGGGACTGGGCCTTGGGAGCGGAAGGCGAAACGAGCGATGCGAGTCACCTCAGCCGAAACAGTACAGGACACCGTCCAGGCTGCCGATCACGAGCTTGCCGTCGGCGATCGCCGGCGAGGCGACGATCCCGGAGCCGGTCTCGTAGTTCCATAGCGTCTCGCCGGTCGCCACCGAGAATGCGATCAGGTCACCGTCCTTGGTGCCGATGTAGGCGCGATCACCGACCACCACCGGTGACGAATCGATCCGCGACCCGAGGTTGCGCTCCCACCTCGTGGCGCCGGTATCGGGATCCAGCGACCGCAGGATCTTATCGCGACCGCCGATCAGCACCCCGCCACCGACGGGTACCGCCGCCGAGGAGTAGTAGGGGAACTTCCGCTGCGGATGCTCGTAGCGCCAGAGCACCTTGCGCGTTTCGAGGTCGAGCCCGAGGACCTGGTTCTCGAAGGTGCCGACGTACGCTCGCTTCCCGCGCACCGCAGGGGTCGAGCCGGCCTGACCCCCCAACTCGATGCGGTCGACCACCGAGCCGTCGCGCAGCCGGATGAGCCAGAGCAGGCCATCGCACCCCGACACCGTGACCAGATCGCCGGCGATCGCCGGTGTGGCGTGAACGTAGCCGCCGGTCTCGACCTTCCACGCCAGCGTGCCGTCCTTGCGGCGAAGCGCATAGAGGAACTGGTCGTAGGAGCCGAAGACCACCAGATCGCCCCAGAACGTTGCCGAAGAGATGATCTCGCCGAGGGTCTCGAAGGTCCAGCGGCTTTCGCCGGACTTCGCGTCGACGGCGTGGAAGATGCCCGCGCCGTCGCCCAAGTAGACGACGCCGTCGAACACCGACGGCGACGACTGGATCTGCATGTCCTGGCTCGCGCGGTAGGACCACAGCTTCTTGCCCCCGGCCAGCTCGACGGCGTGCAGCTGGCCGTCGAAGGTCGCGGCATAGACGACACCATCGGCGATCGCAGCGGTCGACTCGATATCGCTGCCGAGCTCGACTGCCCATTGGAGCTTCGGCTCGGTCGCGAGCGGGCTCCGTGCCACGCCGGTCATCGCCGAGTCGCCCCGGAGCACCCGCCACGCGTCGGTTGCGGCGACCTCCAGCGACACCTCGTCAGACGCACGTCCCGGTACCGTCTGCAGGGGACCCGCCACGACTCCTGCGAGCGCCAGCACCGCCAACCCGCGCCAGCCCTTGCCCATGGTCATCGTCCTCGGTCTCGGTCTCGGCATTCTCGTTCCAACCGTGAGCTGCATCCCGGGATTCCCGCGTCAGAACGCGGCGTCGTACAGCTCGAGCAGCTCGCGCTCGCCGACCGGCCTGGGGTTGAACCCGGCCGTCCACTGGTCCGCGGCCTGGCGCGCCAGCTCGGGCAGCCTCGAGCGCGCGACGCCGAGGTCTTCCAGGCGCGACGGCAAGCTCGCCTCCTCCCGAAACGTCTCGATCACCCTCGCCACCTGCTCGGCTGGCTCACGCGGCGCGGCACCCGAGGAGACGGTCTCAGCCAGCAGATCCTGATAGTCAGCGGTGACCGCCACGCCGTTGTAGCGCACCACGGATGGCAGGACGATCGCGATCGCGAGGCCGTGGGTCACGTCGTAAGCGGCGCTGAGCGGGTTGGCCAGAGCGTGCGCGGCTCCCAGCATCGACGCCTCGATCGCCGCACCGGCGATGTGGGCACCGAGCAGCATCTCGCCCCAGCCCTCCTGCCGCTCGCGGTGACGGACCACCTCGAGGAACGAGCGCGAGAGCCGGCGCCACGCCTCCCGCGACATCATCTGCGAGAACGGGTTGCGGGACCGAGATACCTGGCTCTCGACGGCGTGGGAAATGGCGTCGATGCCGGTCACCGCCGCCACGTCCGCCGGAGCGGTCGCCGCCACCTCGGGATCCAGGATGGCCCAGCGGAAGCGCGCCTTCTCGTCGCCGCAGGCCATCTTCCGGTGGTCGCCCTCGCGGCTGATGATCGCGAACGACTGGGCCTCGCTGCCGGTGCCGGCGGTCCCCGGTACGCCGATCGACGGCAGCATCGGCCGCGTTGCCCTGCCCATGCCCCAGTAGTCCTCCATACGGCCGCCATTGGTCAGCACGAAGTTCACACCCTTGGCGCAGTCCATGGCGCTGCCGCCGCCGAGCCCGATCAGGAAGTCGCAGCCGCAGGCTCGCGCGGCCTCGACGCCAGCGGCGACGTGCGCCTCACCGGGGTTCTCCTGCACGCCGTCGAACACGAACGACGCCACGCCACAGCGCTCCAGGCTCTCCCGCGCGCGCTCCACGTGCCCGACCGCCTCGAGACCCGGGTCCGTGACCACGAGGGCGCGCGTGCCGCCTTCGCCGCGGACGATCTCGCCCAGTCCGGCGAGCGCGCCGGAACCGAACCGGACGCGGAGTGCACGAAGCTCGACACGAAAACCGACAGGGTCGCCGCTGTTGGCAACGCGCGTTGGTTCGCCGGTCGCGAGCGCGCTGGAGTGCTGCACGTCGGTCATGTCCTGGACGCCCTCGGCCGTCGCCGGCAGCGTGGGAGCACCCTGCTCGCGGCGCCGCCTTAGCTCGGCCACTACCACTACTTGGTCGAGATCGCCACCAGCTCCGATCGCGTCACGACGTACAGCACACCGTCGGCGGCGACCGGCGTGGTGTACACGGCGCTCCCCATGTTGACCTCGCGGATGACCTCGAGCTTCTTGCCGGCGCGGAGAATGACGATGTCGCCGTCCTCGTCGCCGAGGTACACCTTGCCGTCGGCGACGAAGGGTGAGCCCCAGATCGCTGCGAACGTGTCGTGCGTCCAGTACTTCTCGCCGGTCTCGGCGTCGAACGCGTACAAGAAGCCGCTGAGGTCCGATATGTAGACGATGCCATCGTGGATGGCAGCGGTGGAGATGGTGCGGTTGAAGTCCTGGTTGCCGATGTGCCAAACCTGCGCCGCGCCGGTGACATCGCCCTCCTTGGAGGCGTCGAGGGCGTACAGGTGTCCGATGCCCTCGCCGTGCTCGGGGTCCTGCCCCACGCCGAGGTAGAACCGTCCGTTGTGGAACACCGGCGTTGAGATCACGTTGTTGCGGGTCCCCGCACCACCGAGCCGCCACAGGGAGTCCTTCGGGTTCAGGTCGAACTTCCACAGCAGGTGACCGGTCTTTGGCTCGAACGAGTAGATCCACCCGTCTCCGCCCGGGAACGCCACTTGAGGTGTATTGCCGACCACGCCGTAGCTGGGGTTCGACCACGTTCCGTGGAGGATCGCGTCGCCAGGAAGCGCGCTCTCCCAAACCAGCTTGCCGGTGTTCTTGTCGAGCGCGATGAAGGACGGCGCGGCCGGGGAAGGGATGTTGACGTGCCCTTCGTCGACACCGTTGCCCGTCACCGTGTACAGCAGATCGCCGATCACCAGAGGGGAACCGGCGGCGAGGTTGTGGGGGAAAACGTCGAGCTCGCCGATCATGTCGAACTCCCAGAGGATGTCGGCGTCCTGCTCGCCCTTGTGCTGCTCGTCCTGCATCCCCTGATTGCCGTTGGCGAAACCGTGCACGTCCGCGGCGACAACGGTGGCGCGGTTGGTGACGTAGTAGACGGTGTCGCCTTCGATGAAGGGCGTCGAGCAAACGCCCTGGAGCGGCCAGTCGTTGACGCGCCCGGCGGGGAGCTTGTCGTGGGTCGCCTGCCACAAGAACTCGCCGTCCGAGGCGCGGAACGCCATCAATACGCCCTTGTCGCCCTCGATCCCGGGTCGTCTCGGCGCCTCGTTGTTCGTTCCCGCGTACACCCGATCGCCGTGCACCACCGGACCCGCGTAAGACTGGGAGCCGAGCTTCTGTCGCCACAGGATGTTCTTCCCGGACTCGAGGTCCCAGTCATCGGGAAGCCCGGTCTCCGACGACGTCATGTTGCGGCTCGGGGTGTTGCCGTACATCGCCTGCGTCTCGTCTGTCGCCGCCGCGCGCGCAGACGCATCGAGAGTGGTCAGGGCGGCGGCCGCGACCAGCGCGAATCCCGCGGCCAGGGTCGGTATGGATGCCTTGTGGTTCATTCCTTGGTCGCCTCGTCCGCCGGTTCGACGGCCGTCGTTCGTCGCCTCTGCATCATGGGGTCTGGAGTCACGGGGTCTGGTCGGGTGTCACGTGCACGTTGTCGAAGAAGGCGCTGGCCGGAGAGTACGCGATCAGCCCAGGTGCCCCGGACTTCACCGGAATCGGGTCCTCCGTTCGGACAGTCCATTCGGCCGGCTCCGGTTCGCCGCGCTTCCACACCTTGCCCAGCACGACCGCCTTGTCCGGCCCGTGCTCGACGTCGAGCTTGATCGTGTACCAGGTGTCGACATCCCAGGTGTACGGAATCGCCACTGCGATCCGCTTCTCCGCCTCCCAGGTCTTGACCTCGAGCTCCTGTCGCACGCCCTTGAGGTCGAGCATGTAGCCGTTGTTGATGACGCCGACGTCGCTCCGGCGCCGGCCCTGCTGGGTGCCGCGAACGTCGGCCTGGATGACGTAGTTCTCGAGGCCGGGCGGGCCGATCAGGAGCGCGGAGCGTGGCAGGCCGGAAGCGGGCAGCGGCTTCTCCAGCACCTTGCCGCCGTCCATCTCGATCACCTGGTAGCGGCCGGCGCCGATCCACCACGGCCGACCGCGTCCCGTGACCGACTCGAAGTCCTCGTGGAACGGCAGGTCGCCGAACGCGCGCACCCGTGCGCGCGCCTCGAGCTCCCCGACCTTCGCAACCACTTCGCCCGTCTGATGCCCTTGACCGGTGAGACCGAGCACGCCGGGCCGGCCAAAGCTGCCCCGTAGTCCCTCGACCGACCACTCGACGTTCGCCGGCGCCGCCACGGACTGTCCCATGTCGTCGAAGGCGCGCACGGTGTAGGACACCGAGTCGCCCGCCTTCACCGTGACGTCACCCGGGACCAGCAGGAGCGTTGTCGGCTGGCCGCTTCCCTTGCGCTCCTCCGCGAGTCGCTGCGGAGGGCTCGGCTTCAGCTCGAAGGGTCGCTTCGGGTCGCCGAGGCAGTAGAGGCCTTCCTCGGTCGTGAAGTAGATCCGGCCATAGGCGATCGCCGGCGAAGCGTAGAGCTCGGCATAGCGGCCTTCGGGCATCGTGAGCTGATCTGAGTCGAGCGTCTTCACGCCGTCCTCGCCGGGCTCCAGGATGTGGAACCAGCCGTTGACCTCCGTGACGTAGATCTTGCCGTCTGCCCACACGGGAGCCGACTTCCCTACCGTGCCCAGGTTGTGCTCCCACTTCACGGCGCCCGTCTCGACGTCCAATGCGAAGAAGTTAGCCGAGTTGTCCATCACGTACGCGCGGCCGCCGTGGACCAGCGGCGTGGGGAATCCCATCGCGATCGGCGCACGCCACAGCTCGTGTGTCGTCGTGATCTCCCCGGTGCCGGTGCCGTCGATGGCGATGACTCTGCCCATCTCCGGCACGTCGATGTTCTCCTCGGAGTGTCCGACTATCACGCGCGATCCCAGCACGGTCGGTGTGCTGTTGATGTAGCCCTTCGAAAGCCGGAACTCCCATATCTTCTTCCCGGTGCGCGCATCCAGTGCATAGACCCAACCATCGGCCGAGCCGCCGACGTAGAGCCGGCGACCGTCGATCACCGCGATCGTGCCGTTGCCCTGCGCGTTGAGGTCCGCGGGCGGCTCGGGCCCCGGGGTCGTGATCCACAGCACGTCCCCGGTACGCTTGTCGAACGCGAAGTAGCGATGGCGCGGCGGTCCGAGCTTGCCCCAGGAATTGTTGATCACGTTCACGATCACGCGATCCTCGTCGACCAGCGGAGTGTGGGTGCGCCCGCCGTAGCCGGAGTAGCGGCCGAACTCCTCGTACAGGTGGCGCTCCCAGACCACGTTGCCGTCCTGGTCGAAGCACACGAACGGTCCCGCCACACCCTGGACGTAGATGTAGCCGGTCTCCGGATCGCCGACCGGAGACGCCCATCCCGTGCGAGTGAACGGCACCGTCGTCAGCGCGGTCGAGATGTCGCGCTGCCAGACTTTCTCGCCGGTCTGCGCGTCGAACGCCGCGACGATCTCGCGCTGCGTCGGGCCCGCGCCGGTCCGGCCGGTCACGAACACGCGACCGCGCAGCACGATCGGCGTCGAGCGGCCGACGAAGTCCTGGCGCCAGATCAGATTCTCGCCATCTTTCGACCAGCTCGAGATCAGGCCGGTCTCCTCCGAGACGCCGTCCCGGTTGGGCCCGCGCCAGTCGGGCCATTCGGCGGCCGAGGCCGCCGCGGCGACCAGCGACAGCATCAGAGCGACGCGCGCCACACAGCGCGAGCGAGAGGTGCGATGGGTGGTGGAACTTTCCATCATGCGCAAACCCCGTTGAGCAGGAGCAAACCTGGAGCAGGAGCGGAACCCCGCAGTGGACCGGAGCCTGGGCCGGAGCCCTGGAGGCGCCGCCTGCGAAGTCGAAGAGGTGCCGAAGTCGGATGAACCAAAGGTGTAGACGCGGAGGAGACGGAGGAGCGAGTTGAGGGCGGGACGATTCCGGGAACCCGCCGCAGGCTCGCTCGCGCGAGATCCGGCGAGTGCTCCCGCGTCCATTACGTCAAAGAACGCCGCGGGTTGTCAATCGGAGGCGGAACGAGCGCGGTGTACACTGCCGGCCCGGCTCACGCGCGCATCGCGCCATCTCCACGAGGAGGCTTTCTCGATGACCCCTTCGAGCACGGGCATGACCTGGCTGCTGTTCGCCCTGATGACCGCGGTGTCGTGGGGCACCTACGGCGTCTTCCTGCACAACGGCCAGGTGTCGATGGCCGATCCCAACAACGGCCGCTACAAGGCGTTCCTGTTCGTCGGCATCGCCTACTTCCTCACCGCCGTGCTGGCGCCCCTCGCGGTGCTGATGATGCGCGGCGCGACCTGGGACATGCCGATGAAGGGGATGGTGTGGTCGCTGGTCGCCGGCATCGTCGGCGCGCTCGGAGCCTTCTGCGTGCTGCTGGCGTTCGGCGCCAAGGGCACGCCGAGCGTCGTCATGTCGATCGTGTTCGCCGGCGCGCCGGTGGTCAACGCGTTCGTGGCGATGGCCTTCCATCCGCCAGCGGCGGGCCTGCGCTGGCAGTTCATGCTGGGCATCGCGCTCGCGGCGGTAGGTGGCGGACTGGTCACGCTGTACCGACCCCAGTGACGCTCCTTGGCGTCTCTCGAACGACCCGACGACCCCGGTAGCCCGCCCTCGCGCCTGCTCTGGATCGGCTACGGCGCGATGGTGCTGGCCACCGTCGTGATCTTCCTGCTGCTCCGCGAGCAGGGCGAGACCCTGACCGCGCCGGCAGGCGCCGGCGAGGCGGAGGCCGCGTCCGCCGCGACGCAGAGCGAGGTGTTCCTGCGCGTCCTCGTGGCGCTGGCGGCGATCGTCGTCACCGGTCAGGTGCTGGCCAGGGTGTTCGCCCGCATCGGCCAGCCGCCGGTGATCGGCGAGGTCGTGGCCGGCATCCTGCTCGGCCCGTCGCTGCTCGGCCCCGAGATCTCGGCGCTAGTCCTGCCCGACTCGATCGCGCCCTCGCTGGGGGTGATCGCGCAGCTCGGGGTCGTGCTCTACATGTTCCTGGTCGGTCTCGAGCTCGACGTGGCACCACTGCGGCGGCGGGCCCACACCACGATCGCGGTCTCCCACGCCAGCATCCTGATTCCCTTCCTGTGCGGCTCGGCCCTGGCGCTGCCGCTCTACCCGCGGCTGTCGAACGCGGAGGTGCCGTTCACCAGCTTCGCGCTGTTCCTGGGCGTCGCGATGTCGATCACCGCCTTCCCGGTGCTGGCGCGCATCCTCGGCGACTCGGGGATCGCGCGCACGCGCCTCGGCGTCGTGGCGCTCGCCATCGCCGCCATCGGCGACGTCACGGCGTGGTGCCTGCTGGCGTTCGTGGTGGGCGTCGCGCAGGCGAGGGTGGGCGAAGGTCTGTTCGTCGTGGTCGGCGCCCTGGCGTTCGTCGCCGTGATGCTCCTGGTAGTCCGCCCGGCCGCCGTCCGCCTGTCGCGCGACACCCAAAGCAGCTCACCCTCGTCGACGCACCTGACCGTCGTCTTCGTGGCGCTCCTGGTGGCGGCCCTCGC
>DATLFI010000375.1:0-11260 GCA_035524895.1 Thermoanaerobaculia bacterium | reverse complement strand
CCGCTTTGGGCGCGGGGGTTTGCGGCCGCTGGCCGCGTTGGGCCTCCTGCACGATGGCACCGCATCGCGTTCGTCGGCCACGCCTTGCCAGCGGCCGCAGATCCCCGCGCGCAGCCTCACGCGGGTTTCACCACGGGCTGCTGGCGCCAGCGGAATGGTGCCGGGAGGCCCCGGCGACGCCGAGCGCGACGTGACCCCACGAGGCGCAACGGCCGAGCACCGCGACGAGATCGCCGCTCTGCTCCGCGCCACCCGAGCGCTGGTGGAGAGCTCCTCGTTCGATGACGCGGCGCGCGTGGTCCTGGGCTCGTGCAAGGAGCTCCTGGACGCCGACGCCGGCTTCGTCACCCTACGCACGGCGAGCGAACCGCTCACGCGATTCGCCGTCCTCGATCCCGGAAAGGTCTCGATCGACCCTGCCGGCGATCTACCTCGGCCGCTGCTCGAGCTCGTCGACCGCGCGGCGCAGGGCGAGACCGTCCTCGCCAACGACATGTCGCACGCTTCGGGGGCTCCGGCCTTGGATCCCGGTCCAGAGAGCGTGCTGCTGGCACCGGTCATGATCGCCGCCGAGGTCGCCGGGCTGCTCGGGTTGACGGACAAGCCCGGCGGCTTCGACCAGACCGACGCCGCGGTCGCCGAGGTCTTCGCCGATCTGACCGCGGCGGCCCTGGTGCGGAGCCGCACCATCGGTCTCCTGGAACAGAGAATGGCCGCGCTCGAGCTCGAGGTGCGCGACTCCGTCGAGGTCGCAGAAGCCCTGCGGGACGCGACCGTTGCGCTCAACCGCAGCCTCGACCGCGAGACCGTGCTGACGACCCTTCTCGACCGCCTGCGACAGATGGTGCCCTTCGATCGCGCCAGTGTGATGCTGCTAGAGGAGGCGTCCAAGATCTCGGTCCGAGCCATCTTCGACGGCGAGCGTGTGGTCCCCCTGGAGCCTGAACGACGATGGACGCTCGACCCTGCCGACCACCCGGTCGTTCATTCCATCCTGACGACTGGCACCCCGCTCCTCGTACCCGACGTGCACGCGCGCATCGACTGGAGCCTTCCCACGGACCGCACGTACGAAGCGTGTTGGATGGGCATCCCGCTCTTCGCACGGGGCCAGGTGGCCGGATTGTTCTCGCTCTCCAAGCGCGAGCCGGGGTACTTCAAGGAGCAGCATTTGAGACTCGCCGAGGTGCTGTCGTTGCAGGCTTCGGTGGCGGTCGAGAACGCGGTTCTCTTCGAGCAGATGCAGGCCTCCGCCACGCGAATGCGGGCGCTGTCGCGACGCCTCGTCGAAGCCCAGGAGGTGGAACGGCGCCACATCGCCCGCGAGCTCCACGACGAGGCCGGGCAGGCGCTCGCAACCCTGCGGTTCGGGCTCAAGCGCCTGGTACGGGACATCGACCAGGGCATCGGTCTCACGGATCGCGTGGCCGAGCTGGTGAAGAGAACGGATGCCGTCATCGACGGGCTGCACCGTCTCGCCGCCGACCTGCGGCCCGCGAGCCTCGAGCACCTCGGTCTCGAAGCGGCCCTCCGCCAGTACGTGCGCTCGGTCGGCCCGAAGGTCGGTCTGGCGGTTCGTTTCAAGGCGCGCGGATTCGGCGGCGAGCGACTTCCGGCGGCAGTGGAGACGGCCCTCTACCGCGTCGTCCAGGAGGCGATGACCAACGTCGTCCGCCACGCCCGGGCCACTCGAGTCGACGTGCTGGCGGAGCGTCGCGGTGATCGGGTGATCGTGGTGATCGAGGACGACGGCGTGGGCTTCGACCCAGACCAGCTACTGGATGCGGACCACATGGGTCTGATCGGGCTCAAGGAGCGTGCCGAGGCACTCGGCGGCAGCCTCACCGTGGAGAGCAAGCCCGGGGCTGGAACGACGATCGTAGTGGAGGTGGCGAGTGCCGATCCGAATCCTGATAGCTGACGATCACCCGGTGGTCCGTTCCGGCCTCCGCACGCTGCTCCAGGGCGACCCTGACCTCGAGGTCGTCGGCGAGGCCGCGACCGGAGACGCAGCGCTGCAGCTCGCCACGACCCTTCGCCCCGACCTGGTCCTGCTCGACATCAGCATTCCCCCCGATGACGGCATCGCAACCGCGCGCCGGCTGAAGGAGGCGTACCCCGAGACCGTAGTCTTGTTCCTGACCGTGCACGAGGAGGAAAGCCTGTTGCACGAGGCGCTGCGTGCCGGCGCCGGCGGCTACGTCATCAAGCGGTCCGAGGAATCCGAGATCCTGGCGGCGATCCACGCCGCGAGCCGGGGCGACGTCTACGTGAGCCCAGCGATGACGCGGGCACTGCTCGAGCAGCCCGTCACGATCGAGCATCGCGGCGGGCCATCACCCGAAGAGCTGACCCCTCGTGAGCTCGCGGTCCTTCGGCTCCTCGCGAGAGGCAACACCAACCGCCAGATCGGGGACCTGCTCGGGATCTCGATACGCACCGTCGAAGGCCACCGTTCGAACCTGATGGGCAAGCTCCACCTGACGAGCCGGGTCGACCTGGTGAACTACGCCGAGGAGCATCGCCTGCTGTAGCGGCCGAGCACCGGGCGGCTCCGTGGCCAGGAGCGAGCGCAGCGAGCGATCTGGCTCTGGGGCTTGCGGCCTCCGTGGCCAGAAGCGAGCGCCAGCGAGCGATCTGGCACTGGGGGCTTGCGGCCGGCGCGATCCTCAAGGCATCGCGAGCGGGATTCGTTCCCGGAGCCTGCGGTCGCGAAGCGCCCGCAGGCGGAGCGACCGAAACCCGTACGGGCGCCAGGAGCGAGCGCCAGCGAGCGATTGGTAGCCCGTACGGGATTCGAACCCGTGTTGCCGACGTGAGAGGCCGGCGTCCTGGTCCACTAGACGAACGGGCCAGACCGAGCGCGAAATCGTAGCAAACCCTCGCGGAACTGGGCAACCACATCACGCTGTCGAAGCCCATCTGGGACCGCGGCACCGCGCGTGACGTCGCGACCGCAGGGCGCGCGCCGGCAGCTAGCAGCCCGTGGCTCGGGGAGCATCGCCACGCCGCCCCACCGTGGGTAGTATCCCCTACGAGGTAAAGGCCCTTGGCCGACTCTCGACGCACCTCCAGCACCGCCCCACGACACTTCGCCGTACTGTTCCTCCTCCTGCTCTTCGCGCTGCTGGCGCCCGGCGCGGCTCTCTCGCAGGAGGCCCGCCCCGAGGTGGACGCGGAGGACGAAGCGCGTGTGGCGGCGGAGATCCGCGGCTCGGGCGTGGGCCGGCTGCGGGCGCGCGGCGCGGATTGGCCGCTGCCGTACACGATCACGGTGCAGGGGCCGGTGGTCTCCCTGCGCGAGGTCGCCTCGGCTCTCGGCGGCGAGCTCGCGAGCGATCCCCTCGGCCAGAGCGTGAAGCTGACGGTGCTCGACCGCGAGTACGTGCTCGGCGCGGGCAGCGCGGCGATGACCGAGGACGAGCGCATCCTGCCGCTCTCGAGGCAGCCGCTCGCGGGCCCGGGCGGCCTCGAGGTACCGCTCGACGTGCTCGCGCAGAGCTTCGGGGAGGGGCTCGGCTACCGCTTCGAGTGGATCCCGGGCGAGGCGCGACTCGAGGTCACCGGCGGGACACAGGGCGAGCTCGCGATCGAGCTCTCGAGTGTCCACGTCGGAGGCACCACCAGCCTGGTGCTCACGCTCTCCGAGGAGGCGCCGCTACGGCTGGAGCGCTCCGACCGCGAGGTGTACCTGGTTTTTCCGGCGAGGCATCTCGGGCTGGTAGGGAGCTTGCCGGCGCCCTCGTCGCTGGTGGCGGGCGTCGCCCTCGAGAGCAACAAGGTGCGGGTGCTGCTGCGCGCGAACGCCGCGGCTGCGGATCCCTATCGCGTGGCACGCGGCGGACGCACGCAGTGGGTGCTGGACGTCTCGGAGAGCGACCGTCGCGGCGCGGCTCCGGCGCCGATCGTGCCCAGCGGGAGAGAAGGCTTCAAGATCGTGATCGACCCTGGCCACGGCGGCACGGAGAGTGGCGCCGTCGGACCGTCGGGGACCCTGGAGAAGGACCTCACCCTCGCCATAGCGCGGCTGCTGCGCAGCCGGCTCGAGAGTCGCCTGCCGGTTCGCATCGTGCTCACGCGCGACGACGACTCGAACCTCGACCTGGTGTCGCGCACGTCGATCGCCAACCAGAACCAGGCCGACCTCTTCCTCTCCATCCACCTCAACTCGGCGGCCGCGGGCCAGGCGCGGGGCGCCGAAACGTACATCCTCGACGCCGCCGCCAGCGACGCGCGCGCGGAGGCCGCCGCGAGGTTCGAGAACAGTGGCGCCGGTTCGGCCAGCGAGACCGCGACGGCGGAAGCCGACGCGGGCGGCTCCCAGCTCGACCTCCAGCTCATCCTGTGGGACCTCGCCCAGACGCGGCACCTCTCCGAGAGCTTGCGCGTCGCGACCCTCATCCAGCAGGAGCTCAACGAGGCGCTGGAGCTGCGCGATCGCGGCGTCAAGCAGGCGCCATTCAAGGTGCTGACTGGCGCGCACATGCCGGCAGCTCTGGTCGAGCTCGGATTCTTGAGCCACCCGGACGAGGAGGCTCGTCTGCGGGATCCCGCCTACCGCGGGCGCCTAGTGGACGCGCTCGTCGACGCCATCGTGCGCTACTGGGCGTCGCGGCGCGGCGGCTCCGAGGCGCGCGCCGGCTCGTCCGGCCTTGCCGAGCCAGTCGGAGCACAGCCGTGAGCCGAGGTCTGGCCGGAGTGGTCCTGGCGCTGGCTTCGCTGCTGGTCGCGGCGACCGCCGTTTGGCTGTTCCGCCAGCGTGCCGAGAACGCGTCGCAGGAGGCGGCCGTCGTCGACGGCGCTACGCCCGTGCTCGCTGCTCCGGCGGGTGACAGGACGATGCTCCTGTTCCCCGGGCCCGACGGTCAATTGCACCGGGAAGTGCGCGACATCGAGCTCGACGGTGACGTGCTGGCCCGAGCCGCCCAGGTGGTCGGCGCGCTGCTGGAAGGCCCTCGTACCGAAGGCCTGCTACCGCTCCTGCCGCCGGGCACGGAGTTGCTGCAGGTCATCCCCGGCGCACCGGGGGTGGTCTACCTGGATCTCCGAGCGCCGAGCGACCCAAAGGCGCTGGCCATGGGCTCGCGACAGGAATTGGTCACCGTGTACGGCCTCGTCGATAGCCTGGTGCTGAACGTGCCCGGCCTCTCGGCAGTGGGATTCCTGTGGTCGGGCACGCAGGCGCTCAGCTTCGCGGGACACGTCGACACGACGGTGCCGCTCGCCCCGGACACGTCACTGGTCGCCGAGCCCGCCGCAGCCACGGGGGGCGGCTGAGGTGGGACCTCCGAGCGTCCCTACGGCTGCCGGCAGATCGCGCCGGTTGGGCGTGTTCGACTCCGGCGTCGGCGGCCTCACGGTTGTCGCTTCCTTGCGCAGCCGGCTGCCCGCGCTCGACCTCGTCTACCTCGGAGACACCGCGCGCCTGCCGTACGGCACCAAGTCGGCAGCCACGGTGGCGCGTTATACCCATCGCAACATCTCGTTCCTGCTGGATCGGGGCGTCGACGGTATCGTGGTGGCCTGCAACTCGGCATCCGCGATGGCGCTCGACACCCTTGCCGTGTCGGTCCCCGTCTGGGGCGTGATCGAGCCAGGAGCCGCCGCGGCTGCCGCCTGCAGCGTGAGCCGCGTGGGGGTCATAGCCACCGAGGCGACCGTCCGTTCGCAGGCCTATCCGCGAGCCCTCCACCGCTTGCGCCCCGAGCTCGACGTGCGCGCGCAGCCATGCCCGCTGCTGGTGCCCCTGGTGGAGGAAGGCTGGCTCGACGACGAGGTGACCGACCGGGTGCTGCGCCGCTACCTCGAGCCGCTCCTGCTCTGGGGCATGGACACGCTGGTGCTCGGCTGCACCCACTACCCGCTGCTCGAGCCGGCGGTGCGGCGCGTGGTCGGTCCGGCGGTGACCCTGGTCGACTCGGCGGCGGCGGTGAGCGCGCGGGTCGCGGAGGATCTCGCGACGAGCGGAGCGGAAGTGACCGGTTCGGCCGGCGGGCGGCTGGAGCTGCTCGTCACCGACGACAGCCCGGCGTTCGCTCGCCTCGCGGAGCGCATCCTCGACGAGAGCGTTCGCCTCCACTGGGTCGATACCGTACCGGCCACTGCGGCTTTGATGGAGAGCCTGTCATGAGCCGCCCCGAATCCGCACCGCGCCGCCTCGGCGACCGCGCCGCCGACGAGCTGCGACCGATCAGGATCGAGCCGGGCGCGCTCAAGTTCGCCGAGGGCTCGGCGCTGATCGAGTGCGGCGACACCCGGGTGTTGTGCGCGGCCAGCGTCGAGCGGCGGGTGCCGCCGTTCCGCATCGACAGCGGACTCGGCTGGGTGACCGCGGAGTATTCGATGCTACCGCGCGCCACCCAGTCGCGCACCGCGCGAGAGGTCAGCCGCGGCCGCCCGTCCGGACGGACCGCCGAGATCCAGCGGCTCATCGGCCGAGCGCTGCGTTCGGTGGTCGACATGCGCGCGCTCGGCGAGCTGACAGTCACCGTCGACTGCGACGCCCTGCAGGCCGACGGCGGCACGCGCACAGCAGCGATCACCGGCGGCTACGTGGCGTTGGCGGAAGCCTTCGCGAAGCTCTGGATCGCGGGAGACCTGGAACGCTGGCCGCTGCTCGACGATCTCGCCGCCGTCTCGGTAGGCCTCTGCGGCGACGTCCCGCTGCTCGACCTGGACTACGTCGAAGACAGCCGAGCGCAGGTCGACCTCAACGTGGTGGTCACGGGCGCCGGACGGTTGGTGGAGATCCAGGGCACGGGCGAGCAGCGCACGTTCAGCCGCGCGGAGCTCGACCAACTGCTCGATCTTGCATTCCTCGGCATCGGCCGCCTGCGCGAGGCACAAGTGCGGGCGCTGGCCCCCTCGCTCGAGATGGTCGCGGCGGCGCGCGAGCGCCGCCAGCGCAGTCCGGCCAAGCCGCGCGACGAGGCAGCCCTCTGGGGTCCGCCTTGAGCTCGGGAAGAGGCGCGCGCCGCGGCGACCTTCCGGCGGCTACTCGATCGTGAGCTTGACGGGCACCTCGACCGTGGGCACCTTCGGGCTCGTGGTGTGGAGGGTGATCTTGCCCCGCAGCGCGCCCTTCGGCACGGTCGGCTCGAGGCTCAGCTCGAGGTAGAACTCGTGGTCGTGACTGCCCTCGCGAACCGCGATGGAGAGACCGGCGATGTCCGTCTCCGTGCGGGAGATCTCGATGACCTCGGTCGCGAAGTTGCGCACGTGATGCGACCAGACCAGCGGCTCGTCGGTCAGCGTTACCGTGCCCAGGTCGGCCAGTGTCGGTGTCACGTGCAGCACAGGACGCACGAACCCGGAGAGCGGGATCGAGAGCTTCTTCTGGTGCTCGTGGTCGGTGGCGACGCGCACCCAACCGGTCAGCGGCCCCACCGGCGCCGCGGGATCCAGCTTGGCCTCGAGCACGTACTGGGTCCCGGGGCCGGGAAGCCGCTCTTCGGGCCTGGCCTCCCGATGCGTGACGGTGAGGTGCGGACCCGGGACCTCTATGCCGGTGATGCGGAAATCGGAGGGGCTCGAGCCGGCCACCTTGGCGGACACCATCCCGCTGCCCTCGAAGTGGCGATACACGATGTACCGGAACTCGGCGGGCTCCGCCCACACGTAGGGGCGGGCCTCGACCCGCACAGTGATGTCGAGTCGTGGGGCGGCGGGGTCGTTGGTGAACAGGTTGACGATGGCCTGGGCGGGGCCGTTCAGGGTCTCGGTGTCGAGCTCGAGGGTCAGCTCGACCTTCACGCCCGGCGCGACGCTGTCGGGAGCGTCGAGCACCGTGCAAGCACAGTTGTTCTTGACGTGTCGGATCTCGAGCGGCGCGTCGCCGCGGTTCTCGAGGGTGACGGTGCGGCTCGCCGTGTCGCCGCGCCCCAGGGTGCCGAAGTCAACGATGGTCTCACTCAAGACGGCCTTCGGCTGCGCGCCTTCGGGAGTGGGGAGGAGAGGCTGCATCGCCACGACGGCGACCAACAAGAGGGTGCTGGCGATCATGAGAAGTCCTAGTCTGGGGTGGGAGGCAGCAGTACGCCGCCTGAACGTGGGAGGGAGCGCGTGCACGCGCGCGGCCGGCCGGACCGGAACGACAATGGTACATCGCGCGACGTGGGGCACGCGCGCAAAGAGACCAACGCCGAACCGCAGGGGCGGTTCCCGGCCGCCGGTGCGCGGGTCGAGGACAGCCCGACGCACTGCCGAGCCGAAACGCCGACGATGAGCCGATCCCTCGACATCTACTGCATCGCCATCGGCGGCACCGGGATGGCGCCGCTCGCCTGTCTCTTGCAGGCTCTCGGGCACCGCGTGCGCGGCGCCGACGGGCCGCTGTACCCGCCGATGAGCGACCTGCTGGCGCAAGCCGGCATCGTGCCCCACGTCGGCTACGACCCGGCGCACCTGCACCCGGCGCCCGACCTGGTGGTGATCGGCAACGTCGTCTCGCGGACCAACGTGGAGGTGGTCGAGGCCGAGCGTCTCGAGCTGGAGCGGGTATCGATGCCGCAGGCGCTGGCCCGCTTCCTGCTCGCCCGCCGGCGCCCGATCGTGGTGGCGGGGACCCATGGCAAGACCACCACCTCGGCGATGCTGGCCTGGGCGTACACGCGCTGCGGGCGCGACCCCGGCTACCTGGTCGGCGGCGCGCCGCGTGACCTGCCCGGGAGCTTTCGCGTCGGCACCGGCGAGCGCTTCGTGGTCGAGGGCGACGAATACAACGCGGCTTACTTCGACCGGGGCGCCAAGTTCCTACATTACCGCGCCGAGAGTTTGGTGCTCACCAGCATCGAGTACGACCACGCGGATCTCTATCCGACCGAGGAACGGCTGATCGCGGCTTTCGCCGCGCTGGTGGACCTGGTGCCGGCGCACGGGCTCCTGGTGGCCTGCCACGACTACGTGTCGGTGCGAGCGATCGAGTCCCGAGCCCGCTGCCGCTTGGTCTCCTACTCCGCGCGGCCAGGCGGGGCCGAAATCGCCCCGATCGGTCCACCGATGGTGGAGGAGGATGCAACCTGCTTCGAGCTCGACTGGCGGGGAGATCGGGTCGCGCTGCGGCTTCCGCTCTTCGGCTCACACAACGTCGGCAACGCCGCGGCTGCTTTCGCCGTCGCCTGTGCCGACGGCCTGGTACCGTCGCAGGTGGCGGCCGCCTTGTCGACCTTCCACGGGGTGCGCCGCCGTCTCGAGGAGGTGGGGCGCGCCGGCGACGTGGTGGTCGTCGACGACTTCGCGAAGCATCCCACCGAGGTGGAGAAGTCCCTCGAGGGCTTGCGCGCGGCACATCCAACGCGGCGACTGGTCGCGCTGTTCGAGCCGCGTAGCCTGACCTCGTGCCGGCGTTTCCTCCACGATGCCTACCTCCAGGCGTTCGCGCGAGCCGACGTGGTGGTCCTGGCCCCCGTCTACTACGCGGCGCGCTTCGACGCGGCGGAGATCCTCGACCTTCCCGCGCTCGCCCAGCAGCTCATCGCGCGGGGGGTCGCGACGCGCTCCGCAGGCAGCTACGAAGAGGTCTTGCGCATGGCGCTCGAGACCGCGCGGCCGGGCGATGTGCTGGTGGTCATGTCGTCGGGTTCCTTCGACGACCTGCCGCGACGGCTGCTGCGCGCGCTGGGCGGCTCGTGAGGGGTCTCGTTCGGGTCCAGGAGCCGGCTCTCGAGGATCTGCCTCTCCTCGAGCCCGGGCAGAAGGAGCTCGGCCGCCGCCGCATCGAGCACCGAACCGAGCGGCGCCAGACCCACGAGCTCCGTGGTCGAGACGCGAGCGCCGAGGGCGCGCGCTTCGTCGCGCACTCGGCGCACCAAGGCTCCGAGCGTGGTGCGCTGACAATCGACGAGGTTGACGCTGACCTGCGCGCACCCGCGCGATTCGAGGTACAGCCCGATTGCCTTGACGCCGGACAGGCCGCCGGGCGTTGCCGCGCGGATCCGCCGCGCGATCTCGCGCGCGGTCTCGACCTCGGCTGTGTCGAGCAGGACGTTGAACGCCACGAGCGGCACCCGAGCGCCGACGCACACCACCCCTGCTGTGGGATGGGGTGTCGACGGTCCGAAGTCCGGAGGCCACTCGCCGTTCGTCATGCGCGCCGAGAGCGCTGCGAGCCCGCCGCGGCGGTGGCGCGCGAGGTCGCGGCGCGTGGGGTCGCTGGCCGCTGCCTCGTACAGCATCACCGGCAGCCCGCAACGCTCGGCGATGGCCGCGCCTGCGGCGCGCGCCGTCTCGACGGCCAGCGCCATGGGCGTGCCCAGAAGGGGAACGAACGGCACGACGTCGACCGCGCCGAGGCGCGGGTGTGCCCCGCGGTGGGTGCGCAGGTCGATCTCGTCCAGCGCGCGGTGACAGAGGCGGCACGCCGCCTCGATCAGAGGAGCTGCCTCTCCGACCCAGGTGAGGACGGCGCGATGGTGGTCGGGATCGCTCGACCGGTCGAGCGGGCGCACTCCCTCCACCGCAGCGGCGGCGACCAGTCGATCGAGCCGAGCCTGGTCGCGCCCCTCGCTGACGTTGGGCACGCACTCGAGCAGAGCCACCGCGGCGACTATAGCGACGACGCGCGTCGAGGGCTCTGGTAGTGTTTACAGTGTCGGCTGGATCTGGACAGATGAGTCGAACGGACCGCGGCTTCCTTGGCGTCGAGACCGGCAGCAGCACCTTGGCCCGACAAGCGTGCCCACCGCGAAGGGCCCCCGTATCGCATCGCCACGACCTGCACGACGCATTGAGGCGGCACTGAGGCGGCACTGAGGCGGCACTGAGGCAGCACTGAGGCAGCACTGAGGTGGCACTGAGGTGGCACTGAGGCGCACCCTCGCGGAGAGCTGACAGCCATGGACTATCCAGGCGACCCCGCACTCGCGCAGGAGATACGCACGCGCGTTCTCACCACCTTCCGGCAAACCGTCGAGCTAGCAGGGGAGGGGAGGCTACAGGAAGCCTCGCTGGGATGTGACTTCATTCTCAAGATGGATCCGCGCTTCGAGCCTGCGCGCAAGCTGCAGGAGCGACTGGCGGACTCTGCCGGGCCGGTCCCCGCCGCGGACCTCCTCGACCGGAGCCCTGAGCCCGCGCGGCCTGCGGTCCCGCCGCCGCCGCCGCCGCCGCCCGCGCCTGCCGAGGACCTGCGCACGACCCAGTTCCCTCCGCAGGACCTGGCGCTGTCGCTGGCCGATGAAGGCGTCGACCTGGGCGCCTTGTTCGAGACACCCTCAGCGCAGCAGGCGGCAGCGCCACCGCTCGGGCACACCGCCTCGGAGCC
>DATLFI010000374.1:0-46596 GCA_035524895.1 Thermoanaerobaculia bacterium | reverse complement strand
GCGTTGGGCCTCCTGCACGATGGCACCGCATCGCGTTCGTCGGCCACGCCTTGCCAGCGGCCGCAGATCCCCGCGCGCAGCCTCACGCGGGTTTCACCACGGGCTGCCAGTGCTGGCTATATCGCTGCTTCTTGCCCCGATCGGTTGCGGGGAGCCGGCCCCCGACGATTGGCCCCAGTGGCGGGGCGTGGACAGCCGCGGTATCTCCGACCGGAGCCCACTTCCGACACGTTGGAGCGCTACCACGGCCAACGTGCGGTGGCGTACGGAGCTACCTGGCCTGGGCAACTCGTCACCGGTGGCTGCCGGCAATCGGATCTATCTGACCACGGCCTATGCGGACGAGAACCCCTCGGAGCGGGTCCGGCCCGACCGCCACCGCGCGGTGCTGGGGCTCGATCGCAAGACGGGTGAGCTGCTCTGGCATCGCCGCCTCTTCGCCGCGCCGCCCGAGGGCAAGCATCGGCACAACAGCTTTGCCGCTCCCACTCCCGTGACGGACGGCGAGGGCGTCGTCGTCTACTTTGGCTCGACGCTGGCCAGGCTCGATCCGGACGGCGAGGTGGTCTGGCAGCATGAGATCGACCCCGACTACGCCAAATACAGCCGCTACGGAGCCGCCAGCTCCCCGGTGTTCTCGGGCGATGCGATCATCGTGCTCCAGGACAAGGAATTCGCCGACGCCGAGGAGCCAGGGTGGCTGGCGGCCTTCGACCGGGAGACCGGCGAGCGATTGTGGCGCACCGAGTGGGAGCACACCTGCTGCAGCTACACCACACCCTTGGTGGTGGACCGCGGTGCGGGCGAGGAGATCCTGGTGGCTCACTCCGGAGCGGTGACGTCCTACTCGGCGAGCACTGGCGAGCCCTTGTGGTCGCACGAAGTCGAGATCCTGCAAATGGTCGGCACCCCCGTCCTCCACGGCGATCTCCTGTTGGTGGCGGGCGGCGCCTACAACGTCAAGGGCACGTTCGCCCTCCAGCTCATCGGCTCTGGCAGGGAGACGACCGTGGAACCGGTCTGGAGCAGCCGGCACTTCGCGCCCCAGAATGCGTCCCCGGTGGTGTACCGCGACCAGCTCTTCACCGTGACCGACCAGGGAATCATGGCCAGCTACCGCGTGCGCACTGGCGAGCTGCTGTGGAATCACCGTCTCGGTCACATGCACAATCGTGCTTCCCTGGTGGCTGGCGACGGCAAGGTCTACGTCAGCTCGACCGGGGGCACGGTGGCCGTGGTCGCTGCCGAGGAGACCTTCCAGCTACTCGCCGAGAACGACTTCGACGAGCCGGGAACCAACGCCTCGCCGGCCATCGTCGACGGCTGCCTGCTGATCCGCACACGGGCTCATCTGACCTGCGTGGAGCGGGAGCCGGACACCGGAGATCGTGACTAACCGTGCCCCATGGACCCCTCGGCGCCTACTCGCCCGGCGGGTCCTTCGTCTGGTCATCGTAGCGCTGCCCGCGCTGGCCTGCTCCGGCGGGACGGACGCGCCCTGGCCGCAATGGCGGGGCCCAGGAGGGGCCGGGGTCTTCGACCAGGGATCGTTGCCTTCCACCTGGGACGGCGGGCTCGGTGCCAATGTCCGCTGGAAAACGCCCGTGCCCGGCGCCGGGAACTCGTCGCCGGTCGTGGCCAACGATCAGGTCTACTTGACCGCCAGCTACCCCGTGAACGCCGCCAACCCCGAAGGCGATCACCACCGTGTCGTGCTCGCCTACGACCTGACCTCGGGCGCGCTCCTGTGGCAGAGGGAAGTCTTTGCGGCGGCGCAAGAGAAGCGCCACCGGCTCAATACCCTGGCCGGACCCACGCCCGCCACCGACGGCCACTCCGTCTACGCCTACTTCGGCTCGACGCTCGCCCGCCTCGATGCCGACGGAGAGATCGTCTGGAGCCAGGTGATCGATCCTGCGTACCACGACTTCACGCGCTATGGGGCCGCCAGCTCTGCGGTGCTCGACGGCGACCTGGTGCTCGTCGCCCAGGACAAGGAGCGGGCGCAGACCGACGACGTCGGCTGGCTCGCGGCCTTCGACAGCGGCAGCGGTGAGCAGCGCTGGCGCACCGAGTGGACCGAGACCTGTTGCTCCTATTCGACGCCCGTGATCGTCCAGCGTGGCGCAGGGCGCGAGGCACTCTTCGCGCACTCGGGAGCCATCGCCGGCTACGACGTCGCCACCGGTGAACGGCTCTGGCTCTACGAGTACCCGATGTTGCAGATGGTGTCGACGCCGGTGCTGGGCAGCGATCTGGTGGGGATCTTGGGTGGCGCCGACAATCGGCGCGGCAACCTGATGCTGCGTCTGACGGGGACCGGTCGCGAGACGCAGGTGCAGCAGCTCTGGCATCACGAGCGGTTGGCCCCCCAGGTATCGTCCCCGGTGCTCTACCGAGGCCTGCTCTACTCGCTGACCCTGCTCGGTGTCCTGGTGGCCCGCGATCCCGAGAGCGGCGACATCGTCTGGGAGCATCGTCTCGCGCATGGCCGCAACCACGCATCGTTGATGGCGGGCGACGGGAAGGTCTTCGCCACCTCGACCAAGGGCACCGTTTCCGTAGTGACTGCCGGAGCCGAGTTCGAGCTTCTTGGCGAAAATGAGCTGGGCGAGATGGGAACCGGTGCTTCACCGGCGGCAGGCGGCGGCTGCCTGCTGCTACGTGGCGAGCAGCATCTCTTCTGTATCGAAGCAGCGGCGCCCTGAGGCGAAGCGGCGCGTCACCTCCCGCGCCGAGCGGAAGCGACCAGCTCCTCGATGCGCGCGACCTGCGCCCGCACGCGCGCGGCCATCGCGTCGAGGCTGAAGCGCTCGCGGACCTCGCGCTGGCCCACGGCGGCGACGAGCCCGGCGACCAGGGGGTCGTTCGCGACGCGCCGCATGGCCTCCGCGGCGGCATCGAGGTCCGGTTCCGCCCACAGCGCGCCGGCCGGGTAGGGGCCGTCGTTCTCCGCGATCTCGACCAGGCGATACGGCACGGGAAAGCTGCCACCCACGGTCGTGAAGTCGGCGCTGCCGCCGTAATCGGTGGCGATCAGTGGCTTGCCGAGCGCCATCGCCTCGGCGAGGGTGAGCCCGAAGCCCTCGGACCGGTGCAGCGACACGTAGGCGTCGCACGCCGCCATCAACGTGTGGACCTCGTGCTGGGTCAGGTACTCGTCGAGGAACAGCACGGGCAGACCCGCGGCCGCCGACTCGAGCCGCGCCGCGTGCTCGGGGAAGAGCTCTCGGTTGATGGTCTTGAGCACCAGGCGTGCGTGGTCGCCGGGGCCGAAGGCGCGGCGAAACGCCTCGACCACGCCCAGCGGGTTCTTGCGCTCCGCCTGGCTGAGGTAGTCGAAGACGAACAGGAACGTGAAGGGCGCTGGCTCGGCGTCGAGCCCGAGCCGGCGCCGTAGCACCGCGACCTCGTCGCCGGTCGGCGCCGAGAAATCCACAGCGAGCGGCATGCGGCGCACCGGCACCGGCGACACCGCCGCGAGCGCGTCGGCGGCAAAGGTGCTGCCGGTCCACACCTCGTGGAAGTACTCGAACGACGAGAAGTACTTGCGCGGAAACTCCTGGAGCTCCCAGAACCAGAAGCCGACGTTGTAGCGCCGCCGCCACTTCTCGCCGCCGAGGTGCGCCGCGATGTGGGGCACCTGGTCGGCGTTGACCACGAACACGTTGACGCCGTGCTCGAACGACGACGAGAACCGCTGGAAGGTGCGGTTGGTGGTGCGCGAGGCGACCCCCAGCTCGAGGTTGCCCAGCGCGAGCGGAACACCAGCACGCTCGATCGCGCGCGCCAGCAGCCGCCCGGCCTCGCCCATGCCGCTCTCGGCGGTCAGGTAGCCCCAGACGTTGACGCCCGGCTCGCCGAGCACGAGCTGGCCGAGGCGCTCGACCAACGCCCCGGCGGGGGCCGCATCCGCGGCGCGGCGCGGCCGGATGCGGTCCTTGATCGCGGCAGTGCGCCGTTCGCCGAGCGCGCGGCGCAGGCCGCCCTTGAAGCGCCGCGACAGCGACGAGTGGTAGGCGCGCCGCGCCGACGCGCGCAGCCGCGTACCCAGACCCGCCCGCGGCGCGGCCACCGTCACGGCCGGTGTAACCGGCTCGACCGGTGCCGCGGGCGCACGCCGCGGCAGCAACGCGTCGTCGAAGCCCAGCTCCCAGGCGCCGCCGCCCAGGACCCAGTCGCGAAAGCGCTCGACGTCTGCGTCGAAGACGTCGGGGTAGCTCTCTACCAGGTCGGGGCGCGAGGTGTAGACCGTGTAGAGCAACCGCGAGGGTCCGGCTGGCACGTCGGCGCGCACTGGCTCGAGCATCCACCGATAGAACGAGCCCTCGCCGGTCGCGAAGGGGTCGCCGAATCGCCGCCGCGCGCTCGAGCCCTGGCCGCGGTAGCAGACACGGGCGGCGTCGGGAATGCGCACGCCGTTCGCGAAACGGCCGTAGGCGTAAGGCCAGCTCCGTGCCTCCCGGTAGCCGGCGGCGAACAGCCTGTCGCGGTAGTCGTGGTAGAGAGCTCGCGCGTCGCCAAGGTCGCCGAGGGTGAAGCGGTTCTGGTGCTTGGACACGGCGCCCGGGCTCTGGGGATCGAAGCCAGAGAAGTGGAAGAAGCGCAGCGGCAGCCCGTTGACGGTGAAGCCACCGTCGCGCGCGCGCTCGACACGCCGGCCATGCAGGTTCCAGTAGGCCACGTTGTGGCCGGGATGGGCGAGCACGCGCACGCCCTGGAACAGACCCGGAACGAGGTCGATCCACTTCTGGTCGACGAACAAGCCTCGCGCGATGTCGACCACGCACAGCTCGTAGACGCGGCGGTGCCACCAGTCGAGCAGGCGCAGTGTCTCCTCCGAAGCGGCGAGGCCGATGAAGCCGAGGTTGTAGGCGCCGGACTGGAGGATCGCCAGCTCTCCGGGGTGCCGGTCGTCCTCGATCGGCTGGTCGAGGTGCGGCGTCAGCACGACGTTGCCGTCGTCGAGCAGGTCGCGCACCTCCTCGAGCGGCGACGCGACCAGGATGTCTGGGTCGAAGTACAGCAGCTTGGACGCGCCGAGCGCCAACAGGTGACGCAGCAACGCGGGCTTGATCGCGGTGCTCAGCTCGAGGATGGTGTAGCGGAACGCGAAGGCGGCGAAGTCCTGGATCCCCAGGTCCCGCGCCTCGATCATCTCGAACGGCTCGGCCGCGGGATCGAACTGCTCCTCGATCTCGTCGACCAGCCCGACGAAGAAACGTCCTTGCGGGTGGTGCTCGCGGAAACTGCGCGCGAGCACACGCGCGAAGGGCAGGTAGTTCTTCGCCGCGATGGTGCAGGCCCAGACCTCCGCCATCACACCCCCTCGACCGTCTGCTCGTAGACCACCCGCAGCAGCCGCGCCGATTCGATCCAACGAAAGCGCTTCGCCTGCAGCGGTCCACGCCGGCGCAGCTCGACCTGGTGTGCGGGATCGCGGAGCACGCGCTCCATCGCCGCCGCGATCGCCGCAGGCTCGGGGTCGCAGAGCTCGGCCGCCTCGCCCACCACCTCTGGCAGCGACGACACGCTCGACACCAGCGTCGGCGCACCGCAGGCCATGGCCTCGAGCGGCGGCAGCCCGAAGCCTTCGTAGAGCGAGGGGAACACGAAGAGCGACGCGGCGGCGTAGAGCGCCGGCAGCTCCTCGTCGGAGGGGGCGCCGAGCCTCAGCACCTCGCCTGGTGCGTCGCGGGCCGCATCGGGGACCGCCTGCGCGCCACCCCAGCCAGCGTGTCCCCCCAACGCCAACGTGTAGCGCTGCCGCAGCTCCGGCGGCAGCATGCGGTACGCCTCGACGAGCGCCGGGGTGTTCTTGCGCGGCTCCTCGACGCCGAGGTGGAAGATGTAGTCGCCAGTGAGGCCTAGTCGCGCCGCCGTCGCGCGCGCCTCCACCGGGTCCCGGACCTCGAATCGCGCGTCGATCCCGGGGGGCACCACCGCGACGGTGCCGGTCGCCAACCCGAATAGCCGCTCCGCGTCACGCCGCGTGTGCTCGGATATCGCAGCCAGCTTGCCGCCGCGCGCCAGAGCGCGAGAGAGACCGGTGGCGCAGTGCAGCCGATTGTCGAGCGTGTGGAGCCGCGGCAGCGTGAGGAAGGTGAGGTCATAGAGCGAGAACAGCAGCGGTCCGACATTGGGGTCGTCGGGCACGGCGTGCGCAGTGCAATGGAACAGTTCGACTTCGCCCGACTCGGGAGAGCTGCGGCCGGTGACCTCGAACCGGTCGCCCAGTCGACCCAGCCAATCGGGCCAGCTCGACCCTCGGGGATCGGCGGCCAGCGAGTACAGGAGATAGCGGTTGCCGCGCTCCGGGGGCAGACCCCGCTCGACCTCGGCGAGTCCATGGAGCAAACCAGCGCAGTAGCGCCCGACACCGTCGAGGCGGACCGCGAGCTTGCCGATGTCGATCCCGATTCTCATCGCGCCACCGATCACCGCGGTCCCGTCTCGAGCAGCTCGCGATCGATCTGCTGGAGGTGTGTCATCAGCACCCTTGCGGGCTGGGTGTCGAGGTGTCCGACCGCCGCCGCCACGAGCACCTCGTCGAGCGCCCCGCGCACGCGTTCGCGGCGCTCGCGCGCCGCCTCCGCGGCGGCGAAGCGTTCCACGAGCGCATGCTGGCCGCGACGCTCGACCTCGCGCACTTCGTCGCGGTGCTGCTCGGCCACGCTCTGGAGCTGGCGCTGCTGCTCCTCGAGGCTGGCGGCGAGCGCCCGGTGGTGGCGGCGGAGCCGGAAGAGCGCCCAGAGGCTCCCGATTGCCAGCAGCAGCGACACCACGGCCACCGTTGCGGCGACGCCGAGCAAGAGGTCGTTCACGGTCGCGGAGCTTAGCCGCTATGGGCGGCCCGCCGCGGCTCGGCGCTACTCGAGCTCCGCCAGCAACCTCCGGCGGAACTCGTCGCGACCCTCGATGCGGCGGTACTTGCGGGCGAGGTGACGCCGCAACACCCACTGCTCCCAGCGCGGGCGGTGTTTGCGGTAGTAGCGAAGCTGGCCACGCCGGTACTCGAGCTCGACGCGCTCGTGGCGCTCGCGCTCGCGCCTCGGCCTCGTGCGGCGGCCGGACGAGCCCACGTGGTAGGCCAGCGCCTCCGGCTCGAGTGCCAGCTCCCAGCCGGCCTGGCGCAAGCGCACGCAGAGATCCACATCCTCGAAATAGAGGAAGAATCCCTCGTCGAAGCCCTCGACAGCCTCGAACGCCGTGCGACGGACCAGCAGGCAGGCGGCGGTGTACCAGCCCTGGATGCCGACCGATTGCAGCGCCCGCGGCACCGCCTCGACATTGAGCCGTCCTCGCCCGGCTCGGTGCCGCATCCGCTGCACTACCTCACCCACCACGCCGATGTCCGGCACCCAGTCGAACTGGCGCTCGCCAGCGGGCGCGCGGAAGCGTGGGGCCACGAGACCGGCTCCCGGTTCCGCCTCCAGACGCTGGATCAGTCGCGGCAACGAGCCTGCCGCGAGCCAGGCATCGGGGTTGAGCAGGAGCAGCAGGTCTCCCTTGGCCTCCGCCGCGGCGCGATTGTTGGCGGCCCCGAAACCCAGATTGCGCCCAAGCTCGAGGAGCCGGACCTCGGGGAAGCGCTCGCGCACCAGCGGCAGCGTGCCGTCGCCCGAACCGTTGTCGGCGAGCACGACCTCGAGCGACCGACCCATCGGTTCGAGCTCGCGGCCCGCGTCGCGCAGGCTCTGGAGGCAGTGAGCGAGCTCGCGCTCGGCCTCGTAGGTCACTACCAGCGCAGAGATCACCACCGCGCTCTCTCCAGCTCGGAGATCCACAGCTCCGCGGACCGCTCCCAGCTCGAGCCGGCGAGACGTTCGCCTGCAGCGCGGGCGAAGTCGGAGCGATCGCACCGGAGCGCGGATCGACAGGCGGCGACCACGAGATCCGGCGCCAGCGCCGTGACTCGGAAAGGATAGTCGGGCCAGATCTCGTCCAACCCCAGACCCGCGCCCACCACCGCGGGCGTGCCACACGCCAGTCCCTCGAGCGGCGGCAGACCGAAGCCCTCGTAGCGCGAGAGGTAGAGCGTCGCCGCGGCGCGCCGATAGAGCGCCGGCAGCGCCTCGTCGGCGACCCAGCCAAGCCGCACCACCCGCCCGCTCACACCGTGCTGTCGGCAGAGGCGCTCGAAGCGCGCGGGATCGCGAAGCCGGTCGGGACCGGCGACCACGAGCCGCAGCTCGGGGTCGTCCCGGAGCAGGCGCTCCAGGGCCTCGACCATCAGCTCGGGGCTGCGGCGCTCCAAGAGCGCACCGACGAACAGGAGGTAGGGCGGGCCCACGCCGACGCGGGCCAGAACCTGCGCGTCGCTGGGCTCCGAGCGCGCCCCGAAGCGTGACTCCACTGCGAGCGGCACCACCCCCACCCGCTCGGTGGGCAACCCGTATCGCGCGCACACCTCGTCCCGCATCGTCTCGGTGTCGACCAGCACCCGGCGGCCGGTGCGCACCGCGCGGCGCGCCAGGATTCGGCGGCGCCACCGTTCCCGCCAGCCGAACTCGCCGCCGAGCCGCTCGAACGAGAGATCGTGGATCGTCACGACGCCAGGCACCCGGATGCGGGGCGGCAGGCTGTAACCGGGCGAGAACAGCACGTCGACACCGGCAGCTCGCACCATCGACGGCAGCTGCAGCTGCTCGAACAGCACGCTGCTCGCGGGCGCGCGTGCCGGCGCCGGCATGGTCTCGAGGGCCGGATGCTCCAGAATTTCGTGCGTGGGCACGGAGCGATGGAAGAACAAACGGAAACGCCACCCAGGAGGCGCCACGGCGCGCACTCCCGAAAGGAGTCCGGCGAGGTATCGCCCCACGCCAGTGCTTTCGCCTTCGAGCTCGTACGCGACGATGCCGACCTGCACTTGCGGAGAAACCTAGCAAAATCCGTGGCGGATGACGGACCGACCGGAGAGAATTCCGTACACGCATCTTCAGCTTGGAGACCTGCCATCCCGACTCGACCGGTAGCCCCGACGACCTCCCGAGACCCCCCTCCCATGAGGCGCCATTTCACGCATACCGGAACGGGCCTGCTGCTCGGCTTGGCCGCAAGCCTCGTGACAGGGGGCTGTTCCCGAGGAGATGGGTCGATCGCCTACGACTTGATCGCGAGCCGAGCCGTGGCGAGCAAGCAGGTCGAGCGTCCGGTGCTCGACGTCGGCGCGGCAGGGAGCCGTCCCTACCTCGAGAGAGGATTCTCGTGGGCGGAGCGCGCCGACGACGGCAGGACCTTCGCCTGGAGCTCGGGGAACGAGTCGGTCGCCCGCCTCGAGCTGCACTCGACCGAGCCGCGGCGAGCGGTGCTGCGCGGCTTCCCCTACGAGTCCGACGACACGGCGGAGGGGCGAGGGGAGGTGGGGGTCTCGCTCAACGGCCACCCCCTTGGAACACTGGAGCTGAAGCCGGGGGTCGGAACCCATGCACTCGAGGCGCCCAGCGAGACGCTTCGTCACGGCGCCAACCGACTGGCGCTCCGGTACCCGCGCACCTACCGGCAACCAGCAGGCTCCAGGCAGCGTCGCAACATCGCAATCGCCTGGGACGCATTAGCGTTGCTGCCTTCGGGGCCACCTGACGAGGTGGCGTCACAGCTCGACGCAGCGCTGGCCTCGACCTCCAGGCCACGAGCTGACGCGACCTCGTCGGCGCGGTACCGAGACGCGCTGTTCCTCCCGGCGGGTACGGCACGGACTTGGACGATCGATGTGGGACCCGCTACGGAGCTCCATCTGGGCCGCCTGCGGTCCGCCGCCGGTCCGCCGGTCGTGCTCGTGATCTGGCTCGAAGACTCGACCGGTTCCGCGCCGCGCGTGCTGCATCGGATCGCCGACCCGCGTGGCTCCGAGCGAGTACCGCTGCCGGTGGATCGCTTCGGCACCGTGCGCCTCACCCTGGCTGCCACGCCGAAGGGCGATTCGGGACTGGAGCCGCCGATCGCGGGCGGCGCGATCGTCGGTAGAGCCTGGGTCGTCGCCCCGCTCAGCTCGCCTTTCGCAACTCCCGCCGGGTTTGGACCAGGAGCGACTCGAGCTCACGCCGCTCTGCCGCCGTGAGCGTGGCGCCGCCGTAGCTCTCGCGCAGATACAAGTCGACCAGCCTGCTGGCCGCCGGCCCAGCGGTCGGAAAACGGCGCGCTACACGGTCTCGAAGCTCGATCGGAGCGACCGCATCCTCTATCGGAATCCCGCGATCGCGGAGCGTGCTGCGCAACCGCACGTAGGCCCGTGCTCCGGTCGGCCGCGCGCGCTGGTCGAGCACGACCCAGACCAAGGCGCCAGCGAGCAGGAGCACGGTGGCCAACCACCCAGTACGGCTCCAGCGTGATCGCGCGACCTCGCGACCCTCCAGGCCTTCCTCGAGACGCGTCACGGTCGTCCGGGGCGCCTCGGGCTCGCTCGCCTCCCCGTCGCCCCAAAGGCTCTGCCACCAGCCACGCAGCCGCGCTTTGACCCGCTCGAAGAGCTGCGTCTGATCGGCGACACCGTAGGAGATCACGTAGCGATCCCAGTGGAACACCACGAAGTCGTGCGCCTGCCGGGCCAGCGCCCAGAGCGACTGCGGCTGGGTCACTGGCCGGCCAGCCGGCGGAGTGGGATCGAAGACCTGCCAGCCACGACCGGGGATCCACGCCTCGACCCAAGCGTGAGCGTTGCTCTGACGCACGATGTGATAGCCGAGCGCGCTCGGCTCCGACCCCAGGAATCCGGTGACGAAGCGCGCCGGGACACCCACCGAGCGCAGCATGAAGACCATCGCGGTGGCGAAGTACTCGCAGTGACCGCTGCGATAACGGAACAGGAAGTCCGAGATGGGATCCTCGCTGATGCCGCGTCCGACGAAGTCGAGGGTGTAGCCGTACTCGGTGGCCAGGTGCCGTTCGACTCGCTGGGCCTGTGCCAGCGAGTCGCCGGATCCGGCGATCTCCCTCGCCAGAGCCTGGATCTCGGGAGTGAGCCCAGCGCGGTGCAAGGTCGGCTCCTCGAGATCCGCGTCGCCTTGGAGGCGGGGCGCGCGCCCCACGCTCGACGTCGACTCCACGAACCCGACGTCGTAAACCAGCGGCTGACTGGGCGCGAACGGGAGCAGGATCCCCTCGCCCTCGTCGAGCCGCAGCTCGTTGACGGACCGCTCGAAGGCCACCCACCGCGAGCCGGTCGGCACGAATAGAGCCTGCGAAGCCATCGGCTCGAGCCAGAAGCGCGCCTGCCCGGAGGATGGCTGGTCGACCAGCACGAAACGACCGCCGAGATCGCGCGCCAATCGCCGGTGGCTGCCGCTGCGCTCCCAACGACGCTCCGCGTAGCGATCGTAGACTGCTCCACGCAGGCGGATCTCGCCGAGCGGGGACCTCTGGAACTCGATCCGGAGCGCGACCTCTTGGTTGGTGCGTACTCGGCCGATCACGTCGAGGCTGACCTCGTCCGAGAAACCGGTCATGTAGCGGACGCCGCCACTGCCGCCACCGGAGAACAGGTAAGGCGTGGCCAGCCGCGGCAGCGCGAAGAACAGGGGCACCGAGACCAACGCCGCGCCCGCGAGCAGGAAGGCCAACGTCGAGGCGCGAGCCAACCGCGTCTCCCTCAGCAGCTCCGCCGCGCGCTCGTCGTCGAGCATCGCGGCAACGTGGAACTGCGTGAACCGCAGCAGCACCGCCGCCCACAACACCAGCATCACCGCCAGGTAGAGCCCGATGCCGACGCTGGAGCTGGTGGCCATCGCGGTGACGAACACGAAGAAGATTCCGAGGACCGCGTGCCACTTGTCGCGCTCGCGCTGCAGCGAGGCGAGCTTGGCAACCAGCGCGAACAGCGCCAGGTGCATCATCGGCCGCACCAGCAGGCCGTCGCCCAGGGCCAGCACATCGAGGACCAGAAACGGCACGTAACCGCCGCCGAGTAGATTGAGGGCGCGCGTCCCCAGCGGGCGGTGCTGGCCGCGTCGGACCCGGTCGAGGAACCAGCTCACCGCCAGCAGGTAGCAGGCGAGCGCGCCCCACCCGATGACGCCACTGGGGCGCGGCTCGTTGAGCGGGAGCGGCAGCGGCGCTACCAGTGCCAGCGCTCCGAGCAGGAAGCGCTTTTCGCGCGCGAACTTCACTTCAAGCCTCCGGGCGGTCCAGGACGAGCCGCAACTCGGGCGCCCGGCGAGACCCTTGGAGAGGAAGCGCGTCGCGAGGACAGGGCTCCACGAGCGCCAGATTGGTCAGCAATGCCGTCCGATGACGCCGCCCCGTGCCAAACGGCAAGTGCCGGTCGCGGGTTACCAGCTCCACCTCGAAGCCCCGATCCAGGTACGAAACGCAGGCCGTTGCGGCCTCGCTGACCAGGCGCTCGAAGCGCGATCGCTCGGCCTCGCTGCTGAGCGAACCGACCCCGTTGTCGAGCACGATCGACAGACGGCGATTGTCCTCTGCCGAGCGCTCCGTGAACACCAGCTCGCCGGTGCGCGCGCTCTGACGCCAGTGGATGCCGCGCGGATCGTCCCCTTCGCGGAAGGCCCGGAGAGAGCGCAGGTCGTGTCCCCACCCCGCGCGCTGGCTGCGCTCGGCCCCCTGGTCGGCGCGTCGAGCCAGGCGCAGGCTCGCCGCCGGAAAGAGCTCGGGGAAGACCATCAGCTCGAGCCGCAAAGGCACCCGGCCGCTGCGCCGAAAGAAGCCGAAAGGAAAGAGGCTCGAAACCCGGAGCCCCCCGATCTCGACCCGGCCGCGCCGCGCGTAGAAATGCTCGTGCTCGCCCTCCCACGCGCTCCCGGCGAGCGCTCGCCGGGCGAGGTGGGGCACGGCAAAAGGCTCGCCGTCGTGGAGCTCCAGCTGGAGCAGCCAGCGCGGGATCCGCCGGCTGAGGTTGCGCACCTCGACACCGAGCGGGAACGGCGTGTTCGCGTAGAGCTCGGACGGCGGCTTGATCTCGACCGCCACCGGTCCGAGGTTGACTGCCGCCGCGAGCCAGGACAGCAGCAGCAGCGAGAGCATGCTCGCGACCACCATGTAGAGCGCGTTGTTGCCGGTGTTGGTGGCCGCGAGGCCGACGACCAGCATCAGCAGCGCGAACCAGAGCCCGACCTTGGTGATGCGGAGCTGGGAGTGGGACATCAGCCCCCGACCTCACACCGGAACCGGCAAGCCCTTCACGATCTTGGCCAGTGCCTTGCGCGCATCGTCGGGATTCCTCGAGCGCCGGAGCACGATGCGATGACCGAGCACCGGGGCGGCGAGCGCCTGGACGTCGTCGGGCACGGCGAAGTCTCGGCCCTCGGCGAAAGCCTGCGCCTGGACGGCGCGATGCAAGCCCTGCAGGGCTCGCGGCGAGACGCCGATCAGCAGGTCGGCGCTGGTGCGCGTCGCCTCGGCGATTGCGATCATGTAGTCGATCAGCTTGTCGGCGACGCGCACGTGCTCGGCGCGCCGCTGCAGCTCCAACAGCATCGACTCGTCGAGCACCGCAGGTAGCGAGTGCAGCACCCCTTCCACGCCGCCGCTCTGCAGCAGCTCGCGCTCGTACTGCGCCGCCGGGTAGCCCAGTCGCAAAGACATCATGAAGCGGTCGAGCTGCGATTCGGGGAGCGGGAAGGTGCCTTCGTGGTCGAGCGGGTTCTGGGTCGCCAGCACGAGGAAGGGCTGGGGCAGGGGAAGCCGCTGGCGATCCACGGAGACCAGGCCTTCGCTCATCGCCTCGAGCAGAGCCGACTGCGTCTTCGGCGTGGCGCGGTTGATCTCGTCGGCCAGCACGACGTGTGCGAACAACGGTCCGGGGTTGAAACGGAACTCCTGCCGTTTCGGATCGAACACCGAGACGCCGATGATGTCCGAGGGCAACAGATCGCTGGTGAATTGGATGCGCTGGAAGCTGAGGCCCAGCGAGCGAGCGATCGCCTGAGCAAGCGTGGTCTTGCCGACACCGGGAACGTCTTCGATCAGCACGTGCCCCCGCGCCAACAGCGAAACCACGGCGAGGCGCACCACCTCGCGTTTGCCTCGTATTACGCGACAGATGTTGTCCTCGAGGAGGCGAACCGCCTCGTGAGGAGTCGGCGCGCCGCGCTCGCGGGCGACAGCTTCGAGGCCTTCGCGCACGAGGCTCAATACCCCGTGCCGCTCGAATCGTTGGCGTCGAACTCGCGGTAGACGTCCCGCTCGCCTGGCGGCACCGGCGACCGAATCGAAACCGCGAAGCCATCGCCCTCCTCGTAGTCCACATCCTCGACCACGTGGGTGATGTGCGCCCCAGAGCCCCGCACCACACGCGACACGTCGAGCCAGAGCTGGCGCTGCATCTTGACCGCTCCGTTCGCTCCGATCTGCTCCAGCTCGACCGTGAGACCGGGCAGCCCCTCGTCCGCCTCCGTGGTCACTAGGATGTCGAGCACCGCCTGGGTAGTGGTCATGACCACGGCCTCGGGCTCGGCGAGAATCTCCTCCCCAGCGGCCGGCGGCGTCGCGGCTGCCTCGAGCCCGGTCTCGGCCGTCTCGACCGGCGCGACTTGCGGCTGGTCGTCCACCGCGAAAGAGGTGAGCTGAACCTTGTACTGCGAGCGGCGCAGCTCGACGCTCTCCTCCGGACTGAGTTGGGCGCAGCCGAAAGTCAACAACGCCGCGCCACACCAGACGAGGGTTGGAATGTTCTTGAGGTGCAAGCTCGAGCGCACGGCGACCTCCGATCGTTTTCGGTCGTGGGCGGGCGCTTCCCAGCCGCGCGTACAGCCGGCGCGCCGCGCGTCACCTCGGACTCTTCATTCTAGCCGAGTCGGCGGCGTCTCGCGGAGGCGAGCCCGCTGCCACTCGTCGCGCAACGAGCCCAGGAGCTGGAGCTCGGGCTCGAGCTCGACTCCGAAGCGCTCGAGCACGCGGTCGCGCACGAACAACATCAGCGACAGGACTTCCCGCGCCATCGCGCCCCCTTCGTTGACGATGACGTTGCCGTGCCGCTCGCTGAGGACAGCGCCACCCCTTCGCGAGCCTTTGAGGCCAGCGGCGTCGATCAGCCGCCCGGCGAAGTCGCCGGGCGGGTTCTTGAAGACGGATCCGGCGTTCGGCTTGCCGGAGGGGAGGCTCGACCAGCGCCGGCGGTTCAGCTCCTCCATGCGCGCCAGAATGGTCACGGGATCGCCAGGCTCGAGCTTGAAGGTCGCAGCCAGGACGAGCGCGCCGCGACGTTGCAGCACGGTCGTGCGGTAGGCAGCCTCGAGCTCGCCGACGAGGTAGCGCCGGCGCTGGCCGTCGCGCTCCACCGCGTCCGCGTGCTCCAGCAGGTCCTTGATCTCCGTGCCGTAGCAGCCGGCATTCATGAACACGGCACCGCCGACGGTTGCCGGGAAGCCGGCCAGGGCCTCGAGCCCGGCCAGGCCACTCTTGGCGGTGGTCCGCGCCAGACGCGCCAGGACCACAGCGCCACCGGCGGTCACTCGATCGCCGTCGATCTCGATGCGCTCCAACTCGCCCGCGAGCCGACAGACCACACCTCGAAGGCCCTCGTCGGGTATCAGCACGTTCGAGCCCTGGCCGAGCACCAGGAGCGGCACCGCGGCCCGGCGCACTGCCGCGACCACCGCCACGAGCGCGTCCTCGGTCCCCGCCACCGCCAGCAGGTCCGCCGCACCGCCCACTCGCAGCGTGGTGCGCCGCCCAAGCGGAGCACCGGCCTCGAGCTGCAGCCCGCGGCCAACCCATGCCGCCAGGTCGGCGAGCAGGGCGTCGGGGAGCTTCGCCACCCCCGCCTGCCGGGGGGAGTCGACCGCGTTTTTCCGCCTACTTGACGCCACGTCCGCCAGGTCGTACTCTGCCGTTGCCCCTGCCGTCAGACCCTTGATCGTCTGTACGTCAGATCCAGACTCGTCAGATCCAGACTCGTCGAGATCCCACAGGTCCAGATCAGACACTCAGACGCCCCGCCGCTGCGCCACCGCCGAGGAGCGAGCATCCGGGTCGGCCTCGGCGAAGCGCCGGCGTGCACTCTCGAACCCATCTCCCTGGATGCGACGTAGCCCGTCGCCGCCAGGGGCAGTATAAGGGGCGTGATCACCGCTCCGAACGAAGTTGTAGCGCTTCCGGAAGAGAAGCGCGGGAGAAATTGACTCCATGGACGTGAAGGAAAAGAAGAAGGCAGTCGAGAACACGCTCGCCCAGATCGAGCGGCAGTTCGGCAAGGGCGCGATCATGCGCCTGGGTCAGTTCGAGAACCTGGGAATCGAGTCGATCCCGACCGGCTCGCTCGCGGTCGACTTCGCGATCGGCACCGGCGGCTTTCCGCGCGGCCGCGTGATCGAGGTCTTCGGACCGGAATCCAGCGGCAAGACCACACTCGCGCTATCGGTGGTCGCACAGGCCCAGCGCCTCGGCGGTACCGCGGCGTTCATCGACGCCGAACACGCGCTCGACGCCGACTACGCCGAGAAGCTCGGCGTGAATATCGACGAGCTCCTGGTCTCGCAGCCCGACAGCGGCGAGCAAGCGCTCGAGATCGCCGAAATGCTGGTCCGCTCGGCCGGCGTGGACGTCGTCGTGATCGACTCGGTGGCCGCGCTGGTTCCGCGCGCGGAGCTCGAGGGTGAGATGGGGGACTCGCACGTCGGCCTGCACGCCCGTCTGATGTCGCAGGCGCTGCGCAAGCTCACCGCGATCGTGGCGAAATCGCACACTTGTCTCGTGTTCATCAACCAGATCCGCGAGAAGATCGGCGTGATGTTCGGCAACCCGGAGACCACGACCGGCGGTCGTGCCCTCAAGTTCTACACGTCGGTTCGCATCGACATTCGGCGCATCGCTTCGCTCAAGGAGGGCGAAGAGGTCGTCGGCTCGCGCGCCAAGGTCAAGATAGTCAAGAACAAGGTGGCGCCCCCGTTCCGGCAAGCGGAATTCGACATCGATTACGGCGAGGGCATCTCCCGCGTTGGCGAGCTCATCGATCTGGGAATCCTGCACAAGGAGGTGCAGAAGAGCGGCGCCTGGTTCTCGTACGGCGATGTGCGTCTGGGGCAGGGACGCGAGAACTCCAAGCAGTTCCTGCGCGACAATTCCGAGATCGCCGAAGAGATCGAGATGAAGGTGCGGGCCAAGATGGGGCTGCCGCCGATCCAGGTAGCCGACGACCGGCAGGAGAGCGGCGAACGCACCGAGAAACCCGAGCGCGCCGCGCGTTCCGAGAAGCCCGAACGCCCGGCCGCCCGCGCCGCAGCAGCGGAGTAGCAGCGGACTAGCCCGACGGGCGAGCTCCCGGCGAGACGCTCGCCGGGAGCTGGCCCGGTATCCAGGCTCACGCAACAGTGAGCGCGAGAGCACAGCGCCACCAGCCTCCCTAGGGGCAGCTCGCCCGAAGCGTCGATGACTCGCGGGTCGTCGCAAGCATCCGCGACCGCCTTCACCCAGGACCGCTTCCAGGGAGCGCCCAGCAACAGTGCGCGCGCATCGGGCAGCCTTTCGAGCACGGCGTGGACGAGCGCCGCCCACCGCTCTCTCTGCCACCGGCCGCGCTTGCGGTTGCGGGTGACGGTCTGGAAGAGCACGAGCGGCCGGCCGGCTGCCGGCGAGCTCGACCCAGTCACGGGAGCCTGCGAGATGGATGAGGGCGTCGGCACGGCGTCGACAACGATACGATCCTCGATCTCCGCCTGCGCCCGCGTCGTGCGTGCGTCCCCCCGGCCGCCACCCCCCGAAACCCAGTCACCGGACGAGGACTCTCCTCGGTCGATCACCACCACCATCCTCAGAATATCCATGCCCATGCCCATGCATCTTCCCGTGCCCATCGCGCCTCCAGGTTCGATCTCCAGTGGCTTCGCCGCCCGCCCGCGGCTCCTTCCGCGCCAGGTCGTCGCGGTGCTCGCCGCAGGGATCACCCTCTCCCTCTCGACACCTCCCGCCCGCGCCGCGGTCGGCGAGTGCACACCCTGCGTTGGACTGCGGGTCCCGAGCCCCGCGGCCGCTGTCGCTGCTCTCGATCAGGCGCCCCCCCTGACAGAGGGCGCGTTGCTCTACCTCGCCTGGGGCGTCGATCTCGGATCGGAGGAGAACGTGCGGGCGGCGCGCGAGGCGCTGGCTCTCTTCGGAGCGCGCGCGGCAGGCGGGCGTCTCGTGCCTTTCCTCGAGGTCTCGTTCCGAGCTTCCCCGCCGCTGCTGCAGAACGCGGCGCTGCTCGAGAGTGAGCTGCAGCGCCTGTCGCAACTCGCCGCCGGCGCTCCGGACGGTGCCGTGTTCCAGCTCCGGTGGCCGAACCTACACGACCAGACTGCGCAGCCCGAGGAGTACTCCTTCCTGGTGAAGCGCGCCGCGGCGGTGGTCGGTGGGGCGCAGCCAGGCTCGCGGATCGTCTCGACGCCCGAGAACGCAGATGCAGGCCAGCTCTCGGCGCTGCTCGCCGACGACCTTGCCGCGTACCTCGATGGTGTCGCCACCGACAGGCTCGACACCGCGGCGGCAATGCGTGGCGAGCTCGACCGGCTCGATCCCGGGAGCGAGCTGATCCTGCAGGGCATTCCGCTGCCTGATCCACCGGAGCGCGCCCTGGTGGACGCAGCCCGGGCCGCCGAGGCCGGATCCACTCTGATCGTCTTCCACGCTCCAGCAGACACGGCGACCACCCTCGAGCAGATCCTGCCGCTCGTCCTGCTCGCACGCGAGCTGCGGGGCGACATCACCTTCGACCCCTACTCCACGCCGAGCGTGACGCCGGCCACGGCAGGCCGATCCGCCTGGAGCTTCGTGCGCGGCGAGGACCTCGCGCTACGTGTGGTGGTCGACGCCGGGCAGGCGCCCGCGGCGACGCGGCGGGTCGACGTCGAGTTCAGCGATTCGCTCCTGACCTCGCCGAAGCTCTTCGACCTCGTGACCGGGGAGGCCAATGCCCTGTTCGGTGGCCAGCGCACCCGCAGCGGCTACCGGCTACCCGTCGACGACCCGCCGCCAGCTTTCCTGCTCGCATTCGACCGCGCTGCCATCTCGAGCGTCGCCGGGGTGGAGGGGGTCGAGGAGCGCGTGCTGGTCGAGGACGAGCGCTCGATGCCCGTCTCGGAGATCTTGCGCCGGCTGCAGGCGTTCGAGGACGCACAGGCGCGACGCCTCGAGAGCTACACCGCCACCAACTCGATGTCGCTCCGCTTCCAGCCAGGCGGCGGCGTGCAGAGCCTCGACGCCACCTTCCGCGGCGCGTTCTTCTTTCGGCAGGGTGAGGGTTTCGACTGGGCGTGGGACGAGTTCCTCGTCAACGGCGTGCGTTGGCGCGGCAAGCGCATCCCAGAGATCCCGCTCATCCAACCCGAGAAGGCGACCACGATGCCACTCGAGATCGCCTTCACCAGGGAGTACTCCTATCGCCTGCGCGGCACTGCGACCGTGAACGGTCGCGACTGCTGGGTCGTCGACTTCGAGCCCGCGGTGCCGGTCGAGAGCGGCAAGAGCCTGTTCCAGGGAACGGTCTTCGTCGACCGGGAGATCTATGCGCGCGTGCGCACCCGCGCGGTGCAGCTCGGGCTGGAAGGCGACGTGATCTCGAACGAGGAGACTCTCACCTACTCGCCGCTCGACGAGCAGGGCCAGCCCGCTGGCTGGAACGTCGAGAGCTACTTCCTGCCGCTCCACGTTGGCGGGCAGCAGCTCTTCTCCATCCTCAACGCCACCACCGTCGTGGAGCGCGAGGTCACCTTGACCGGGGTCGAGATCAACCCGGTGGACTTCGAGGCGCGCCGCGAGGTGAAGTTCGCGTCGGAGGCGACCATGGTGCGTGACACCGAGGCCGGGATGCGGTACCTGGTCACCGACAAGGAGACCGGCGAGCGCGTGGTCCAAGATGAGCTCGACACCACTCGGCTCTTCCTAGTGGGCGGCGCTTTCTGGGACGAGTCGCAGGACTTCCCGCTGCCGCTCGCCGGGGTCAACTGGTTGAGCTTCGATTTCCGAGGCACCGGCGCCCAGGCCAACGTGTTCTTCGCCGGGCCGCTGCTCCTCGCGCAGATCGCCCATCCAAGCTTCCTCGGCAGCAAGTTCGACGCCGGCATCGACGTGTTCGCGCTCGCGATCGCCGGCACCGACAGCACCTTCCGCGACGGTCGCGAGGCACCCGACGAGGACGTCGAGACCAGCCGCCCGAACATCGACCTCAGCCTAGGCCGGCCCTTCGGCAGCTTCTTCAAGCTCGACCTGCGGTACTCGATCGGCCACACCAGCTTCTCGCGCGCCGACGACACCGCCGAGGACTTCGTGATCCCCGAGGACCACCTGAGCCAGTCGTTCGGCCTGGTCGTCCGCTACAACCGCAAAGGCTGGCGCCTGCGTGCCGGCGCCAACGAGCACCTGCGCTCCGACTGGGAGCCGTGGGGCCTGTCGGTGGACGGCGTGGTCGCGAATCCCGACTTCGACGCCGACAAGGATCGCTACACGTTGTGGAACGCTGGCATCGCCAAGATCTGGCATCTGCCGCGATTCCAGAAGATCGGCGCCGAGCTCGAGTACGTGGGTGGCGACAATCTCGACCGCTTCTCGAAGTACCAGTTCGGTTACTTCAGCGACGTACGCGTGCACGGCTACCGCTCCGACCGCATCCGCGCCGAGGAGGCCTGGGCGACGCACCTCTCCTACGGCTTCGACCTCGGCAGCATCCTGCGCGTCGACCTCGTGGGCGACGCCGCTCTCGCGACCGACGAGCTCTCCGGTCTGGAGGACGAGCTCCTCGCCGGCGTCGGCCTGGCGGGCACTTTCATCGGCCCTTGGCGCACCCTGGTCAACATCGACATCGGCGTACCCGTGGCGGGTCCCGACTCCGGCATCTCGGCGTTCGTAGCGTTCTTGAAGCTCTTTCGGTGAGCCAGCGGCGATAGGCTCGGGCCATGGATTGGCTGCGGCGCCTCCTCGGATCACCGCCCAAGGCCACGGTCGACCCGGACCAGGCGGAGGACGACGAGGCGATCGAGGGCGACGACCTGGTGATCGAGCTACCGATCACCGACGCTCTCGACCTGCACCCGTTCCGTCCCGCCGAGACAGCAGACGTGCTGCGCGACTACCTCGACGCGGCGATCGAGAAAGGCCTTCGCGAGGTGCGCATCATCCACGGGCGCGGCGTCGGAACGCAGCGCACCATCGTGCGCAAGGTGCTTTCTCGCGACCCGCGTGTCAGAGCGTTCGCCGACGCACCGGCCGATCGTGGCGGCTGGGGCGCGACCGTGGCGGAGCTGAGCCGCGATCCGCGCCCCGAGCCATCCGCAGACGCCGGCGAGCGGTAGCTACTTACGCCGCAGCTTTTCGGGGAACTGCTTGGCGATCCCCTCGGCCAGCATGTCGGACATCTCGAGGATCTGCTCGTGGACTCTCTCGTACGCGGCGACGTCCGCCTTCCAGTCTTCCCGCAGCCGCGCTTCGAGCTCGGCCGTGGTGGTGGCGAGGTGGTCGTTCATCATCGACTTCATGTCGGCGGCGGGCCAGTGCTTGGGGTTCGCTCCGCTCAGGAACGTCGCGATCTGGTCCGCGTTCGCCGACCAGCGCTGCTTGTCCGCCTCGAGCTTCGTGGTGTCGCCCGCCTTGGCGGCGGTCACGATGTCCGCGGCGATCAGGATGTGCTCCTCGAGCAGGCCCGTCAGCTTGGTCCCGGCAGCGTCGCCGTAGAACGGCTTGATGGCATTTCCGATGTCCTTCTGATTCTGCAGCAGCCGTTCCGTGGTCGCCTGCTTGTCGGGGAGGTCGGCGAGGGCGCTGACGATGAAATGGCGAGTCCAACCGATGTGGTCCTCCCACAGCTTTCGCATCTCGAGCCGTAGCTGGTCCGCGGTCATCTTTCCGGAGGGGCTGTCCGCGGCATGGAGCGGCAGCAGGCCGACGCCGAGAACGAGGAGGAACGAGAGCAAGAACAAGGCAGTTGGTCTTCGCATTGGAGCCTTCCTTTAATGTCATAGGCGCCGCTGAGCGACGCCCTAGCCCTTCGATGCAAGAAGCGAGCCTCGACTTGAAAGGATTCCGCTCCTTCGCCTCGACGTCCAACTGCCATCGTCGCAAGGGAATCGGCTTTCCCGGCAGGCCGACGGGGCCCGGCGCGTGGAGCCAGGCAGCGGTAAGAATCGCCACCGGGTAGGATCGTCGACTCGACACCACTCGCCCGTGGCAACACTGGAGAAGGCACGTGGCCACCTCTACCATCCCCGCCGTTCCCGGCCAGACCACCGAGCGCCTCGTCGAGCTCGACAAGCGCGCCTCGTTCCATCCCTACACGCAGCTCGCCGCACACCTGAAGACCGGCCCGACGGTGATCGTCTCGGGCGAGGGCGTGCGGGTGCGCGACTCGCACGGCCGCGAGTACATCGACGCCATGGCTGGGTTGTGGTGCGTCAACGTCGGCTGGGGACGCACCGAGATCGCGGACGCGATCGCGCGCCAGGCACGCGAGCTCGCGTTCTTCCACAGCTTCTCGTCGATGGCCAACGAGCCGGCGATCGCGCTCGCGGCGCGGATCGCGGACCTCGCACCTGATCCGATCGGCAAGATCTTTTTCGGCTGCACCGGCTCCGACGCCAACGACACAAATGTCAAGCTGATCTGGTACTACCACAACCTGATCGGCAAGCCCCGCAAGAAGAAGCTGATCGCTCGCAAGCGCGCCTATCACGGCGTCACGGTGGCTTCGGCGAGCCTCTCTGGGCTGCCGTCGATGCACCGAGGCTTCGACCTACCGCTGCCGCAGGTGCTGCACGTCGAGACACCGCACCACTGGAGTCGTGCCCGCGACGGCGAGAGCGAGCGTGAGTTCTCGGCGCGGCTCGCCCGCGAGGTAGAGGAGACGATCGAGCGGGAGGGACCCGACACGGTCGCCGCCTTCTTCGCCGAGCCGGTGATGGGCGCGGGCGGTGTCATCCCGCCGCCCGAGGGCTACTTCGAAGCGATCGTGCCTGTGCTGCGCCGTCACGACGTGCTGTTCGTGGTGGACGAGGTGATCTGCGGCTTCGGGCGTCTCGGACGCTGGTTCGGCGCTCAGATGTACGGGCTCGAGCCGGACCTGATGACCCTCGCCAAAGGCCTGACCAGCGGCTACCAACCGCTCTCTGCCTCGCTGGTGTCCGAGCGCGTGTGGAACGTCCTGCTCGGTGCGGAGAAGGATGGCTACTTCGCCCACGGCTTCACCTACAGCGCGCACCCGGTGTGCGCCGCTGCGGCGCTCGTCAACCTCGACCTGATCGAGCAAGAAGACCTGGTCGGCAATGCCGAACGCACGGGGGCGTTCTTCCAGCGCGAGCTGCGCGCCGCTGTCGTCGACCACCCGCTGGTCGGCGAGGTGCGCGGGCTCGGGCTGATCGCGGCCGTGGAGCTCGTCGCCGACAAGGCAGGCAAGACCGCCTTTCCACTGGAGCAGAAGGTGGCGCCGCGAGTCGCTCGCATCGCTTGGGAGGAAGGGCTCATCTGTCGCGCGCTGCCGGAGTCGAACGCGCTCTCGTTCTCGCCGCCGCTGGTGATCACCGAGGACGACTGCCGCCAGGTGGTCGCGCGCTTCGCACGAGCGCTGGAGCGGTTCGAACGGGAGCTGGGCGGTTCCGGCTAGTCGTCTCCACCTGCTCAAATCTCCAGCGGCGCGGCGCTTCCGACTAGAACCCTCCTCTCCGGGCGCCCCTCGTCGCGGCGGAACGCGAAGCTTTCGAGTTCCGACAGACCGTGCTCCAGCGCCGCCTCGTCGATCCGTTCGCGCTCGTGCATCCGCTCCAGCAGGAAGCGCATCTGTTGTCGCGTGCCGGGCCCGAGCTCACCCGCGACGAACTGCCGGTGGTAGGAGCTCGGCGCCGGCAGCAACGTCGCAAGGAACGCCGACTCGGCTGGCGACAGCTCTTCTGGATGTCGCCCGAAGTAGCGCTCGGACGCCGCACCGATGCCATAGATGCCGGGTCCGTACTCGATGACGTTGAGGTAGAGGGCAAGGATCTCGCGCTTGGCGAGCGCTGACTCGAGCCACCAGGTCAGCAGCACCTCGCGCACCTTGCGCGCCAGGGTCTTGTCGCGCTGCAGGAAGAGGTTCTTGGCGAGCTGCATGCTGATGGTGCTGGCCCCGTACGCGAAGCGACCTGCGCGCAGGTTGTTCTGCAAGGCGGTCTCGATCGCCCACGGCGCGAAGCCACGATGGCGGAAGAACGCGGCGTCCTCGTGCGCCAGCACCGCATGGGCCAGGAAGGGACTGATCCGCTCGAGCGGAACCCAGCCCGGAGCACCGGGACCCACCAACCGTTCGCTCACGACTCCGTCGCCCGTGCGCACCGCATGCAGGAACGGACCGCGTAGCCGCTCGACGCGGGCCTCCTCTGGGACACTCACGAATCGACACCGGTCCTCGATCGCAAAATGCAATCTGGCCGCCCCTGGGTCCGCCGAGTCGATGCGCGCTTCGACACGGCCCCCGATCGTTCCGGACCAGTCGAAGGCCTCGATTCCGGCGAGCACCGGTGCCGGGATCATTGCAAGCGCCAGGCGGCATGGAGACTCGGGCAGAGAGGCCTCGGCTTCGACCTCGAGCCGATCCTCGCGCAGCACGAGCGAGCCAGTGACACCAACCTCGACCTGCGACTCCCCGAGTGCCACTCGCGCCTCGTGCAGCTCGAGCCGGCGCTCCACCGGTAGCCACGCGCTCGAGCCGGCGAGACGAATACCGAGGCCCCGCAGCGGCCCTTCGTGGAGCTCTGCTACCACGATCGCGAAGTCTCGCACCTGCAGCCACCCATCGGCGACGACAACCGCCTCCCGATCGCCGTGCGAACGCAGCTCGAGGCGACCGTCGAGGCGGGCGGCGAGCGGGTCGTGCCATGGCCATGCTCGCGGCACCAGAACCAGAGCGGCGAGCGGCAGGTCGGCGGCCTTCACGACACCCTCGGCGCGCAGCTCGCCGGGCACGAGGTCGAGCGCCCAGTCGACACTGCCGGTCGGAGTAGCACCGTGACCGGCCGTGCGCAGAGTCTCCCCCTCGGCACGTGTCAGCTCGAAGGCCAGGTCGGAGATCAGGACGTGCTCCGTCGGAGCCTGGCCGCTAGGGAGCGCGCCATCGACCGCGACCACCGACCCGCCAGCCACCAGCACGGTAGCGCCACGCGCCATGCGGCGTACGACCCGCAGCACAGCGCCCCGCGCTCGCTCGAGCGCGATCCCGGGCTCCGCGCGCGATGTCCTGCCCGTTGCCCTCACGGGCTGACCGACTGCTGCTGCGGCCTCCCGCGAGGTCGGGTCGGAGGCCGGTTCCTCGACAGTGTCAGGGACGTCGATCGATGCGGCGGACGGCAATCGAACTCGCACCTGCGGCCCCTCGACTCGTACGCCGCGGATCGCGCCCTGAGGACGCCACAGCAGGAGCGGGGGAAAGACATCGATTCGCGTCTCGTCGACCAGCACCGACACGCCCCGGCCCAGGTCTCCGGTGTCGAGATCCGCGATCGTGAAGCCGCGGGCGTCGACACCGAGCGACGCGAAGCGAGCCTCCGGACCCAGTCGCCGGCGAAGCTCCGTCTCCAGGCGTCCGCGGAGTAGCGCGGGCGCGAGCAGCCAGGCCAGGATGGCCGCTGCTGCGACGCATGCGATGACGGCGACGACGGCGAGCGCGCCGCGGCGGCGAGCGAAGTCCGTTCTATTTGGTCTATTTGGCGCGCGCATCTCCATGAGCTTGCCCCAACCCCACCCATGCACCCCGCGGCCAGCGCTATACGCCGGGCGCCACCGGCGGAAACACCCGAAGCCCGACCAGCAATCCCACCGCGAACCCGATTAGAGGGGAAACGATCAGGAAATCGGCGGCGCCGAGGGCATCAGGATCCCGAAGCTGATAGGCGCCGAATGCGCCCAGGGCCACCCCGGCCAGCACGAAGACGGTGCCGGAGGACCGAATCTCGCTCTCGGCTTCGCGGTGCGCCCAGTCACGCTCGCCACTGGTGATCGACACGTCGCCGAGCACCCGCCATCGCTCCCGGTCGATCTCCCGGCTGCGCGCCACGGCAGCCAGCCCACACCCGAACCCGAGCACGAGCAGGACCGGATGCAGCTTCCAGGCGAGCGAGGGTGGTCCCTTGGGAATCGGCGTGAGCCCGGTCGCCGCGCCCACCGCGAGCAGACCGCTCACGACGAGGATCCAGAACACGACGCCCTGCACCCGCCGCCAGGTCATCGACATTCTCGGGCGCTCCCGGTTCCCGCGCGCTCAGACCCGCCCGAGCATCTCGAGGATGCCGAGCGTGAGCACGGGCAGGTAGGTGATCAGCAGCACGCCGAACCCCAGGATCACGAGCATCGGCACCGCGGCCCGATAGACCACGAGCAGCGGCTTCTCGAACCGATACGAGGCGAGGAACAGGTTGAGGCCAACGGGGGGCGTCAGATATCCCAGCTCCAGGTTCGCGATGAAGATGATCCCGAGGTGTACCGGGTGGATGTCGAACGCCGCGCCCAGCGGCAGGATCAGCGGCACCACCACGATGGTGGCCGAGAAGATGTCCATCAAGCAGCCGATCAGCAGCAGGAAGAGGTTCAGGCAGAGCAGGAACACGATGCGCGACTCGATGTTGTCGCTCACCAGGTCGAGCAGTCGCTGCGCTATCTGTGCGTCGACCAGATAGCTCGTCAGGCCCATCGCCACGCCCAAGATCACCAGCACGCCGCCGATCAGCACCGAGCACTTCTGCAGCACGCGCAGCAGCTCGCGCGCGGTCACGTCGCGGTGCACCAGCCACTGCATCCCCGCGGCAAGCGCCGCCGCGATCGCCGAGGCCTCGACCAGCGTTGCGAAACCGCCGAAGATCGTGACGAGGACGACCACCGGCAGCGCCAGCTCCCACTTCGCCCTCCACAACGCGCGGCCAGCCCGTCCCGCCCGCAGCGGCACTCGCGGCGCCCCGCCACGGATGCCCTCGCGCACGCCCCATCCCGCAACCAGGCCGATGAGCAGCAGGCCTGGCACGATCCCGCCGATGAAGAGGTCCTCGATCGAGATCTCGGCCACGATCCCATAGAGGATCAGCGGGAGCGCGGGAGGCAGCAGCAGCCCGAGCGACCCCGAGGCGGTAAGCAGTCCGATCGAGAACTGCTCCCGGTAGCGATCCGCGACCAGTGCCTGGTACAGCAGCCCGCCGAGGGCCAGGATGGTCACGCCGGAGCCGCCGGTGAACACGGTGAAGAACGCGCACAGCAGCGCGCACACCACGGCGGTGCCTCCGGGTATCCAGCCGAACCAGGAACGGAACACCTCGAGCAGACGCTCCGAAGCCTTGCCTTCGGCGAGCAGGAAACCGGTGAGCGTGAAGAGCGGGATCGCTGCGAGAGTCGGATTGACCGCCAGACGGTAGGTCTCGACCGGGATCGCCGCCGCCGGGATGCCGTCGGCCAGGAAGAGGAAGACTGCGGCCCCGCCCAGCGCCACGAAGAGCGGGCCGCCGAGCAGGGTCGCCCCCACCAGCACCAGCAGCCAGGGCCATGCGGGCTTGCCTTCGAGCAGCTCCGGGTTCAGCACGAGCACGACGCCCAGTCCTACGCCCAGGGCCGCGACCACCCTGCCCCAACGCCTGCGCGACGCGTGCCACACCAGGCGCAGCGCGAGCACACCGAAGGCAAACGGCAGCACGAGCAAAGCCATCCACACCTCGATGCCGAGGGCGATCACGGCGCCGCCCTCGCGCTCCACCTCGACCAGGGTCCAGCTCGCAGCCGCGAGCACCAGGCACACCGCGGAGCCGACCAGTGCGGAAACGATTCCAGCCGCTTCGCGCCAAGGCCCCTCTGGTATGAAAGTGCCGCTCGCGAGCTGCAGCAGCCTCCCCTCGCGCGCGGCGAGCGTCGCTCCGAGGAAGCCGATCCACAGGGTCAGGTGTTGGACGAACGGCTGCGAGCCCGGGATGCCGCGTTGGAACAGCAAGCGCATCGCCATCTCGGCGAGGGGCAAGAGCACCATGAGCGCCAGCACCAGGCAGGCGATCAGGTCCTCGAACCGATGGACCCAACGCAGCGGCGCAGGCGCAGGCGCCGCGGCCGTGTCGCCGGGGGTGCCAGGGGTGCCGGGTCTCGGCTCGATCGAAGGACCCGCTGCAGCGCTCATGAGAGGCTGTCGGCGGTGTCAGGGTGCGCTGGACGGCCCGCTGACCGACTGCTTGCGGTAGGCGTCGCGAGAGGCGCGCGCCTTGTCGAAGATCCCGGCCGGCACGATGTCGCCCCGCATGTCGTCGGCGAAACCCTCGGCCGCGCGGATCCACTCCTGGGAGTTCGGGCTGTCACGGATGGCGACGACCTCGAGCCCCGCGGTCTGCATGAGCTTGATCGCGCCCTCGTCGAGCTTCGGAATCTGTTCCAGCACGCGGCTCTCGGCCTCGCGACCTGCGGCGAGGACGGCTGCCTGGTCTTCCGGCCGCATGCGCTTCCAGGCGCGCTGATCGAGCAACACCGCACCGATCAGCGGGGCGAGGCCGAGATCGGCCATGTAGGGCGCCCGCTTGTAGTACTGCGTCTGCATCGCATAGAGCGGCGGCACGGAGATCGCCTCGATCAACCCGGTCTGCAGGCCGGTCATGATGTCGGTGGCCGCGAGCGCGACCGGCTTGAAGCCGTTGCGACGCCACCACTGCACCAGAGTCTCGTCGCCCGCCCAGGTGAAGATCTTCAGCTTCTGCATGTCGGCGACGGTGCGCGCTTCCTTGCTGGTGAAGAAGTAGACCCAGCCGACGTATCCCCAGGCCAGCCGCTTGTAGCCCTGCGCCTCGAGCTGCTGGTCGAGTGCCGGAGTCAGCTCGCGGAGCACGTGCATCAGCTCAGGGTAGTCGTCGAAGAAGAGCGGGATCTGGAAGACCGTGAAGTCCTTGTGGATGTCGGACAGCCCGGCGACGCTGAGCGCGCCGCCCTGGTACTGGCCGATCTTCATCTTGCGGATGATGTCGGGCTCGTCGCCTGCGACCCCTCCCGGCAGGATCGTGAGCGTGACGCGCCCGTCGGTAGCCTGTTCCCAGGAGCTGCCCATCTTCTCGAGGATGGTGTCCCAGGGAGAGCCATCGGGCGACAGCGTCGCCATCTTGATCTTCTGACCGGCAGCCGGCGCGACGAGCGCCACCAGCAACGTCAAGCTGACGAGGGTGACTCTCGTACGGCTCGTGCGGATCGAGCTCATGGTCTTGACTCCACTGGCTCGCGCCAGCGACGACGCCGGATAGGCCCCGCGCGGGACGAGCCCAAGCAACGGGAACTGTATCAGCCGGCGGGTTCTCGCCGGCCCGTGGGCGCGGGCGCTCCCTGGACGACGGTCACGTGGAGGTCACGAAAGCGTTGCGCCATGTCCTCGGGGAGTGGACCCTCTCCGGTCCAGCCGAAGGCACGCAGGCGATCCACGACGCGACGCCGGCCGCGCGCCCGATCGAGCAGCGAGGCTGCCTCCGCCACCCCCCCCCAAGACACCGTGGGGCGAGCGAAGATGGTCGTGTCGAGCCATGCTTCGGAGCTAGGTGCCATCACCAACGCAGCACCCTGCGCGACGGCCCAGCGCAGCCACGCGATGCGCCGTGATGAATCTGGCTGGCCGGCCTCGACCACGACCTCCCGGCTTGGCGTGCGCAGCCAGCGTCGCCAGCGTCCCACGGCAGGGAGGCTAGGCACGACCGGACCTAACGAGCTCGACGGCGGGTCCTTGCTCCCGGCCAGTGCGGCTTCGGGCCGGTCCCGAGACGCCAGCTCGACCAGGGCCAGAACCTCTGCCGCACCGACCGGAACGGAAACGGCCGGGCGCCCGCTGCCGGAGCGCGCGGCGCCCGCCTCGGCGACTGCCGCCTCGAGCTCCGCCCAGGTCCACCAGCGCCAGTCCCAGCCCTCCCGGTAGCAGAGCGCGGGCTCAGCCGGCCTGAGGGCAGCCCAGCGAGCAACGCTCTCTCTCAAGGAGGCAGGCGCGGCGGGGAATTCGCGTGGGTCGGTGGTCGTTCGATCCATGGAGATGTAACCTTGTCGTGGCCCGAGCGCCACCCGCGCCGCGCCCCCGAGGATCCGCCCGATCGTGTCATCCCACGAAGCTCGGTTCCGCCCTCGCCTCCGCGGCCCCGCCGCCTTGGCCCTTGCGCTCTCGCTCGGTGCCGGCAGTGTCGCGCCGCTCGAAGCGCAGCGAATCTCCAACCCGGATCTCTACCGCAAGAGCCTGCGCGCCGCCACCCAGGCGGGCAAACAGTACGGGATCGTCGAGACCGATCCGGAGGTCGAACGGGTCAACCGCATCGGCTACGAGCTCGCGGCAGTCTCGGACTTCGACAAGTTCCCGTTCACGTTCTCCGTGGTCGACATGTCGATCCCCAACGCCTTCGCCTTGCCGGGGGGACACATCTTCGTCACCCGCGGCCTGCTGGACCTCGGGCTCGACGACGACATGCTGGCGAGCCTCCTCGGCCACGAGATCGCACACGTCACGCAGCAGCACTTCCTGCGCATGCAGCGAAGAGCCACACTGTTCAACGCGCTGAGCCAGCTGCTGACCATCGGCATGATCGCGGCGCAGAGCAGCTCCAGGGACGAGATCTACCAGGGCCCGGGGGGGATCTGGCAGCGCGACTCCTCGAACACAGCGGACCTGTTACAGGGTGCGCAGGCCACGAGCCTGGTGATGAGCGAGCTCCTGCTCCGCAGCTACAGCCGCGACAACGAGGACGAATCGGACGAGGTCGGCCAGCGGCTGTCGGCGAAGGCCGGCTACTCGCCGGACGGCGCGCGCCAGTTGATGGCGAAGATGCGCGCCCGTATTCCGCAGACCAAGGCGTTTGGCTACTGGCAGACCCACCCGTTCTTCGACGACCGCGTGCGCGCGGCCGAAGCCCGCGCCCAGACGCTCGCAGTGCTCGGAGCACCGTCGCGCGAAGCCCTCGATTCCTACCGGCAGGGCACCCAGACGGCCCTGCTCGGATTCCTCGAGACCACCGAGAAGCTCGAGGAGGACGCGCGGGAGACGCTCAAGACCTCGGCGCTGCTCGCGTGGCCTGCTGGGCCAGCAGCGGACGGGATACGAGTCGAGCGACTGGAGCGGCTGCGCACCGAGACGGAGCAGCGGCTGTCCCTTTCCCGCGACTACGGCGCGCTGGTCACGGCGTACCTCGAACAGATGCGGCAAATCTCCGCCTTGACACCCGAGAGCCCCGCCCTCGAGCGGCTGCGCCGCGAGCTCGGCGGGATCCGTTCCGAGCTCAGCCGTCTCTACCCTGCCGCAATCGAGGTGCTCGACCGCGGCGTTTACGAGACCTCGTTCCTCGAGAGCTACCTCAGCAACTACCCGGACTCGCCGCGCCGGCACGAGGCGGCGGTCGCGCTCGGCCTTGCCTACAGCCGCCTTGGTCGCGAGACCGAGGCCGTCGACCGCCTGGTCCGGGTCTGGGAGAGCGCACCCGAGAGCGAGGCGGGTCAGCAGGCCGCCCTCGGCCTGCGCAACCTCGCGCCGCTGCTCCGCCAGCTCGGCGCGCTGGAGCTGTTGGCCGGGCAGGAGCGCGACGAGGAACTGGCCGCTCTGGCCGAGCGGCGTCTCGACGAGTTCTCCAAGCGCTTCACGGAGCTCTCGAACGGTGCCGACTACCTGCGCCGCTTCCCGGATGGCGACCATGCCGAGATCGTCACCAACCGACTCCACGACCTCGCCGAAAACGCCTACCGGGAAATGGTGCTCTACCAGCAGCTCGGCGACGTCGCCAAGGCCATCGATCGCGCCAACCAGATCCTTGAGCACGCACCGCTCTCGCCCGCCGCCGAGCGCCTGGGTCGAGAGCTCGAGGAAGAGGGCGTCACCGGCGGCTGATCGCACCAGGAAACCCCCGGGCTGTCGCCGATCACGATATGATCGCGACGTTTCTCGGAGACCGGAGGGGCCTGCTCCGAAGGTTCGAGACCGCGACGGATCTCGTCGTGGATATTGCGCTACCAGGCCACGCGAGGCGCGTCGCTGTGACAACGAGTCCCCACCGGGCGTGAGCGAGACCACTCCCAAGAAGTTCGGTCGCTTCGAAGCCGAAGGTGTCATCGGCAAGGGCGGCATGGGCGTGGTCCATCGCGCCCGCGACCACGTCATCGGTCGCGCCGTCGCGATCAAGGTGCTGCGTACCGAAGAGGGTGTGGGCTCGCCGGCCCACACCGCCCTGGTCAGTCGCTTCGAGCAGGAGTTCCGCAGCGCGGGCACCCTGTCGCATCCGAGCCTGGTCACCATCTACGACGTGGGCCAGGAGGGTGATCTCACCTACATCGCGATGGAGCTGGTCGAAGGACCGAGCCTCCAACGTCTGCTCGAGAGCGGCCAGAACCTGAGCCTCGACGAGGTCCTCACCATCACCCAGGATCTCAGCGAGGGTCTCGACCACGCTCACGCTGCCGGCATCATCCATCGCGACATCAAGCCCGCCAACATCCTGTTCACCAAGGAGCAGCGCGCCAAGATCACGGACTTCGGCGTGGCGAAGGTCCGCTCGATGGACATCACCATGACCGGCACCTTGGTGGGCACGCCGGGCTACATGTCGCCCGAGCAGATCCTCGGCAAGAAGGTCACGGGCGCTAGCGATCAGTTCTCGCTGGCGGTCATGGTCTACCAGATGCTCACCGGACGGCTGCCGTTCCACGGCAACGAGCCGGCCACCGTGCTGTACAAGATCGCGCACGAGGAGCCGCAGCCGCCCCACCTCGTCAACACCAACCTTCCGCCGACGCTCTCGCCGGTGCTGCTGCGCGCGCTGTCGAAGGATCCTCAGGAGCGCTACGCCACGTGCAGCGAGATGGCGCGGCAGCTTCGCCACGCCGCCGGGCGCGACACCGCGCGGTTCGTGCCTCAGGGCGTGGCCGGCGAAACGCTGGCGTTCGATTCCTCCTCCCTGGCCGATCCGATGTCGGGCATGAACACCGTGCGCAACCCGAAGTCCGACGTCATCGTGCACCGCCCGGCGACACCGCGGCTGGGCTCGCACGCCGGCACGTACGCGGGAGCCGGAAGCTGGTGGCAGCGCCAACCCGCGGCAGGACGCGCCGGCATCGTCGCCGCCGCCACGGTTGCCGTCGCGCTCGCCGGGTGGCTCGCCCTCGACGCATTCTCGGAGGGTGACACTCCCCCGCAGGCCGACGAGACCGCGGAGACCGCCGAGACCGCGACCACCCCCTCCCCCGAGCCGCCGCCGCCCGAGCCGCGGATGGTGACCATCCACAGCGAGCCTCCCGGCGCCACCGTCCGCCTGGATGGACAGGCGCTACCGAACCCGACGCCGGTGAACGTCGAGCTGATGCCGGGCAAGACGTACGACCTGGAGCTACGCCTTCAGGGGTACCGTACCGCGAGCCGCGAGGACCTGGCGCCCGAAAGCCTCGACCGCCAGGTCCTGAGCTTCGAGCTCGAGCCCGTTCCGCCTCCGGGTCAGCTCGTGGTGCGGGCCGGCTACCCGGTGGAGCTGCGCGTGGACGGACGCCCCGTCGAGGGTGCGCCCTCGCTGGAGGAGGGCAGCTACCAGGTCGTGCTCTCAGCGCCCTCGGTGCTGTACCAGGAGACCCGCCGCGTCCAGATTCGAAGCGGTCAGGCCACGACGATCGATCTGCCCGGAACAACGAAGGTGCGGATCATCGCCATCCCCGCCAACGCGGAGGTCTCGGTCGACGGCAGCTCGCGCATGTTCGAGCCACCGTTCGACCTGGAGGTAGTTCAGGACACCGAGCACTCGTTTCGCTTCGTCTGGCCCGACGGCCGCGTACAGCAGCAGCGCATCGTGGTGGGCTCTAGTGTCCGGCAGATCCTTGGCAGTCCGATCCAGGTCGAGACTCGCGGATAGGCTGCTTCCACCGCGGGCGGTCGAACACGACGACGCTGCGTGATAGAGAATAGGCCCATGACCCAGATCGAGATACGCGCTGCGCACGCGTCGTCCACCCATCGCGCTCGCCATGCCGCCGACTCGTTGTGGCTACGCGCGTTCGGGGTGTTGCTATTGAGCGCAGCCGCCGCCGGAGCTCAAGGCGAAGCCGCGACGCGGATGCTCCGGGAGGCAGAGCGCCAGCTCGCGAGCGGCAACGAGAGCGGCGCGCTGACCGAGTACCAGGCGGTCGTGTCGAGCTTCGCCGGCACCGCGGCGGCAGCGCAGGCTCTGGTCGCGACCGCGAACGTCCATCTCGCCCGCGGCCGCACGGCGGACACCATCGCCACGACCGAGAGGCTCATCAACGAGTACGCCCGATTGCCCGAGGCCGCCACCGGCATCGTGTTGCAGGCCGAGGCGCGGCGGCGCGAGGCGCGGTCCATAGCCGAGCTGGAAGAGATCCGCACCCTGCTGCGGCGGGTCGTCAATCTCTTCCCGCCGGCGAGCTATCCCGATCTCGAGGCGCGAGCCCGCTCGCGCACGCTGAGCGCCGAGATCGACCTGCTCCGCGGCGAGTTCGCGACGGCGGCGGGCGAGCTGCTGACAGCGATCGAGGGCGAGCAGGAGTCCGGAGCGCGCACTCGGGCCCACGTCGAGCTCGCCCTGGCGATCCTGCTCGATCCCGAACGAGACGAGACGGACGTGATCGGCGCGATCCAGTCGCTGCAGAGCGCCATCGACAGCGGCGTGGCAACCGAGGGAGTCGAGGATCCCCAGGTGGAACGCGCCCGAGACTTGCTCACCCTCCTGCATCGCATGTGGCTGCGGCCGCGCCAGGGTCAGCCGATCTGGCAGCAGGGGCGAGTCCTGGAGGGGGTGACGCTGCGCAAGCCGCGAGGAGTCGCCGGGGGTCCAGGCGGCATGATCGTTGCCACCGACGCCACCTCGGCAGTCGTGGTGGGCGGCGACGGCAAGGTTCTGGCGACACAGCCGCTGCGCGACGGCTCGCGCCCGAGCGTCGCGTGGACTGGACCGGTGCTGATCGCATCCAACACCGAGGTGCTGGAGTACCCCAGCCGGCGGACCGAGACCTTCGCCTTCCTCCGCGACAAGCTGCAGGATCTCAACAAGCTGATCACGGTTTCTCGCGGCGCCTTCGGCGAATGGCTGGTGCTCGATCGTGGGCTCGGCGCAGTTGCCGTGCTCTCGCGCGAGGAGCGTTCCTTGCGCGAGCTACCGGCGACACGGGCCGACGTGGTGGACTTCGCGGTCGGACCGCTCGGCCGCATCTACGTGCTCACCGGCCGCGAACGGCGGGTCGTGGTCTACGGTCCCGACTTCCAGCAGGTCCAGACGATCAGCGGGTCGTGGCAACGACCGCAGGCGCTGGACGTCGACAGCCTCGGCAACGTGTTCGTGCTGGACCGCGCCTCGCGCACCATCGACGTGCGCGACCGCGCCGGCGCCACGCTGGCGACCGTCGGACCCACGCTGCCCGGAGGTCTGACGCTGCGCAACGTAGAAGACATCGCGGTCGACGCCCGGGGCCGGTTGCTGGTGGTAGACGGAGACGTCGCCAGCGTGGTGGTCCTCGAGTGACGCTGTGAGGAGAGATCGCATGGTCAGCCGCGTTTCGAGGATCGGATCGCTCGGGTCGTGCCTGGTGGCCGCTGCGGGGCTGCTGGCCGGCTCCGCCGGCATGGCCCAGATCGAACAGCAGGACATCGACGAGGCCTCTCCGGTGTCCGTGGAGGTGGAGCAGCTCTTCGCTGACGCCGAGGCGAAGTTCGCCACCGTCGACCAGACCGAGACCGTCGCGATGTTCGGTCAGGTGGTGGCTGCGGTGGAGCCACTGGCGCAGGCCGGTCATCCCACGGCCGCTAGCCTGCTGCTCCGAAGCCTCTCCTATCGGGCCCAGGCGGAGTTCAACTTCGGCAACAGTGCCCCCGCCGAGACCGATATCCGGCGCATCCTGGAGTTCGACCCCTCGTTCGAGATCGATCGGGAGTCCGTGTCGCGGCGTTTCGCGGAGCTCTTCGACAAGGTGCGCGCACAAACCGTAGGCCGAGTCGACCCCGCGCTTTCGCCCGCCGACGCCGAGGTTGCGATCGCCGGCCGTTCCTTGGGCTCTCCGCAAGGCCCTTTCCACCTCCAGGCGGGTGAGTACATCGTCGCCGTGACCCGCCCGGGCTACGTACCGCAATCGGTGCCGTTGACGATAGCTGCCGGAAGCTCTGTCGCGCTCGAGGTGGCGCTGGAACGCATCAGCGCAGTGCTGACACTGCGCACCCGACCCAACGAGGCCTCGGTTTTCGTCGACGGTGCGATTCGCGGCGAGACTCGTGGCCAGGCGGGTGCCGACTTCGTCCCGAGCGGCGAGGTCGCCCCCTACGCGCCGCAGGAGTTCTCCGAGCGCCTCCTGATCGAGGAGGTTGCGATTGGCCGGCATGAGTTGGAGGTTCGCAAGCCAGGTTTCCGTCCCTGGCGGCGGAGCGTCGAAGTGGCGGAGCTGGCTGACTACGACCTCGGCGACGCGGTACTCGAGCGCGAAGCCGGCACCATCCTCCTCGATCAGCTTCCGACCGACGCAGAGCTCTCGGTCGATGGTCGTGTGGTGCGACCCTCCCGCGACCCCTCCGGCACCGCACGCCTGGTGCTCTCGCCCGGGTCCTACCGCCTGTCGGTGACCCGCGGGACGGCCGAACGATTCGAGCGCATCGTCGACCTACCCGACCAGGGCGAGGTCTCGTTGGAGGTCCAATTGCGACCTTCGGTGATCCTGCTGGGCGTGCTCGGAGGCGACAGGACGGCCGCCGAGCAGCTCCGGCGCGGTCTGACCGACGCTCTCGAGCCACTGGGAGACTGGAGCCTCCTCGACCGCGGCACGGAAGCAGCGCCCGTTCTCGAGCGCCTCGGACTGCAGGCAGCACGCCTGCGCACGCTCTCGCCCAACTTCGCCACCGCCGACGCGCGGCCCGAGCCGATCGACTGGGCGGCGGTTCAGGGCACCACCGCCCGCGAGCTCCCCGGAGCGCTCTACGTTCTGGGCGTGCTCTCCGACGACCTCATGGCGCGGGCAGCCGAGCTCTGGATCTGGCCGGCGCCTCCCGGCCCGAGCCAGCCGGAGCGCCGGCTGATCGATCTGGAGGATCTCCAGTCCTTGAACGCGCTCGCGAATGGGTTCCGCCCGACCTTCCTGCGCCCGCGCCCGGTGCTCGGTGTGGTGGTCATGGACTCTCTCGCTGCAGGGAGCCCGGTGGTCGCGCACCTCGCGCCGGCGGGGCCGGGGAAGGCCGCAGGGCTCGCCGAGGGCGACGTGATCCTCGCGCTGGCAGGCAGCCCGGTCTTCGGCGCCCGTCAGCTCGAAGAGCAGCTCCTCAAGCTCGAGCCCGGAGAGACCGCGACGCTCGAGGTGCGCCGGGGTGGAGCGACCCAAGAGATCCGCTGCGAGGTCGGGCGTTCCTGGGAGCTCGTCCAGCTCGACGATCCCACCGCCGTCTATCCAGCGCTCTCTGCAGCCGTCGAGGCGGAGCTGGCCCGCGCCAGTGACTTCCCGCGCTGGATGCTCCAGCTGAATCGCGCTGCGCTGCAATGGATCGCCAACGACCCAGAGGGTGCCGTGCGCAGCCTGCGCGAAATCGACGCAGCGTCCGTGCCCGACGCTGGCGGTGTGGGCCGCGCGACACTCGAATATCTGCTCGGGCTTGCCCTCGTGAACGCCGGGCCGCGCTACGCGGACCTCGCGCGCCAGGCCTTCGAGCGCGCCGCCGTGGACCCGGAGGCGCGACTGCACCACGCCGACGGCCCCTTGGTGCTGCCCCGCGCGCGCGTGCGCATCGAGCAGTTGGCCGCGGCCCAGCCCTGAAATTGCCTTGTCGCTATAATCCAACGCCCCTCGGCCTTCGCGGCCGCGGAGCTCGTCGGCGCCCCACCTCGGAGCAGCAATGACACACATCATCGCGGAGCCTTGCATCGGAGTGAAGGACCTGTCCTGCGTCGACGTCTGTCCAGTCGACTGCATCTACGGCAAGGACGACGACTTCGACCAACTCTTCATCCACCCGGAAGAGTGCATCGACTGTGGGCTCTGCGTCGACGCCTGCCCGGTCCAGGCGATCTTCCCCGAGGAAGAGACGCCGGACCAGTGGCGCCAGTTCATCGCCAAGAACTACGAGCACTTCGGGCTCACACCCCCGTAGCGAGGCTTCGCCTCGGACCGCCGCGAGTGGGGGCCTCCCCCCGGGCCCGAAGCCCCCGTGCGCTCCGTCCGAAATACAAAAGCTGATAGCAGCGTTGTAAGATCCGCAGCGAGCTTGGTCGCCGGAAACTGTCGGCGAGCCTAACTTCCTGCAGGGTGCGGGGAGCTTCCGTACCTGCGTTTCACCGCGCAAGGCGGAGCGACTCCGCTCGAGGACGCTAGAGGCTTGCAATACAAGGACTACTACCAGGTCCTAGGGGTCCCCAAGGACGCCTCGAGTCAGGACATCCAGAAGGCCTATCGGAGCCTTGCGCGCAAGCTCCACCCCGACGTCAACAGAGAGCCCGACGCCGAGAATCGTTTCAAGGAGATCGGCGAGGCATACGAGGTGCTGCACGACGGCGAGAAGCGCAAGAAGTACGACCGGTACGGCGCCGCCTGGAAACAAGCCCAGTCGAGCGGGTCGCCGCACCAGGCTGCCGAGGGGTTTCCGTTCGAGTTCACCCCTGGCTCCGGCAACTTCGACTTCGGATCGACAGGCTTCAGCTCGTTCTTCGAGATGCTGTTCGGCGACGAGGTCCAGTTCACGAACCGACCTGGCGGCACCACGGCTCGCCGCGTCCGGGTGCCCCGCGGAGGCCGAGACCTGGAGTCGACTCTCCGGGTCAAGCTCGAGGACCTGGCGAGCGGCGGCAAGCGACGCGTCGACATGCTCGACCCGACCACCGGCAAGCGAACCTCGATCGACGTCACCCTGCCCCGCGGAGTACTGCCCAAGCAGAGGATTCGACTCGCCGGAAAGGGCGAACCGGGCACGGACGGCCAGCCCGGCGACCTGCTGCTGCAGATCGAGGTCGAGCCGCATCCTCGACTGACACTCGAAGGCCGCGACCTGAGCTGCGACGTCCCCATCTCGCCGTGGCTGGCAGCGTTGGGCGGCACCGCTGCGGTGCCCACCCTAGAAGGACCGGTGCAGATCCGGATACTTGCCGGTTCGTCGACCGGCCGGCGCATCCGGTTGCGCGGGAAAGGCCTGCCCAACCCGGCCGGCGTCGCCGGAGACCTGCTGGCAGAGCTCAAGATCGTGATGCCCGAAACCATCGCTCCCCAGGAGCGGGAGCTCTACGAGCGCCTCCGCGACCTGGCGCAACCCGCGCCGGCCGCCGACAGCGCCTGATGGAGTGAAGTGCCTTGGACCCGAACAAGCTGACGATCAAGTCACAAGAGGCGCTGCAGGCCGCTCAGACCAAGGCCCTGCGCTACTCTCACCAGCAGGTTGACGTCGAGCATCTGCTGTTGGTGTTGCTCGAGGGTGGAGCCGACGCGCTCGCGCCTCGCCTGCTCGAGCGCGTGGGAGCATCGCCGAACCAACTGGCCAGCGAGCTCGAGCAGGAGCTCGACCGCCGGCCGAAGGTCTCGCTCTCCTCGCAGGAGGCCGGAAAGTTCTACGTCACCGCCGAGCTGCAGCAACTGCTGGTACGCGCGGAGGACGAAGCCGCCAAGCTCAAGGACGAGTACGTTTCTGTCGAGCATCTCCTGCTCGCGATCCTCGAGAGCCAGGGCGCGGCAGCCCGCATCCTCCAGCGCGCCGGAGTGCAGCGCGACTCGCTGCTACAGGCGATGCAGGCAGTGCGGGGACACCAGCGCGTCACCAGCGCCACCCCCGAGGCCGCCTACGAGGCCCTGGCCAAGTACGGCGTCGACCTGGTCGCCCAGGCGCGCAGCGGCAAGCTCGACCCCATCATCGGCCGCGATGACGAGATCCGCCGCGTGGTGCGCATCCTCTCGCGCAAGACCAAGAACAACCCGGTGCTGATCGGCGAGCCCGGCGTCGGCAAGACCGCGATCGTCGAGGGCCTCGCGCAGCGCATCGTGCGCGGCGACGTGCCCGAATGGCTCAAGGACCGCTCGTTGTTCTCGCTCGATCTCGGCGCGCTGCTTGCTGGCGCCAAGTACCGCGGCGAGTTCGAGGAACGGCTCAAGGCCGTGCTCGGGGAGATAAAGGCGAGCGAAGGCCGAGTGCTGCTGTTCATCGACGAGCTGCACAACATCGTCGGTGCCGGCCGGACCGAAGGTTCCACCGACGCGGGGAACCTGCTCAAGCCGATGCTGGCGCGCGGCGAGCTGCACTGCATCGGCGCCACCACACTCGACGAGTACCGCAAGTACATCGAGAAGGATGCCGCGCTCGAGCGCCGTTTCCAGCCCGTGACCGTCGACGCGCCGTCGGTCGAGGACACCATCTCGGTGCTGCGCGGACTGCGCGAGCGCTTCGAGGTGCACCACGGAGTGCGCATCCAGGACAACGCCCTGGTCGCCGCGGCGGTGCTCTCGGACCGGTACATCTCCGACCGCTTCCTGCCCGACAAAGCCATCGACCTCGTCGACGAAGCTTGCGCGCTGGTGCGCACCGAGATCGAGTCGATGCCAGCCGAGCTCGACCAGGCGACCCGCCGCATCATGCAGCTCGAGATCGAGGAAGCCGCCCTCAAGAAGGAGAAGGACCGCGCCTCGCAAGACCGGCTCGAGGACCTGCGCGAGGAGCTCGCGAACCTCAAGGAGGAGGCGAGCTCGATGCGCGCCCAGTGGAATGCCGAGAAGGGCGCCATCGACCGCGAACGTTCCGTGCGCGAACGGATCGAGCAGGTGCGCCACGAGGTCGAGGTGGCCGAGCGTGACTACGACCTCAACCGCGCAGCCGAGCTGCGCCACGGCCAGCTGCCCCAGCTCGAGCAGGAGCTGCGCGAGCTCACCGGTCCGGCTGGCGCCGAGGACGGCGATGCCAAGCGCCTGCTCCGCGAGGAGGTCACCGAGGACGAGATCGCCGAGATCGTCGCGCGCTGGACCGGCATTCCGGTCACTCGGCTGCAGGAAGGTGAACGCCAGAAGCTGCTCCAGCTCGACGAGATCCTGCACCGCCGTGTGATCGGCCAGGACGAAGCGGTCCGACTGGTTGCCGACGCGGTGCTGCGCGCTCGCGCGGGGATAAAGGACCCGCGCCGCCCGATCGGCTCGTTCCTGTTTCTCGGCCCCACCGGCGTCGGCAAGACCGAGCTCGCCAAGACGCTCGCGGAGGCCCTCTTCGACACCGAGGAGAACCTGGTCCGGATCGACATGAGCGAGTACATGGAGAAGCACACCGTGTCGCGGCTGCTCGGGGCGCCTCCCGGATACGTCGGCTACGAGGAGGGCGGCCAGCTCACCGAGGCGGTGCGGCGCAAGCCCTACTCGGTGATCCTGTTCGACGAGGTCGAGAAGGCGCACCCCGACGTCTTCCACGTGCTGCTCCAGCTCCTCGACGACGGGCGGCTGACCGACTCCCAGGGGCGCACCGTGAACTTCAAGAACACCGTGGTGATCATGACCTCCAACCTGGGCTCGACGTACCTGCTGGACGGCATCGATACCCGCGGCGAGATCGGCGAAGCGGCGCGAAAGCGTGTGATGGCCGAGCTGCGCTCCCACTTCCGCCCCGAGTTCCTCAACCGCGTCGACGACGTCGTGCTGTTCAAACCGCTGCGCATCGAGGAGATCAAGCAGATCGTCGACCTGCTGCTCGAAGACCTCAGGAAGCGCCTGGCCGACCGCGACCTCGAGCTGGTGCTCACCGAGCCGGCGCGCGAGCTGATCGCGCGCGAGGGCTTCGACCCGGTGTTCGGCGCGCGACCGCTCAAGCGCTACCTGCAGCACGAGCTGGAGACCCGGCTCGGCCGCGCGCTCATCGCCGGCGAGGTACAGAACGGGTCGCGCATCGAGATCGGAGCCGCGGGCGGCGGGCTCGCGGTCGAGATCAAGGCGCCGGCGGAAGTAGCGGCCTGACGGGCTCCCTGTACGACGGCGCTCGCCCATGGACCATCCCACTCCGATCGCCGCGACGCCGTCCCGCGACGCCGCGACGATCTTCAATCGCGAGTGCCAGTGCATCGGCGTCGACGTCGCGCGCCTCGAGAGCGCGCTGGGCGAGGGCCTGGCCGACCCCTCACTCGCGGCGGCGCTGCGCGAAACCCACCGCAACCTCTTCGCGCCCCAGCCGGTGTTCCTGGCCCGCCGCCACTTCGAGACGATGCGCCGGTTGGTGGCGGCGGTCCACGAGACAGTGGCGACTCCGGGGTACCAGGACGCGATCGCCGCACGCACGCCCCATGCGCTGGTCGACACCGGCGTGCGCGGCGCCCTCCTGGGTTTCGACTTCCACCTCGGCCTGGACGGACCCCAGCTCATCGAGATCAACACCAACGCCGGGGGCGTGCTGCTGGTGGCTCAGCTCGCGCGAGCGCAGCGCGCCTGTTGCCCGGAGGTCGAGCCGCTGATGCGCGACGGCGCGAGCCTCGAGGCCACGGAGACTGCGCTCGTCGAGATGTTCCGCAGCGAGTGGCGGGGCTTTGCCGGCAGGCGGGACGAGACCGGAAAGCTCGGCCGCCCGCTCGGCTCGGTAGCGCTGGTCGACACCAGTCCGACCGAGCAACACCTCTACCCCGAGTTCGTGCTCTACCGGCGCCTCTTCGAGCGGCACGGCATCGCCGCGAGCATAGTCGCTCCGGAGGAGCTCGCCGTCGTCGGCGATCGGTTGACCGCAGGCTCGAGCCCGATCGACCTGGTCTACAACCGCATGACCGACTTCTACTTCGACCACCCCGCGAGTGCCACGGTCGCCCGCGCCTGGCGCGAGCGCCTCGCGGCCGTGACCCCCGATCCGCGCGCCTACGCCCTCTACGCCGACAAGCGCAACCTCCCGCTCCTGACGGACCCGAAGCTCCTCCACGACTGGGGTGTCGGCGCCACGGCGATCGCGACCCTCGGCGCCACGGTACCCCCGGCACGTCAGGTGCGCGCCGCCGACGCCGACGAGCTCTGGGCGATGCGTCGCGAGCTGTTCTTCAAACCCGCCACCGGCCACGGCTCGCGCGGCACCTACGACGGTTCCGGCATCACCCGCAAGACCTTCGCCGCCGTCCTCGAGTCGCCCTACGTTGCCCAGAAGCGCGTCGCACCCAGCCAGCGGGTGCTCGCGATCGACGGCAAGGAGCTGGCGCTCAAGGTCGACCTGCGCTGCGTCGTCTACGACGGCGACGTGCTTCTGGTCATGGCGCGGCTCTACCGCGGCCAGACCACGAACATGCGCACCGAGGGCGGCGGGCTGGCGTCGGTGTTCGGCGTCGCCTAAGCGATCGCCACGCGTGAGTGTCAGGCAGCCAGCGTCCGAAGCTCGGCGCAATCGAGGAGTCGCCGGTCGGCGGTGAGCAGCACGAGATCGTGAGCGTTCGCGGTCGCCGCGAGGAAGCGATCGGCAGGGTCGACGTGCGGCAAGGGAACCGCGCGGCTGCCGATCGCCACCTCGAAAGTCAGGGGCGCCTCGAACATCGGCACCTCCTCGAGTACCTTGACCACCCAAGCGCGGGGGTCTCCTTGCAGCTCCACGCGCCGGCGTTCCACCAACAGCAACGCCTCCCAGACACTCACCGGCGACAGGTACAGCCGGTTGTCGGGGTCCTGTAGAGCAGCGACCGCCTCGGGGCGAAGACGTTCCGGGTCGAGCAGACTCCAGAGCCAAACGTGCGTGTCGAGCAGCAGGTTCATGGGCGGAGAGCCTCCCATTCCGATTCCGAAGCTGCCGGGGAAACGATGTCCTGGACGATTCGGCCTTCCGAGCGATAGCTGCCCAGCCATCCCGCAGGCCGCGCCGGGGCATGGGGAGGAACAACCTCAGCCACCGGCTGGCCGAAACGCGTCACCAGCACCGGCTGACCGGTCCGACGCACCCGCTCGAGAATCGCGAGGCACTCGGCCTTGAACTTGGAAATGGCCACGGTCTCCATGGCCTCATACGACCATGGTCAAACGACCATGGTCGTAACACTTGAGAACAGTCCGAGACCGCTCGGGCAGGGCGGTTGACGCGATATCCCGGCCACGGGTAATCTTACTTCGGTCTTACTGCGGGGGGTGGGCCATGAAGACCACGCTATCGACCAAAGGACAACTGATCATTCCCAAGGTGCTCCGAGACCGTCTGGGATGGCGGGAAGGCACCGAGCTCGAGGTAGAGGAGCAGGGGGGAGTCGTGATCCTGCGGCTACCGGTGGTCTTGCCAAGGACCACCCTCGACCAGCTACTTGGGTGCGCTGACTACCGCGGACCCCGTCGGACCCTGGAAGACATGGCAGCCGCGATCGAGCGGGGAGCCAGGGAGTGAGGGTGTCGCTCGACACCAACGTGCTGGTGCGCCTGGTTACCGAGGACGATCCTGCGCAAGCAAGGGCGGCGAGAGATCACCTCGAAGGCAAGGACATCTACGTCGCGAAGACCGTGCTGCTCGAATCGGAGTGGGTCTTGCGTCACGCTTACGATCTCGCCCGCCCGAAGATCGCCGGTGTGTTCCGCGTCGTGCTCGGCCTCGAGAACCTGGTTGCCGAGTCTGCTGGCGAGGCGCGCGCCGCTCTCGGTTGGTACGAGCGGGGGCTCGATTTCGCCGACGCTCTCCACCTAGCGTCGTCTGGAGCCTGCGATCGCCTCGTCACCTTCGATCGCAGCCTTGCCGCCACCGCGAGCAGGTTGGAGCTGGCGGCAGCCGTTCATCTGCTGTGACGGGCCGGCGGTCCCCCGCTGCTCGCGGCGGCAAGATGCACAGCCGGCCGCCATCCCCAGGGAACGTGCCGCACGAGCTCACGAACGCTGACGGCGAACCCAGTACTCTCGAAACGAGCGCAACCGCGGCAACGACTCGCGGTCCTTCACCCGACCGGTCGCCTCTTTGCTGGCGATGATGTCGTCGATGTGGCAAACCGCGAAGCCCTCGACCTCGACGCGCCGTCGCCAGGCGTCCTCGAACCGCTCGATCCCGTCGGGCGCGAAGACCAGGTCCAGGTCGAACGGTCCGTTCTTGAGCTGCACGAAGTCCTTGCCAGCCTCGATCTGGGCGGCCTGCACTTCGTCCAGCGCGAACCCGAGCTCCAAGAGAGCCCGAGCTATTGCGCGGCCGTTCTCAGGTGTCCTCTCGACGAAGAGGTCGGCGTCCTGCGTCGTGTCCGGAAAGCCCAGCAAGATCGCTCCCGACTTGCCGAGGAAGAGATAGCGCACGCCGTGGCGGGCGAACGCGTCGCGGATCTCCTCAGCCTGCCGATACTCGAACGCGCCCATAGCCGAGCCAGTCCGGCAGGTTCTCTTCGCACCAGCGGCGATACTCGGCGGTCGTGTCGAAGGCCCGGAAAGGCTCGTCGTCGAGCACGGGCTTGTAGGTGCGGATGAACGCGTAGCGGAAGCGAATCGCCAGCGGACGCATCGCCGCCGCCTCGAACTCGGCTAACCACTCAGGGGGAATCGGAGCGGGATGCGCCGCCGATGCCGTGGAGGAGCTCGAGCAGTTCGAGGAAGTGCTTTCCGACGCCACAAGGCGATTATAGAGTCTACCGTCCGCCTGTCGCGTTGCACTACTCCATTCGTCGTCCTCACGGACACGTTCTCGGTGATCGAGATATTCGAGAACCATGGCATCGAGCACCATATTTGGGCTCACGTCCCGACTTCCCTCACACCGCGATCGCCTCGATGCCGTAGCGCGTCAGCTGCGGGTCGGCGGTGAGCAATGGAAGCGACTCGACAATCGCCTGCGCCACCAGGATGCGGTCGAACGGGTCCCGGTGGTGCGGCGGTAGGTTGGCAACCGCGAGAGCATGGCGATGCTCCACTGGCAAGCCGGTGACTCCGCTCTGGAGCATCCGTTCCGGTACGAAATCAGCGGGAGGGGAGGGGAGGGCGAGCTTGCCGAGGGAGTACTTGATGGCGATCTCCCACGAGCTGGCAGCCGACAGCAGAAGCTCGGTCTCGCCCCGCTCCAGGATCTCGAGGGTTGCTCGCGAAAACCGCTCGGGAGACACGAGCATCCAGAGCCAGCAGTGTGTGTCGAGGAGGATCCTCAACGCTCGAAGTCCTCGAGGACCTCCTCGGGAAGGGGAGAATCGAAGTCGTCGGGGACGTCGAACCGACCGCGGTCGAGTCCGAGCCGGCGCGTCTTGCGGTGCTTGACGGGAACCAGGCGAGCGATCGGCTCGCCGCCACGCGAGATGACGATCTCCTCGCCTAGAGCGACGCGTCGCAACAGACGCGAGAGGTGTGTCTTCGCCTCGTGGACGCTGAATTCCGCCACGCCCACAGGTTAGACTAAGTCCAAGACTAAGTCAACGACAACGGTGAGGCCTCGCCGACTCGACCCGGTGCCCAAACCCTCACGTCACCGTCCGAGACCCGCTTCTGGGTCTCTGGCCGCAAGCGTGAAGTCGCGAGATCCCATCTCCCTGGCCCTTCGTGTTCCCCTCTCTCGCGTGTCTGACACCTCACTCCCCTGCTGCGCCCGAGTAGCGGCGCGCGCGGCTCAAACTTCGCCGCCCGATCCGCGCAGCCGATCTCCCTTACCCCTTGTGTTCTTCCTCTCGCGTGTGTCTGACACCTCACTGGCTCTGGCGGTCATCTGCAGCTATCAGAGCTGCGCATGGGCTGGCTGGAGAGCAGCTTCCCTGCCCCACATCATGGCTGGGGACACGAGGCGCCTCCGACGAAGCCACCACCCGTCGGCACTGTGTTCGAGGCCGCCCCGGTGGTGACGGTGGTCTGATTCCCCGAAACGAAGGCAACCACCGCCGC
>DATLFI010000373.1:0-10642 GCA_035524895.1 Thermoanaerobaculia bacterium | reverse complement strand
AGACGGCCCCACGCCGCCCCCTACCAGAGCCGCGCAGCGGCGACGTCGGTGCAGGCAAGCTGCCCGGGGCAGCTTGCTTGCACCCACCCGTGGGGCGCGGGGGTTTCGAGACCCCGACTGCGTTGGGCCTCCTGCACGATGGCACCGCATCGCGTTCGTCGGCCACGCCTTGCCAGCGGCCGCAGATCCCCGCGCGCGGCCTCACGCGGGTTTCACCACGGGCTGCCAGCCGAGCAGAGGATCCGACAGGCCAGCCCACCCGCGGGCGCAGGGCAAACCGGCACGGCAGGCAAGTGCGTCGCCTACTCTGCTCGGAGCGCCCCCGCTGCGTCGCTGCGGAGCGCGGCGCGCGCGGCGGGGACGCAGGCGAGCAAGGCCACTGCAAGGACACCTCCGACCACGGCGACGTAGGTCGCCGGATCGAACGTCGATACCTCGAACAACAGGCCCTTGATCAGCCTCGTCAGCCCTAGCGCCGCGGCGACGCCGAGGACGGCGCCGGTCGAGACCGGCAGCAGCCCGACGCGGAGCACCAGCGCGACGAGCTGGCTGCCGGTGGCACCGAGAGCCTGACGAAGCCCCAGCTCGGGGATGCGGCGGCCGATCTGGAACGACACCACGCCGTAGATCCCGACGCCAGACAGCGCCACCGCGACGGTGGCGAAGCCAACCAACAGCATGGTCAAGAAGCGCGGCCTAGCCACGGACCCGTGGACTACCTGATCGAGCGTCGTGATCTCCGTGATCGGCTGCGCCGGGTCGAGGTCCCGGACCGCATCGCGCACCGCTCCGACCAGCGCGAGCGGCTCCGTCGAGGTGCGCAACAGGAAAGACATAGCCCGGCGCGACAGCAGCTCTTGCGGCACGTAGACCGCGGGTGGGGCGGCCTCGCCGAGCGCCGCGCCCCGCACATCGCCCACCACGCCGACGACCCGCGAAGGCAGGTTGGCCACCTGCAGCACGCGCCCCACCGCTTGCGACGGCTCGGTCTCGAACGCGGTCCGTGCCAGAGTCTCGTTGATCACGATCGGGAACTCGCGCTCGCCGCGAGCGATGGCGCCCATGTCCCCCGCGTCTTTCGCCTCCAGGTCGCGCCCCGCGAGGAGCGGCACACCCAGGACTCGAAAGACGCCCGGGCTGACCTGTGCGACCCAGGCCGCCGGGCGGAGGTTGGCGGGTATCTCGGGTGCCCCCGGCACACTCCACGGGTGATGCTCTCCGAGCCCGCGCAACGGCAGCACACGGATCGAGCCCACGCCTTCCACGCCGGGTAGCGCGGAGAAGCTCTCCATCGCTCGCCGGTAGAAGCCGAGGTACTCGTCGCGCTCTTCGTAGCGGGTCGACGCGATGATCATGGTCACCGCCAGGACCCCTTCCGAGTCGAAACCGGGATCGACCGAGTAGAGGCGGTCGAGACTGCGCGCCATGAGGCCGGCTCCGACCAGCAGGACCGTCGCGAGTGCCACCTCGGTCATGACCAGGAAGCCGCGACCGAATCGCCGGCGCGAAGGAGCGGCGCCAGTCACCGCGGCAGAGCTCCGCAGTGCGGTGATCGCGTCCACTCGTCCGGTCCGGAGCGCGGGCGCTACGCCGAAGAGCAGGCCCGTCAGCACCGAGACGGCGAGCGTGAACAACAGCACGGACGCGTCGGGTTGCACCTCCTCGGCGCGCGGCAGGAACGCGGCGGCGCGGCTCACCAGCCAGCGGGTGCCCCAAGAGGCGAAGACCAGGCCCAGGGCGCCGCCGGCGAGCGCCAGGACCAGGCTCTCGCCGAGCACCAACCGAGCGAGTCGGCCTCGGCCCGATCCCAGCGCGTTGCGGATCGCAAGCTCCCGCACGCGCCCCGCGCCCCGTACCAGCATCAGGTTGGCCATGTTCGCGCACGCGATCAGCAGGATGAATCCGACCGCAGCGAGCAGTACCACCAGCGTCGACCGAACGTCTCCCACGATGGCCTCGCGCAGCGGCACGACCACCGCCGCCTCGAGTCCCTCGTTGGTATCGGGGTACTCGTCGGCAAGGGCCTTGGCGATCCCCGTGAGCTCGGCCTCGGCCTGCTCGACGCTCACGCCGTCCGCGAGCCGCCCGACCGCGGCGAGCAGTCGCACGGGCCGAAGTCGGAGCGGGATTTCCTGCTCCGGAATGACGGCGAACAGCGCCCACAGCTCGACCTCCGGATCCGGGAAGCTGAACTCGCGAGGCATCACCCCGACCACCTCGTAGGGATGATCGTCGAGGTTCAGCGTGCGACCGATCACGTTCGGGTCGGCGCCCAGCCGTGCGCGCCAGAAGCGATCCGAGAGCACCACCACGAAGGGCGTGCTCCGCTCGTCCTCCGCGGTCGGAACCCGACCGAGTGCCGGCGAGACACCGAGGGTCGGGAAGAAACCCGACGAGACCCATCCCGTGTCGATCTCCTCGGCGCCGCCCTCCCCAGGGCCGCCGCCCTCGCGCAGCACGACATCGCCGGGCGTCGTCGAGTAGAGACCGGCATGCTCGAGCGTTCGCGTGCGGGAAGCCCAGTCCTCGAAATCGGGAATCGAGAACGCCGAGCGAGGCTCGGATCGCGCCGGGGCCGAGGGCCACAACTGCACCAGCTCCTCCGGATGGGGGAACGGCAGCGGACGCAGCAGCACCGCGTGGAGCACGGTGAAGATCGCGGTGTTCGCACCGATGCCGAGAGCCAGAGTCGCGAGCACCACGACGGTGAACCCGGGCCTTTTTCGCAGGCCTCGCAGGGAGCTCCGAAGGTCGTACCAGAACGAGAGCATCATCTTCTCCTGGTGGCCGTGGCGGCGACGGCGCAAAGCGCGTGATGCCGGAGACCCGTGGAGCGCGACCGGCCGGCGTCGCACCGGTCGGGAACGACCGAGTCGCAGTGCGGCTCCCTCGCGCAGCAACGCGCCGACCTCCGCCGCGACCAGCACGGCTCGACGACGCGCGCCCCGGGTGGCATAAAGACGGGAGTCGAAGGTCTCGAGAATCGCAGCACCGTGCGCCTCTCGGAAGGCGCGCGGCAGGGCGAGGAGGCCGGCAGCGAACAGCCGACTGGCAAAGCGTTCGCCGGCGGTCGGGCTCACCGCCGTCCCCCGGTGCCGGCGAAACCGAACCGTCGGCGCGCGTCGCCGACCAGCCGACCGAGACGGCTCACTTCGGCCTCGGCGGCAGCCCGTCCGCTGTCGGTGAGACGGTAGTACCGGCGCCGCGGGTCGGCGCCGGCCTCCGCCGGTGCCTCCTCGATCAGGCCTTCGTGGGCCAGGCGCTGGAGCGCTACGTAGAGGGTGCCGGACCGCACCCGCAGCTCACCGCCGGTGCGATCCTCGATGTCGCGGATCACCGCGTAGCCGTGTCGAGGCTCGGTGGCGAGAGCAATCAGCACGTGGAGCGCCAGAACTGTGAGGGGGCCGGTGTTTTCCTGCATCTCTCGGCTCGACCAGGGAACTAAGTATGTCGTAGCTATAGCTGTTACGGAGGTAGTCGGACAAAGGTTTCGGCATACCGAGGTCCGACCACGTCCGCCCGGAGCTCCCCTGGTCCTCCGGACCTGCCGGCGCTGCGCACGACCCGCCTCGATCCCACCCGGGCGCTGCGCGCCGAGTGAAGCGGCCGATCCGGGGCGCTCGTGACCCGGGCGTCTGGCTCCAACTAAGCGAACAGCTCCTCGAAGAAGTTACACATCGACCGCCACGAGCGCCGGTCGGCGCGAGCGTCGTAGAGGGCGCCCGACTCTCGGCTGTTCGCGGCAGGGTTGGTGAAGGCGTGGTAGACGCCGCCGTAGTCGTGGAGCTGCCAATCCGCACTCGCAGCGGTCAGCTCACGTCCGAGTGCTCCGACCTGTTCGGGCTTCACCCAGGGGTCGACGTTCCCATTCAACACCAGGACCGCGGCGCGGATCGGCGGCAGATCGATACCGCCGGGCGGATCGAGCAGCCCGTGGAAGCTGACGACGCCCCGCAAGTCGGCCCCGCTGCGCGCCAGGTCGAGCGCGCACAGGCCGCCGAAGCAGAAGCCGATGGCGCCGACGCGGTCGCCGTCGACCTCAGGCAGGGCACGAACCGCCTCGAGGCCGGCCAGCAACCGCGCCCGCAAGAGGCCGCGATCGTCGAGCAGCGGCTGCATCAGGGAACGGTTCTCCTCGGGATCGGCGCCCCTCCGCGCCTCGCCGTACAGGTCCAGCGCGCAGCCGACGTACCCGAGCTCCGCGAGTGCTCGTGCCTTGCCGCACTCGAAGTCGCCACGACCGGCCCAGGTGTGGGCGATCACCACGGCCGGCACTCGTCCGCGGCGCTCCTCGGGCACCGCGAGAAATCCTTCGAAGCGGATGCCGCCGTGCCGGTAGTCCAAGGTGCGCGTTGCGATGGGCATGATCGGGTTCCCCTGGTCTTAGATTCCTAGGCAGGCAGGATAGCGGTTCCAAACCGCTGCCGTCGCTCCGTCGTGGTCGTGCGCACGCGAAGCGCAGACCTCGACGCCCGCTGTGTCGCGAAGCCTCGTAGCATTCGGGCGGCGATGTCCCAAACGAACGAACCCGCCGCGTGGGCCCCGGCCAGCGCCTTCGCCGGTCCCGATGCCGAGCGAGTCGACGTCTGGCGCATTCGGCTCGATGGCGAGCCCCCTCTCGGCCTGCTGACCGAAAACGAACGCCGGCGCGCGGACCGCCTGCTGGGCGCCGATCGAAGACGGCAGTTCGCCAGCGCGCGCGCATCCTTGCGGGTGCTGCTGGGTCGCTACCTGGAGCGCAGCCCAGAGACCGTTGAGCTGCGGCTCGGGCAGAACGGCAAGCCGGAGCTGCCGCACGACGAGCTCTCGTTCAACTTGTCGCACTCCGGCGATCTGGCCTTGCTCGCGGTCGCTGGGGCAGGGACTGCGCTCGGGATCGACCTGGAGGAGGTGAGCACCGCGAGGCCGCTCGACCGGATGGCGCAGCGGTTCTTCTCCACCCGAGAGGCGGCGCAGTACGCGTCGCTGCCGCCACCGGAGCGCGCCGGGGCGTTCTACCGTCTGTGGACGCGCAAGGAGTCCTACCTCAAGGCCTGGGGCACCGGGCTCACCTTCTCGTCTCGCCGCTTCACGCTCGAGCTCGGTCCGGGGCCAGGACGCCTGCTCTCGAACACCGAGATGCCCGGTGACGACGATCCCCGTGCCTGGTGGTTCGAGGACCTCGACGCGGCGCCTGGCTTCTGCGCCGCGCTGTGTTGGCGCGGGGAGCGCGCCTGCCTAGGTCTCTTCGACTTCCCTCGAGCAGGGCTGGTCGCCTGACTCTGGTCGCGCGCTCTGCCGGATGCTGCCACCCAGCGCTCGAGAGCGCCGGCCGAGTGCTACGATTTCGGCGCTGCGGGAGTGGTTGCAGAGCCTCCGTCCCCAAAGCCCCCGTCTCACCGATCCGTCCCATCGCGCCATGCCCTTCGCCCTCACTCGCCCCGCCCGCCTCATCCTCGCGATCGCCATCCTGGGTCTCGCCGCCGGGCTGCCAGTCCCAGCGCAGGCTCCGGACCCCGCGGGCCGCGAGGCTGCCTTTGCGGAACGCATGACCGGCGCGCGCCTGATCGGCAAGTTCTCGGTGTGGACCCCGCAGGGCGAGCAGATGCCGGCCGCGGACGACACCTACGATGTGTCCGAGCTGACCCGCGGCGAGGGCGACACCTGGATCTTCCGCTACACCATGAGCTACGGCGGCGGCAACAAGCTCACGGTGCCGATCCCGGTGACGGTGCTGTGGGCCGGCGACACCCCCGTGCTGACCATGACCGATCAGGCGGTCGAGGGCCTCGGCGTGTTCAGCGTCAGGGTGCTGATCTACGGCGACCGCTACGCCGGCACCTGGCAGTCGCCCATGGCGGGCGGCCACATGTGGGGGCGGATCGAGACCGGAACGAGCTCGGACGCGGGCCAGCAGCCGTGAACGCGGCGACGCCGGCCGCGGCGAGCACCGAGGCGGCGCGGGAGATCGCTCGCGAGGTCGAGCGGCGCCGCACCTTCGCGATCATCTCGCATCCGGACGCCGGCAAGACCACGCTGACCGAGAAGCTGCTGCTGTTCGGCGGCGCCATCCAGCTCGCCGGTGCGGTAAAGGCCCGCGGCGACATGCGCCGCGCGCGATCCGATTGGATGAAGGTGGAGCGCGAGCGCGGCATATCGGTCACCGTCTCGGTGATGACCTTCGAGCACGCCGGCTGCCGCTTCAACCTGCTCGACACCCCCGGCCACCAGGACTTCAGCGAGGACACCTACCGCACGCTCTCGGCGGTGGACTCGGCAGTGATGGTGCTCGACGCCGCGAAGGGCATCGAGACGCAGACACTCAAGCTGTTCGAAGTCTGCCGGATGCGCGACGTCCCGATCACCACCTTCGTCAACAAGCTCGATCGCGAAAGCCGCGATCCGCTGACGCTGCTCGACGAGATCGAAGACCGGCTGCAGCTCATGGTGACGCCGGCGAGCTGGCCGATCGGCATGGGCCGCGATTTCCGCGGTTGCTACGACCTGCTGAACGATCGCCTGTTGTTGTTCGAGGCCGCCGCCAAGGTGCGCATGGCGGAACCGCTGACGGTCAGCGGTCTCGACGATCCCCGCCTCGACGCCGCGCTGCCACCAAACGCGGTGGCCAAGCTGCGCGAGGATGTCGCGATGGCGCGCGAGCTGTGCCCGCCCTGGGACCAGGCTCGCTACCTCGAGGGCAACCTCACGCCGGTGTTCTTCGGCAGCGCGCTGTGGAGCTTCGGCGTGCCCGACCTGATGGACGGCATCGCCCGATTCGCACCGTCGCCGCGACCACAGCCCACCGAGGAGCGCGAGATCTCTCCCACCGAGGAGGCGGTGAGCGGGTTCGTCTTCAAGATCCAGGCGAACATGGATCCCAAGCACCGCGACCGCATCGCCTTCGTGCGACTGTGCTCGGGAGCGTTCCGGCGCGGCATGAAGCTGCACCACGTTCGTTCGGGAAAGTCTTTCAACGCTCACAACCCGCTGCTGTTCCTGGCGCAGGACCGCGAGCGCGCCGAGGAAGCCTGGCCGGGCGACATCCTGGGCCTGCCCAACTACGGCAACCTACACATCGGCGACGCGCTCACCGAGGGCGAGCCGCTCCACTTCCTTGGAATCCCGAGCTTCGCGCCCGAGCTCCTGCGCAAGGTGCGTCCCGAAGACCCGCTCCGCGCCAAGCACCTCGGCCGCGCCCTGCTGCAGCTCGCCGAGGAGGGAGCAGCGCAGGTGTTCCGGTCGCGGCTCGGCTCGGAATGGATCGTCGGTGTCGCCGGCGCGCTGCAGTTCGACGTGCTCGCCGACCGCATCCGCACCGAGTACGAGATCGAGGCGCGCTATCAGAGCACTCCGATGCAGCTTGCGCGCTGGCTGCAAGCCGACGACCCCCGCGTGCTCGAGCGTTTTCTCGACGACAACGAGGCGCGCGTCGCCGAGGACCACACCGGCGCGCCCGTGTTCCTGACCCCGTCCACCTACTGGCTCGACCTCGCGCAGAAGGACTGGCCGGAGGTGCGGTTCCTGAAGACCAAGGAGCAGACGTCCGGGCGGAGCTGAGAGGCATGTCCGGCTCCAGCTCCCGACCGTCGTTCCCCCGCCGTCGCCACCTCTATACCGACGGCGGGGCGAGGCCCAATCCCGGTCCGGGGGGTTGGGCAGCGATCGTGGTGGATCCCGAAAGTGGCGGCATCGAGGAGCTCTCCGGCGGCGAGCCCGCGACCACCAACAACCGCATGGAGCTGACGGCGGCGATCCGCGCGCTCGAGGCACAGCCCGCGGGCTCCGAGCTCGATGTCTACACCGACTCGCGCTACGTGCGCCAGGGCATCACGCAGTGGCTGCCGCGGTGGATCCGCCGCGGCTGGAAGCGGCCCGGTGACGAGGAGGTCAAGAACCGAGACCTCTGGCAACGACTAGCCGAAGCCGAGAGCCGCCATCGAGTGCGGTGGCACTGGCTGCGCGGCCACGCGGGCAACGAACAGAACGAGCGCGCCGACCAGCTGGCCAGCGCCGAGATCGCCAAGCACGCGCCCACGGTGAAGCCTGGAGCGGTCGCCAGCGATCGCGATCCCCCAGCCGAAACGAGGGTGGACGTCGAGAGCTACCTCAAGGTGCGGTGCTCGAACGGACGCGGGGAGTGGATCGTCTTGCTGGTCCACGACCAGGACCAGCGACAGCTCTCCGGCCGTGGCGAGGGCACCACGGCGAACCGCCTCGAGCTCGAGGCCGGCCTCGCACTGCTGCGCTCCACACCCCCGGAGCTCACCCTCGCGGTCCACGCCGGAGACTACCTGCGGCGCGGCGCGAGCGAGTGGCTGGCGGGGTGGAAGCGAGCCGGCTGGCGAACGGGCGCGGGCGACGCCGTCAAGAACGTCGACCTCTGGCGAGCGATCGACCGCGAGCTAGCCGGACGACAGATCTTCTGGCGCGGCAACCCGGAAGGGGCACTCGCCAAAGACCTGTCGCGCCGACTCAATGAGGCCGGCGGCTAGATGACGCGAGCCAGCCCGGCGATCGGGGTCAGAACGGCTTGTAGATCGCGAGGTACGCCGCGAGCGTCCCCAGCACGGGGAGCAGCCACAGCAGCGCGACGTTCCAGCTCGGCTTCCGGTAAGGCACGGCGATCAGCGCGCCGAACACCAACCACAGCACGAGCTTGACCCACACCCAACCCGGGAAGCCTATCCCGAGCTTCGCGATGATCCCGAAACCGGCGATCAGGAGGAGCAGCAGCCCGCCGCCGTGCAGGGCGCCGAGCGCGCCGCGGAGCACGTTCTGCGCCTTGTCTCCACGGTTGGCCGCATGGACGATGGATCCCACGAGACCGGAGAACAACATCAGCACACCGAGGATGTGCAAGACCTTGTAGAACTCATAGGACATCAGCGTTCACTCCTTCCTAAGGAACGTGCGAGGCTCGGGTGCGTGGCGACCGAACGCATCCCTCCCCGTCCAGGCGTCGGGCGAGCCGGTCGCGTCGAAGTGCGAGGCCATACTCTCTGGCAATACGGAGTAGCCGATCGCCACCTGCGCGACGGCGACCACCGCCACGAGCACCAGCACGAATCTCCCGTGTCGCTTCATCGTGGCGGGATCCTATCCGCAGGGATGGCGTGCTCCGCCGTCGCAAGGGGCCAAGCGAGCTAAGATGAGCCACACCGCTTGCGGCTGGAGCCCCCCAGCCACCATTCCAACCCCACCCGTCGAGGGAACCGCCCATGGATGCTCCTGCAGCGAATGCCTTCCCGAGCCGCCGCGTATCTCGGATCGTCCTTACGCTAGCCCTCGCCCTGTCGTGGGGTGCTGCTGTCTCCGCGAACACCGCCGCCCGCGACGAGAAGAGCCATGGCCTCCCCTGGGCGAAGCCAGGAGAGGTGGGGGTCGATCCCGCCGGCCTCGAGAAGCTGTCGGAGACGATGCGCGAGATGGTCGACCAGGGAGAGTTGCCGGGCGTGATCACCGCGGTGGCACGCCGCGGCAAGCTGGTGCACTTCGAGAGCTACGGCAGGCGCGACCTCGAGAGCGGGAAGCCGGTCGAGGACGACACGATCTTCCGCATCTACTCGATGACCAAGCCCATCGCCGGTGTCGCGCTGATGATGCTCTACGACGAGGGCAAGTTCCGGCTCGAAGACCCGGTGTCCAAGTACCTGCCCGAGCTGAAGGGGCTGAAAGTCGCTGCCGAGGACGGTCCCGACGGCAGCCCGGTGCTCGAGGACGCGCACCACGAGATGACGATCCGCGAGCTGATGTCGCACACCGGCGGGCTGACCTACGGCATCTTCGGGCGCTCCCAGGTCGACCTGCTCTACCAGAAGGCGAACATCCTCGATCGTGACTCCACGATCCAGCAGATGACCGGCAAGCTCTCGAAGCTGCCGCTCCTCCACCAGCCGGGAACCAAATGGCAGTACAGCGTCTCGGTCGACGTCCAGGGGTACCTGGTCGAGGTGCTGTCCGGCAAGAAGTTCGACGTGTTCCTACGCGAGCGGATCTTCGAGCCGCTCGGCATGAAGGACACCGCGTTCTGGGTCGACGAGAAGAACGCGCACCGGCTCGCGACGCTCTACGTGCCGAGCAACGACGGCAAGATGCAGCCGCAGTCGCCCGCCGACTACCTCACACCGCCGACCTTCCTGTCCGGCGGCGGCGGCCTGGTCTCGACGGCTCACGACTACCTCCGCTTCGCGCAGATGCTGCTCAACGGCGGCGAGCTCGACGGCAAGCGCATCCTGAAGCCCGAAACGGTCGCGCTGATGACCACCAACCAGCTACCGGAGGGCGTCACGGAGATCGGCAATCTCTACCGCGGCAACCTGTTCGGTCTCGACTTCGCGCTGGTGAACGAGCCGCACGAGGCCACCGACCATCCGAAGGCCAGGGGCGAGTACTGGTGGTACGGCATCGGCGGTACCTGGTTCGGCGTCAACCCGACGCAGGACCTGGTCGTGGTCGGGATGATCCAGGTGCGCGGCGGTCGCGCGCCCTTCAAGGCGCGCGCGACGAGCAAGAAGATCGCCTACGAGGCACTCGTCGACTGAGGGCCGAGGGCTCGCGCGCGCCGGAGACGATCGCGAGCCATCCACGATGAGGCGCCGTCCAGGCCTAGCAGCCCGTGGTGGAACCCCCGTGGGCTGCGTTGGGAGCGCCGTGGGGCCGGATG